>NZ_JASIAL010000197.1:0-3338 GCF_030042015.1 Trebonia sp. | reverse complement strand
GGGGTGACCGCCGCGTTCGACAAGAACGTCCTCGCCGTGCTCAACGCCGAACTGGGCGCGGACTTCGACCTGGACGCGTTCGAGCACGTCGCGGTCTGGGACGCGGCCGCCGAGTGGATCGAGATGCGGCTGCGCTCGACGGCCGGCCAGCGGGTGCGCGTGCCGGCGATCGGGCTCACCGTCGCGTTCGCGGCCGGTGAGGAGATGCGCACCGAGGTGTCCGCGAAATTCCGCCGCGCCGGGGTCGAGCGTGAGCTGGCCGCGGCCGGGTTCGCGCTGCGCTCCTGGTGGACCGACCCGGCCGGGCAGTTCGGGCTGTCGCTGTCGGTGCCGGACTAGGCCGGTCAGCACGCTCCGTCCGGTCAGTTCGTCGAGTGGACCGGCGGCAAGCCTCAGACCCTTTCCCTGCGACCGCTTGCACACGCAGCGGCGGACAAATCACCCATACCGGGCGCGGTCCGCGGGCGCTGGCCAAGATAGGACCCGAGCGGCATCCGGAAATCGGCATAAAACGGACAATAAACCTGCGGCCCGGGTCCTAAGTTCCCGATGCCGTCCCACAATCTGAGACGGCCGCCGGACAGCCGCCCGCGCCCCGGCCAGCCCGGCACGCCCTTGCCGCACTGCTCACACCCACATCGGCTGGCCAGGTGACGTGCACCCGAGGGAGCGGCGACGCGGCCCCTCAACTTCCGAGATTGCAATAGGGCCGTGCTAGGGCACGACCACCAGGGGCACCGGCGACCGGCGGGCCAGGCTGACGGCGACGGAGCCGACAACGCGGTGCATGGCGCTGGACGAGCTCCCGACCACGATCGCCGTGATGTCGTCGGCGTGCGCGTCGCGAACGTGCACGGCGGCCGCGATCAGCTCTTCCGGGATCAACCCCTGGCGCCGCTCGAACTTCCAGCGCTCTTCCCGCCCGCGCAGCTGCTCCCCGGCCTGGGCGCGCAGGTCGCGCTCGACCTCGTCGAAGCCGATTTCCACTTCGGCTATGGCATCGGCCGACAGCATGTCGACGGCGGCCAGGTGCGCGATGTACAGCACGATGATTTCGCCGGGGCGGCCGGACAGCAGGCCAACCGCGGCGTCGAGTGCCCGGGTGGCGGGCGGCGACCCGTCAAAGCCCACGACGAGGCGCAAGTTCCCGGCGGGTTCCGTAACAGGGTTCACAGCGGCTGAGCTTAGCCCCCGGGCAGGTTCGGCATCGCGGTTACCGGTCCGTCCCGGCCGTCGCGGCCGTCGCGGCGTCCGCGCGGTCGATGGCGTCGACGATGGACTTGGTGCCGCCGTGAGAGCTGTGCCCGCCGTCGACGGGGATTTCCGCCCCGGTGATGTAGGAGGCGCGGTCAGAGAGCAGGAAGACCACGACCTCGGCCACCTCCTGCGGCCGGCCGTTGCGGAGCAGGAGCGTCTGCTCCATCGAAGCCCGCAGGAAGACCGGGTTCGCGCCGTCCAGGATCGGCGTGTCGATGGGGCCCGGGTGCACGATGTTCACCCTGATCCCGCGGGGCGCGAGCTCGAGCGCCGCGACCTTGGTCAGGCCCCGCAGCCCCCACTTGGCCGCCGTGTAGGCGACGGCGAAATGGGCGGTCAGCCCGGCGATCGAGCCGATATTGACGATGGAGGCGCCGGAGTTGTCCGGCATCAGCGGAGCTAGCGTGCGGATGCCGAGCATGGCGCCGGTCAGGTTGACCGCGAGGATGCGGTTCCATTCCGCCGTGTCCATGTCGAGCAGCCGGACCCGGTAGGGGACGCCGGCGTTGTTGACGAGGCCGTGCAGCGGGTCGCCGGCCGCGGTCAGGTAATCGCCGAGCCCGGCCCAGTCCTCCTCGCGGCTCACGTCGAGATGGCGGTATTCCATTCGGCCAGGACCAGCGGCGGCGAGGCGCTTCGCCAGGGCCGCGCCCTCGTCGTCCAGGATGTCCGCGCCAATGACTCGCGACCCGGCCCGGACCAGGAGCTCGGCCTCGGCAGCGCCCTGGCCGCGCGCGGCCCCGGTGACGACGATCGTCCGCCCGGACAGGCCATGGTTGATCACTTCCACGTGTCTTTCCTCCACGTGTCGGTCCCGTGCTGGGATCGGCTATTCGCGATCCATCACAGCACGACGGCAGGCCCGAGGTCACCCCCGGCTGGCCGGCTAGGCGACGGCGAAGAGCACAATGCCGACGATCAGCGCGATGGCCGCGAGCGCCGCGGTGACGGGGCGACCGTAGCGCCACTGCCGCGGCTCGTCCCGAAGGCCGAGGATGGCCTGCCTGATCAGCGTGTAGGCGGCGAGCCCGGCGACGGCCACGGGACCGGACCTGGGCAGGCCCGCGAGCAGCACGACGATGAGCGACACCACGCCGACGGTCAGCGCCGTCCAGGCTTCGAGCAGCTGCACGGGCATGCGGCGGCAGCCCAGCCGCCGGTCCGACGACCAGACCCCCCAGCGGGACGTTGTCACGCGCCCGGTACAGCAGCCCGCCCAGAAACAACCATGCCGGCCGATGCCCATGCCGATCAGCAGGGCGGGGGTGGCAGCGGCGAGGAAGGCGCCCTTCGGCAGGCCGGGGCCGGCGATCGCCACGGCGGCGACCACCACCGCGGCGCCGGCGACGAATCCCTGGATACACCAGCCGTCCCACTTCTTGCCCTGGTGCACCGCCGCGTACCAGGTCTTCCCGCCGACGACGCCGGCCGCGACCGCGCCCGCCGAGAACAACATCGGGCGCAGCAACGTGTAATCAGCGGTGGAAAGCAGCAGCGCCTCGATGCCGAGGCCGACGAGGACGCCGAGGGACACCAAGATCGCGTAGGCGTACCGGATGATCCCTGGCACCTTCGACCGCAGCAGGATGGTGGTGCGGACCGTCCCCCGCGGATCGGCGGGGACCGCTACCCGCCGCGGCCACGGCACCCGGCCGGAGGCGGCCGCCTCCGGCCGCGGGCTTGGCTGGGTCCGCCCGGCGACGGCGCGGGTGACCGGCCGCGCGGTGACCGACCAGGTCCCCGGGGTGATTCCGCGGACCTCGGCGGTGATCGCGACGGGGCCGCTTCCGGGGAGGACCGCCTCGACGGTCTCCTCGTGCGTGAACGTGTCGCCAGGGCGCGCTTTCCCGGACACGTCCGTCCGCTGGCCGGTGAACCTGACCGTGGTGCTGAACGGCTCTCCCTGCTCGCCGGGGTCGAGCCAGTAGGTCACGGTCAGCAGCTGCTCGAGAGCCTTGGTCGCCCACGCGGGCACCTCGTCAGGCTCGTCCCCGGCCGGCGCGGGCGGCGCGGCCGGCGGGGGCGACGGCGGCGCGACCGTCATGACAGGGCGACGCGCCGGGGCCGGGGCGGCTGGGGCC
>NZ_JASIAL010000196.1:0-9186 GCF_030042015.1 Trebonia sp. | reverse complement strand
CCTGGCCGCGGCTGCGGCGGCTGCCGCAGCCGACGGCTGCCGGCGAGACCGGACCTGACCTGGCCGAAGGCGGGTCCAGGCCAGGCTGGTGGGAGAGCGTCAGCAAGCTGCGCGAGGCGGGGACCACGTGGCTGCGGCCGGTGGCCGTGCTGGCCGGCATCGCGTTCATCGTCGGCATTTCGTTTGCCATTCCGCCGTTCCGGCAGGCCATCGTCCAGGTCAGCAGCACCGTGCTGACCGGCGGGCAGACCTCGGGCACGTCGGGCGGCCACGGCGGCGGCTCGACGACCGGCAACGGACACACCCTGTCGAGCGGCTCGAGCGGCACGGGCGGCGCCGCCCCGACATCCGGGTCTACCACGGGATCGCCAAGCGCGAAGCCGAAGCCGAGCTGCACGCCCTCCCCCGCCGCCACGGCGACCACCAGCGCCCCGGGCGCCGGTGTCACCGTCGCGACCTCCCCACCCCCCGGTGCTCAGGGACCTGGAGGCCCTGCCACGATCGTGACGACGATCCCGTACTCGTCCTCGTCTGACTGCGGGCAGCCGAGCGCGTCCCCGTCCCCGACTGCCACGCCGTCGCCGTCGCCGAGCCCGTCAGGTACCTCCCCGTCGCCCACCCCGTCAGGTACCTCCCCGTCGCCCACGAGCCCGGCGCCCACCTCCCCGGCGCCCACGAGCCCGGCGCCCACCTCCCCGGCGCCGACCAGCCCGGCGCCCACCTCCCCGACGCCGACCAGCCCGACTCCATCACCCTCAGGGAGCACAGGCAGCGGCGGCTCGGACCAGGGGAACCCGTCCAGCACACCGTCCCCGAACGCATAAGCCCGCGGTGGCCAGCCGCTAGCCTGGCGGCATGGACTCGCATGTCCCGATCGCGGGACCGCCCGTCTTCCTGGTGGCGCCAACGGAGCTGACGACAGGCATGGTCGCGCTGTCCGGCCCGGAAGGGCGCCACGCGGCGGCCGTCCGCCGGCTGCGGCCCGGCGAGCGCGCGGACCTCAGCGACGGCGCCGGCACCCTCGCCGAATGCACGGTCACGTCCATCGCCAGAGACTCTGTTGTGCTGGAGATACGCAAGACCCATACGGTGCCGCCCCCGGACCCGCGGATCACGGTCGTCCAGGCGCTCCCCAAAGGCGACCGCGGCGACCTGGCAGTAGAGCTAATGACCGAGGTCGGCGTCGACACCGTAATCCCCTGGCCGGCGCAGCGGTCCATCACCCGCTGGCAAGGCGAACGGTCCGAGCGAGCCCTGACCAAATGGCGCAACACAGCCAGGGAAGCATCGAAGCAGTCCCGCCGCGCCTGGCTCCCCGAGGTAACAGGCGCGGCCACGCTGCCCGAGATAGCAAAGCGCATGTCGGCCGCGGCCTGCTCAGTCGTGCTAGCGGCGGACGCGGCAACGCCGCTGTCCATCCTGCCGCTGCCGAAGAGCGGTGAGATCGTCCTGGTGGTCGGCCCGGAGGGCGGCATCAGCCCCGCCGAGCGCGAGGCGCTGAAGGAAGCGGGCGCACTCGAAGCAAGGCTAGGCCCCACAGTCCTGCGCACCTCAACGGCCGGCGCGGCGGCCACAGTAATCATGCTGAGCCGCACCGGCCGCTGGTAACGCCCGGCCGACTGGCAAGGCAAGCGGGCGCGCCGGGGTGTGACCGGTCGTGTTCGGTGCGCTCTAGGCACCGACTGACGACCGGGAACACCCCAAGCCCCCGCGCAGGCGTATGCGGATTGTGGGGTGGATTGGGCGTATGCGGATTGTGGGGTGGATTGGGGCGTAAGCGGGCGCGGGGTCGGTTCGGGCGCGGGCGGTTGTTCGGGTTGGGGCGCGAGGGGTTGGGGCGGGGTGTAACCGGGTCAGCGGCCGTTGAAGGCGTCGCGGAGGCGGGAGAAGAAGCCCTGCTGCCCTGGTTGGAACTTGCCGGGCGGGGCCTCCTCGCCGCGCAGCTTGGCCAGCTCGCGCAGCAGCTTCTCCTGTTCCGCGTCCAGCCGCGACGGCGTCTCCACGGTCACGTGAATGACCAGGTCGCCGCGGCCGTTGCCGCTCAGGTGCTTCACGCCGAGCCCGTAGAGCGGTATGACCTGACCGGACTGCGTGCCCGGGCGGATGTCCACGTCGCTAGGCCCGTCCAGCGACTCCACCGAGACGGTCGCGCCGAGCGCGGCCGCGACCATCGGGATCGTCAGCGTGCAGTGCAGGTCGTCCCCCTGCCGCTCGAAGATCGCGTGCGGGCGCTGCACCACCTCGAGGAACAGGTCGCCTGGCGGGCCGCCGCCCGGGCCGATCTCGCCTTCGCCGGCCAGCTGGATGTGCGTCCCGTCCTCGACGCCGGCCGGGATCCGCACCTTCATCGTGCGCCTGGTGCGCACCCGGCCGTCGCCGTCGCACTCCGGGCAGGGCCGCGGCAGCACCGTGCCGAAGCCGCCGCACGCCGGGCAGGCCGAGGTGGTCATCACCTGGCCTAGGAAGGACCGCCGCACCTGGCTGATCTCACCCCGGCCCGCGCAGACGTCGCAGGTCACCGGGTGGGTTCCCGGCGCGGTGCCCTCGCCTGAGCACGTCGGGCAGACCACGGCCGTGTCCACGGTCAGCTCCCTGGTGGCGCCGAACGCGCACTCGGACAGGTCGAGCTCGATCCTGATCGTCGCGTTCCTGCCGCGCCGCGAGCGGCTGCGCGGGCCGCGGCCCGCGGTCTGCCCCGCCGCGCCGAAGACCGCGTCCACGAACTCGCTGAACGGGAACCCGGCCGCGCCGAACCCGCCGAATCCCCCGGCGCCCGTGGTGGCCGAGGCGAACGGGTCCGCGCCGAGGTCGTACATCTGGCGCTTGTCCGGGTCGGACAGCACCTCGTAGGCCTGGGTGATCTCCTTGAACTTGTCCTGCGTCTCCGGGTCGGGGTTGACGTCCGGGTGCAGCTCGCGCGCCAGCCTGCGGTAGGCCCGCTTGATTTCGTCCTGCCCGGCGTCGCGCCGCACGCCGAGCAGCGCGTAGTAGTCCTTCGCCACTACGCCTCCCCGAGGATCCGGCCGACGTACCGTGCCACCGCGCGCACCGCTCCCATCGTGCCCGGGTAGTCCATCCGGGTCGGCCCGAGCACCCCGAGCTTGGCCACGGCCTGCCCGCCGGTGCCGTAGGCGGCCGACACCACTGACGCGCCCTGGAGCCCGGTCTCGGCCCCGATCCGCACCGTCAGGGCGGACGGACTCACGACCTCTCCGAGGAGCCGCATCAGCACCACTTGTTCCTCCAGCGCTTCGAGCACGTCACGCAGTCCCATGCCGAAATCGGGGGCGGCGAGGTTCGCCGTTCCGCCGAACACCACGCGCTCCTCATGCCCCTCGGCGAGGCTGTCGAGGAGGGCGGAGAAGACCGCACCGGCGTTCGACCGCTCGGATGCGGGGATACGGTCGGCCAGGCCCACGACCGTCTTGGCGGCGTCCGCGAGCTTGTGGCCGTCCAGGCAGGCGTTGAGCACCGCGCGCAGGTGCGCGATCGACTCTGGCTCGGCGGGGGCGGGCAGGTCCACCGCGGCCTGCTCGACACGGCCGTTGTCGGTGATGAGCACAAGCAGCACCCGCTGCGGGGCGAGCGCGACCAGTTCGATGTGCCGGACCGCCGACCGCGACAGCGACGGGTACTGCACGACCGCGACCTGCCTGGTCAGCTGGGCGAGCAGCCGGACCGTCCGCGCCACCACGTCGTCGAGGCTGTACGCCCCGGCCAGAAACGTCTCAATCGCGCGGCGCTCGGCCGTGGACATCGGCTTGATGCTCGACAGCCGGTCGACGAACAGCCGGTAGCCCTTGTCGGTGGGGATGCGCCCGGCGCTGGTGTGCGGCTGGGCGATGAACCCCTGCTCCTCGAGCACCGCCATGTCGTTGCGGATGGTGGCGGGCGACACGTCAAGGCCGTGCCTGTCGACGAGGGACTTCGACCCGACCGGCTCGGTGGTGGACACGTAGTCCTCGACTATGGCGCGCAGCACCGCCAGCTTGCGCTCATCAAGCACGTGTACACCCCCTCGCGGCAAAGACCAGCTGGCCTAGCACTCAACGTTCCTGAGTGCCAATTCTATTGCGCCACGAGAGTTCCCGGACGGCAAGAACGCCACCCCGTCAGCTACGCTTCCCTGTCAGCGATACCAGCGCGGCGTGGCCGGCTGGTTTGTGCCAGCGGGAAAGCCCGGCTGGTTTGTGCCAACGGGAAAGCAGGGTGCGGGTGCGGAGCAGGCAGTACGGGGACGACGTGCTCACGCCGCGCAACCGGCGCCCGCGGCCGGGGCAGGGACCGGTGCCGCAGGCGCAGGCCGAACCTGGGCTGGTCGTCGAAGACTTCGAGGGCAGGTTCTGCGGCGCGGTCGTCGGCTACGAGAACGACGCCGTCACGCTGGAGGACCGGCACGGCAGGCGCCGCGTGTTCCCGCTGCCCGGCACGTTCCTGCTTGACGGGAAGCGGGTGACGCTCGTGCGGCCGGCGCCGACGGCGCCGGCCGGCCCGGGGGCCCCGGGGGCCCCGGGGGCACCTGGGACGCCGCGGCGGACCGCCTCCGGGTCGGTAGCCGCGCCGGAGCAGCGGGCGAAGGTCGCCCGCGCAAGCCGGATCTACGTCGAGGGCAGGCACGACGCCGAGCTCGTGGAGAAGATCTGGGGCGATGACTTGCGCGACGCCGGCGTCGTCGTCGAGTACCTGGCGGGCGTCGACGACCTGCCCGCGATCGCCAGGGCATTCGAGCCGGGGCCTGGCAGGCGGCTCGGCGTGCTCGTCGACCACCTGGTGCAGGGGTCCAAGGAGAGCCGCATCGCGGCGGAGGCGCGCTCGCCCTACGTGCTCGTCGTCGGCCACCCGTTCATCGACATCTGGGCCGCGGTCAGGCCCGGCAGGCTCGGGCTCGACCGCTGGCCGGACGTGCCGCCCGGGCAGCCGTGGAAGGAGGGCGTGCTTGACCGGCTCGGCTGGCCGTCCCGGACGCCCGCCGACATCGCCGCGGCGTGGCGGCGCATCCTGCGCGCCGTGACAAGCTACGCCGACCTCGACCCGGCGCTGCTCGGCCGGGTGGAGGAGCTCATCGACTTCGTCACCGCGCCGGGCGACGGATGACCGTGGCCGGCAAGCCCGCCCACCGGCGCCAGTTCAGGCCGGACCAGCCGTGGCCCGGGCCGCCGCCGTCGCAGGGCGAAGAGCAGCTCTGCACGCTCTGCTATCTCGGGGTGATCCTTCTCGGCCCGGCCGTGCCGCTGTACGTGTACCTGACCAGGCGGCGCGGGTCGGGGTTCGTCCGCTGGCATTCCGCGCAGGCGCTGAACGTCGCGCTCACCGGCCTGCTGTACGCGGTGTCCGCGGGAATAATCTTCGGGCTGCTCACCCTGGACAAGCTGAGCACGGCCCTGATCGGGGTGCTCCCCTTCGTCGTGATCGGCTGGGGGATCGCGGTCTCGTACCTGACGCGCGCCGCGTTCGCCGCCAGCCGCGGCGAATACAGCCAGGTCCCGGCCTGGATCTGCTCGCCGATGGTCAAGTGACGATCAGGTAAGTCGATCCCCGCGCGGGGGCGGTCACGCGAGGTCGCGGATCACCGCGTCGGCGAGCAGCCTGCCCTGGCGGGTCAGCACGAGCCGTCCGCCCGCGAAGGAGGAGGGGTCGAGCAGGGCAGCCGCCACGGATCGTTCGGCTGACAAATGGGCGCCGGGGGCCAGGACGGACAGCGGGGCACCCTCGGCCAGCCTGGTGCGGAGCATGATGTCCTCCATCCGCCGCTCGGCAGCGGTCAGCACCTCGCGGGCCTGGGCCGGGGACTGGCCGGCCGCCAGCCGCGCCGCGTACGCCGACGGGTGCCTGACGTTCCACCACCGGGTGCCGCCGACATGGCTGTGCGCGCCGGGGCCGAACCCCCACCAGTCGCCGCCGGTCCAGTACAGCACGTTGTGGCGGCACCGTGCCCGGTCGCTCGCGGCCCAGTTGGAAATCTCGTACCAGGCGAAGCCGGCCGCGGTCAGGACCTCGTCGGCGAGCACGTACCGGTCGGCGAGCACGTCGTCGTCGGGCGGGCTGAGCTCTCCGCGGCGGATCTTCGCGGCCAGCCGCGTGCCCTCCTCGACGGTCAGCGCGTACGCGGAGATGTGGTCGGGACCGGCCGTGATCGCCGCGTCAAGCGAGCGCCGCCAGTCGTTGTCGCTCTCCCCCGGCGTGCCGTAGATCAGGTCCAGGCTCACGTGCTCGAAGCCCGCCGCGCGGGCCCACCGCGCCGTCTGCCGCGGGCGGCCGGGCTCGTGCACCCGGTCAAGGGTGGCGAGCACGTGCGGCTGGGAGCTTTGCATTCCGAACGAAACGCGGTTTATCCCCTGCGCCCGCAGCTGCTGCAGGGTGGCCAGGTCGACGGTTTCCGGGTTCGCCTCGACGGTCACCTCGGCGTCGGGCGCCAGGCCGAACGCGTCGCCGACGCGCCGCAGGATGTCCCCGAGCTGCCGGGGGGTCAGCAGCGTCGGCGTGCCGCCGCCGAAGAACACCGTGCTGACCGTGACGTCCGCGTGCGGGAGCACGGTTCGCGCCAGCGCGATCTCCTGGCCGACGAGCGTGTCGTAGCCGGCCCGGTCCGCGCCCCCGCCTAGCTCGGCGGCGGTGTAGGTGTTGAAGTCGCAGTAGCCGCAGCGCGTGCGGCAGAACGGGACGTGGACGTAGACGCCGAACGGGGCAGCGCCGAAACTCTCCGCCGCGGCCGGCGGCAGGCTCCCGTCGGCTGGAGCGGGGTTGCCGTCGGGCGGTATTGCTGGCACGCTGCCGAGAATATCCGCCTGCCGCATAAGCTGTAATCGGTACATGCGTGCTGGAAAGGGGGCCCAGTGAGGGATCCGGCAGCAGATGGCGACGACACGCCGACGCTGGGGCAGGGGCCGCCGTCCTACGGCCCGCCGTCCTACGGCCCGCCGTCCTACGGGCCGCCGTCCTACGGGCCGCCGCCCTACGGGCCGCCGCCCTACGAGCCGGCCGCGTACGGCCAGGCGGGATTCGGGCAGCCAGGGATGCTCGCCTCGGCCGCGGACCGGGAGCGCACGCTCGACGTGCTGAAGGCGGCCTACGGCGAAGGGCGGCTTACCAAGGCCGAGTTCGAGGCGCGCTGCGCCCGGACGATGGCGGCACGGCGCTACGGGGACCTGACCGCCATCGTCGCGGACCTGCCCGCGGGGCCGATCGGGCCGCCGGTGCCGTACCAGCCGCCCGGCTACTACCAGACCCTGGTCCCCGTGTCGCCGACCAACGGGCTGGCGATCGGCTCGCTCGTCTGCGGCGTCCTGGAGTTCTTCACGCTCGGCCTGGCATCCATCCCCGCGGTCATCCTCGGCCACCTCGCCCGGGGTCAGATCCGGCGCAGCGGGGAACGCGGGGACGGCATGGCCATCACCGGGCTGATCCTCGGCTACATGGGGATCGCGGCCTGGGCGCTGGTCATCGTGGTCATTGCGGCGCACTCCTGAGCGCGGTTCGCCGCTGGCTTGTCTCGAGCGGGACTTATTTCGAGCGGGCGTCGGGCTGCTGGCTGGTGGCGAGCGCGGCGGCGAAGGCTTCCTGCGGCACGTCCACGCGGCCGATCGTCTTCATCCGCTTCTTGCCCTCCTTCTGCTTCTCCAGCAGCTTGCGCTTACGGGTGATGTCGCCGCCGTAGCACTTGGCGAGCACGTCCTTGCGCAGCGCGCGGACGTTCTCGCGCGCGATGATCCGGGCGCCGACCGCGGCCTGGATCGCCACCTCGTACTGCTGCCGCGGGATCAGCTCCTTCAGCTTCGCGGTCATCGACAGGCCGTAATCGCGTGCCTCGTCGTTGTGCACGATCTGGCTGAACGCGTCCACCGGCTGGCCCTGCAGCAGGATGTCGACCTTGACCAGGTTCGCCTGCTGCTCCCCGGCCGGCTCGTAGTCCAGCGAGGCGTAGCCCCGGGTGCGCGACTTGAGCTGGTCGAAGAAGTCGAAGATGATCTCGGCGAGCGGCAGCGTGTAGCGGATCTCGACCCGGTCCGCGGACAGGTAGTCCATGCCGAGCAGGGCGCCGCGCCGGCTCTGGCACAGCTCCATGATCGTGCCGATGTAGTCGGCGGGCGAGATGACCGTGGCGCGGACCACCGGCTCGAAAACCTCGTTTACCTTGCCTGCTTGCGGCGACGACGGACCTCCTGGGAAGTCGCTCGGGTTGGTGACCCTGATCTCCTGGCCGGTGTCCATGACAACCCGGTACACGGCGTTCGGCGAGGTGGAGATCAGCGACAGGTCGAACTCGCGCTCCAGCCGCTCGCGGACGATCTCCATGTGCAGCAGGCCGAGGAAGCCGCAGCGGAACCCGAAGCCGAGGGCGTCGCTCGTCTCCGGCTCGTACACCAGCGAGGCGTCGTTCAGCCGCAGCTTGTCCAGCGCGTCGCGGAGGTCAGGGTAATCGTCGCCGTCCACCGGGTACAGGCCGGAGAAGACCATCGGCTTGGGATGCTCGTAGCCGGCCAGCGGCTCTTTCGCGGGGTGTGCCGAGCTGGTCACGGTGTCGCCGACGCGGGCCTGGCGGACGTCCTTGACCCCGGTGATCAGGTAGCCGACCTCGCCCGCGGCCAGGCCGACGGCGGGTATGGGCTCGGGCGAGATCACTCCCACCTCGAGCGTCTCGTGGGTCGCGCCCGTCGACATCATCAGGCCGCGCTCGCGCCTGGTCAGGCGGCCGTCGACGACCCGGACGTAGGTGACCACGCCGCGGTAGGTGTCGTAGACCGAGTCGAAGATCAGCGCGCGGGCCGGGGCGTCCGGGTCGCCTTGCGGGGCGGGGACCTGGCGGACGATCTCGTGCAGCAGGTCCTCGACGCCCTCGCCGGTCTTGGCGGATACCCGCAGGACCTCGGCGGGATCGCAGCCGATGATCCCGGCGAGTTCGGCGGCGTAGCGGTCGGGCTGCGCGGCGGGCAGGTCGATCTTGTTCAGCACCGGGATGATCTTGAGGTCCGCGCCGAGCGCCAGGTACAGGTTGGCGAGCGTCTGCGCCTCGATGCCCTGGGCCGCGTCGACGAGCAGCACCGCGCCCTCGCACGCGGCCAGGCTGCGGGAGACCTCGTAGCTGAAGTCGACGTGGCCGGGGGTGTCGATGAGGTTGAGGACGTAGTTTTCGTTGCCGCTTTTCCAGGGCAGGCGGACCGCCTGGCTCTTGATCGTGATGCCGCGCTC
>NZ_JASIAL010000195.1:0-9106 GCF_030042015.1 Trebonia sp. | reverse complement strand
CGGGCCTCGCCGCGGGCGGGTGGCCGCTCGCGGCACGCTGGCTGGCCGCCGCGCTGGCCGGCCTGCTCGCCGGCGGGCTCCTCCGGCTGGTCGCGCGGCGTCGGCTCGGCGGGATGACGGGCGACGTGTTCGGCGCGATCGTCGAGGTCAGCACGTTGACGGTGCTCGTCGCGTGCGCGCTCGCGGGCTGACCGCGTCCCGCAGCCGAACGCACAACGCCTGCCCTGGCAGCCCGGCCGGGACGTGGTATCGACCGGGACCCAGGCAAGTTACTGGCTTGGCCGCCATCCGCGGCGCTCGGTCCTCAGCTCACGGCTTGCTGCACGAGCGCGGCGATCCTGGCCTCGTCGGCGGCGGTCAACTCCGTCAGCGCGAAGGCGGTCGGCCACATCGCGCCGTCGTCGAGGTTCGCCTTGTCGCTGAAGCCAAGCGTCGCGTACCTCGTCTTGAACTTGTGCGCGCTCTGGAAGAAGCAGATCACGTTGCCGTCCTTGGCGTACGCGGGCATCCCGTACCAGGTTCGCGGCGCGAGGGCCGGCACGCTGGCCTTGATGATCGCGTGGAGCCGCTCGGCCATGACGCGATCGGCATCGGGCATCTCGGCGATCTTCGCGAGCACGTCGCCCTCGCCGTCCGCCTTGCCCGCGCGCGGGCCGCGCGCGGTCGCCTTCAGCTCCTGGGCGCGGTCCCGCATCGCGGCCCGTTCCTCGTCCGTGAATCTGCCCGACGCCCGGCCAGCGGTCCTCTTGGGCGGCTTCTGCGTGTCGTTCATGCCAGGTTTTCCCCTACGCGAGATCTAACGCCAGGACCCCTACACTAGCGAGCCGCCGCCGGGCTCGCCCGCCGCGCGTACTGGCGGCGGGGCCCAATGGGGCCGAGCGCGCCGGCGACGGCGAACCCGATGCCGCGGCTGCCGCCGGTCACGACAGCACGCTTGCCGGCTAGGTACAGATCCATGAGTTTCGCCCCGAGGCAATGTGCCGCGAGACCCCGCTCACAGGTCCGCGTACTGCGGTTCGTCGGCGATCAGGATCCGCTCGAGCAAGCGGGGGAAGTCGGCGTAGTTGCGGACCGCGTAGTGCACCGCGGCGCGGTTGTCCCAGAACGCGATCGAGCCGGGCCGCCAGCTGAACCGCACCTGGTATTCGGGCTTGCGATACTGGTCGTGCACGATGGACAGCAGCTCCCTGCTATCGTCCCGGTCGAACCCGACGATCCACGGGTGCTGGCTGAAGTTGACCCAGAGGATCTTCTTGCCGGTCTCACGGTGCGTGCGCACGATCGGGTGGGCCACGATCGGGTAGTCGTGACCGGCGCCAGCCAGCGCCGACCGGAAGTCGTGAGTCATGTGCAGCCCCGCAAAGCGCTCCTTCGTCTCCTCCGGCAGCCCGTCGTAGGCGAGCCCGGCGTCCACCCAGATCGTGTCGCCGCCGACATCGGGGAGGTTGACCGCGCGGAGCACGGCACCCCAGGTCGGGACCAGCCGCCAGCTCGTGTCGCTGTGGTAGGGGTCCCAGCCTTCGGCCCGCTGCTGCGCGAGGTACTTCTCGTGCTTCTTCCCGTCGCCCGCGGCGATCTGGTGGATGGCCGGCACCTTGTCGGCGTAGGACTTGTCCACGCTCGGGTGCGTGTACAGCGGGCCGAACTGCGCCGCGAACGCCGCGTGCTGGTCGCGGTCCAGGTTCTGGTCGCGGAAGAAGACGACCTTGTACTGGAGGATGGCGGCCTTGATCTCGTCCCGCACGGCGTCGCTCAGCGGGTGCCTGAGGTCTGCTCCGGAGATTTCCGCGCCGATGGTGGGCTGGAGCGGCCTGATCGTCAGGGCACCGTGCTGGACGTCCGTGTCGGCGAGTGTGGTCATGCTGACTCCCTAAGTGACGAGGGGTTACTGGTCGGGTCAGGCGGCGACGCTGGCGCGGTAGCCGGTGATGTCGTCGCCCACCGTGTCGTGGACAAGCCTGATGAGGTTGGCGTAGGCGGCGGCGTCCGCCAGCGGGTCGTAGCCGCGGATCAGCAGCGTGCTGGCGCCGGCGGCCACGTAGTCCAGGAGGGACTCGGCGACCTGCTCGTAACTGCCGACCAGGGCGGTGGAGTTCCCGGCCGCGCCGGTGGCCTTCGACAGCGCGGTCCACAGCCGCTTGTCGTGCAGCTCACCTTCCGCGGCGTAGCGCAGCAGCCGCCGGGACCCTTCGGCCTGTGACGTGTCGCGCTTCCCGACGTACTCGGCGGCCCGCTCCCGGGTGCGCTCGAGGATCTCGTGCGCCCGCTCCCAGGCTGCCGACTCGGTGTCGGCGGCGATGGGCCGCAGGCTGACAGAAAACCGGTCGATGGTGCGCCCGGCCGCCTGCGCGGAAGCCTGGACCTGGGCGATGCGCTCCCTGATGCCGTCGAGTGGCTCGCCCCAGAAGGCGTAGACGTCGGCGTGCCTGCCGCCGACACGGACCGCGTCCTCCGACGCCCCCCCGAAGTAGACCGGCAGGTGCCCGCCGGCCGGGCGCAGCGCGGACCAGGCGTCCTTGACCTTGTAGAACTCGCCCTCGTAGTCGAAGCGCTCGGCGGAGCTCCACTCGCGCTCGACGATGTCCAGGAACTCATCGGTGCGCCGGTACCTGGCCGGCTTGTCGGAGAAGTCACCGTCGCGGGCCTGGTCGCCGTCGTCGCCGCCGGTGATCACGTGCAGCGCGATCCGGCCGGGGTGGAAGGCGTCGATGGTGGCGAACTTACGGGCGGCGATCGTCGGGGCGACGAAGCCAGGCCGGTGCGCCAGCAGCACGCCGAGCGTTTCCGTGGCGGTCAGCACCTGATCCGCCACGGTGAACCCGTCAGGTGACGACGAACTGTGCGCCACGAGCACCCGGTCGAAGCCCGATTGCTCGTGCACGAACGCCAGGCGGTACAGGTAGTCGGGCTGGACGACCGGCCCCGCCAGCGCGTTGGTCTCCGAGTAGTCGCTGGTGTGGGCGATGCCGATGAACTCGACCTGCATGGAATCTCCTTGCTTGCGCTCGTTCGGTCAGGCCGGGACGGGGACCAGCGCGCGCACGGCGTCGATGACCACGCCCGCCTCGGTCCGGACCAGCCAGTCTGGGTGCACGTCGGCGAACCGCACCACGCGGTCCTGCCCGATCACGACGATCGTGGGCATCGGCAACTCCCACGCGCCGGTGCCGAGCACCTCCCCCAGGTCGCCGCCCCTTGCCCTGGCATGGGCCTGGGACGCCGGGCTCGCCGTGAACGTGATGCCGAAGCGGCGAGCGAGCCCGTTGCCGGTGTCCGACCCCACAGGGAACGGGAAGCCGAAGCGGTTCCTGATCGCGGCGAGCTTGCCGGGAACCTGCGGGCTGACCGCGACCAGCGTGGCGCCGAGCGCGGCCAGCGGCGGGTACAACTCGGCCTGGTAGTGCCGCAGTGCGATGTTGCAGGCGGGACACCCCTCGTAGCGGAAGAACAGCAGCACGACGGGCCCGGTGGCCAGCAGCTGCTCCAGGTCGACGGTGCCGCCGAGTACCTCGGGCAGCGAGAACGGCTCCACGACATCGCCGGGCTTGACGAACGCGTCGCGGTCGGCGATGTCCTCAAGCAGCCGCCGCTGGTCGACGTTCACTTGCAGGTCGGCGCTCGCCATGTGTTCCAGGCGGTAAGCGTGCAGGTCAGCGAGCAGCTTGCAGACGGAAGGGGTTGGGCTCACATTGTCTATTATATTGATCGATTTAGATGAGTAAAGGGAAGAAGCCGTCCCAATCGAGTTCACCGCCGGCGGGCGGGTTCCGGGCGGGTGACTGGTCAGTCCAGGCCTACGGCCGTCCAGGTCGCCGGTGAGCCCGTTGGGGTGATGGCGAGCAGGACGCGGTTGTCGGCGATCAGCTCGGCGGCGAACTCGTCGTCGGGCGGCACCTGACGGCCGTGCTTCTCGCGGATGGCGCGGAAGCGGGGAAGTTCGGCGGGCACGTCCTCGCGGATCTCCACGGTTCCCGACACGTGCACGTAGCGGTGCCCGGTCGCGTCGTCGACGACGAGCTCGACCCTGGGGTCGCGGCGGAACACGTTGTACTTCACGCGCTTGCTCGTGGTCGAGACGTAGAACCTCTCGCCGTCCCAGTAAAACCAGTTGGGCGACAGGTGCGGGCGGCCGTCTTTGCGGATGCCGGCGACGATGATGTTCCGGGGTTCGCCGAGGAAGGCGTGCAGGCGCGCGGGTGATGACATGGCAGCACTATACGGCTTTTCCAGCCGGAAAAGTCAGTTAAGGCTGGGGAGGCGCGGCGGCTCGTCGCGGCGGCTCGTTCTGGATAATGGCCCTTATGACCGACCGCCTGAGCCTGCCGAGCGAGGCAGGCGAGGCCACGATCGCGCGTGACCGGTACGGGGTTCCGCGGGTGCGGGGCGAGACCACGGCGGCTGCCTGGTTCGGGATGGGCTACGCGTGCGCGCGGGACCGCATGTTCCAGATGGACTACGACCGGCGGCGGGCCTGCGGGCGGTGGGCAGAGATCGCCGGGCGGTCGGCGGCCGGCGCGGACATCCTGGCCAGGCGGCTGGGGCTGGCGGCGGCCGCCAGGCGGGACGTCGCCGCGATGTCGCCCGCCCTGCGCGCGGCCTTCGCGGCGTACGCGGACGGCGTCAACCAGGCGCTGCGGGAGGGCGTCTTGCCGCTGCCGGGCCGGTACCCGGTCGAGCCGTGGGAGCCGTGGCACTCGGTCGCGGCGTTCAAGGTGCGGCACGTGTTCATGGGGCAGTGGCAGCACAAGCTGGTGCAGGCGTGGCTGCTCGCGCGGATCGGGCCGGACGCGTTCGGGCAGCTGGAGACCAGGCCGCCGGCCGGCTCGCCGCTCGCCGTGCCGCCGGGCGCCCGGCTGTCCCTGCTGACGGACGAGGCGATTGCCGACGTGACGGGGCACCTGGGATTCCTCGCCGAGACCGAGCCGGGTTCCAACGCGTGGGCGGTCAGCGGCCGGCGCACCGCGCACGGCGGGGCCGTGCTCTGCAACGACTCGCACCGCGCGCTCGATACCCCCAACGTGTACTGGCAGTGCGCCGTGCGCTGTCCCGAGTTCGACGTGGCGGGGGCGACGTTCCCCGGGCTGCCCGGCTTCCCGCACTTCGGGTGCAACGGGTCGGTCGCGTGGGCGATCACGCACGCGGACGCCGACACGCAGGACCTGTACATCGAACGGTTCGACGGCGCCAGGTACCAGACCGAGGACGGCTGGCGGGAGGCGAGCGTGCGCACCGAGCGGATCTCGGTGCGCGGCCGCGGCGCGGTGGAAGCATCCGTGTGGGAGACCAGGCACGGGCCGGTCGTGCACGGCGACCCGCTGTCGGGCATGGCGCTGGCGCTGAAGTACACCGCGACGTACCGGCCGGACCGCGGCCTTGAGTGCATGCTGCCGATGCTGGTCGCGGCCGATGTGGGCGCCCTGGTCGCGGCGCAGGCGGGCTGGGTCGACCCGGTCAACAACCTGGTCTGCGCCGACACGGGCGGCGCCATCGCCTATCAGTGCCGGGGCGAGCTGCCGGTGCGTTCGTCGCCCGCGCACCGTGCGCTGCCGGTGCCCGGGTGGGACGGGGCGTGCGAGTGGGTGGGCACGGTTCCGTTCGGGTCGCTGCCGCGAGCTGCCGACCCCGCGGCCGGGTTCGTCATGACGGCGAACAACGCGATCGCCGACGGGGACGAGCCGTACATCTCGTACACGTTCGCGCAGCCGTTCCGCGCCGAGCGGCTGCGGTCGCGGCTGGCGGGCGCCGCGGTATTTAGCGTGGACGAACTGGCGGGGATGCAGGCGGACACCGTGTCGTGGGCGGCGCGGGCCTGGACCTCGGTGCTCGGCCGGGCTGGCCCGTTTCCGCCTGGTGCGGCCGAGGCGGCGCGGGCGATGCTGGCCGGCTGGGACGGCGATCTTCGCGCCGGCTCGGGGCCGGCGCTGCTGTACGCGTGCTTCCAGCGGTCGCTCGCCGATGCGCTGTACCGGCCGCTGCTCGGCTCGGGCACGTGGGAGTGGATGGCCTCCGGCGCCCTGGTGCCGACGATCGGCATCGTGCGGCGGTGGCTGGCCAACGACACGTGGGAACTGCTCGGCGGGCCGGTACCCCCGGACACCGCAGGCCCCGGCCGTGCGGTCGCGGACGGCGGCGGCGGGCGGCGCCGCGAGCGGACCAGCCGGGTGCTTGCCGCGGTGCCCGCGGCGCTGGCCGCCGCCTGGGCGGCGGCCGTTCACCGCGGCGGGCCAGATCCGGGACGGTGGCGCTGGGGCGAGGTGCACCAGGCCGTCCGCAGGCATCCGCTTGACCCCCCGGGGGCGGCCCCGCTGCCCGGCGTGCCGATGGGCGGCGACGCCGACACCATCCAGGCGGCCGGCTACGGCTGGCGGCAGGGCAGCCCGTTCACCGTCACCAGCCTGTCCGTGTACCGCCAGGTGGTCGACCTCGCCGATCCCGCCGCCGCAAGCTATGCCATACCGGGCGGCAGCAGCGGCGACCCGGACAGCCCGCATTTCGCGGACCAGCTGGCGCAATGGGCGGCGCACCGGCGCATCCCGATGGCCGACCGCGACTAATTTCCCGGAGAAATGGCTGGTGGTTAACGTCTGCGCGCCGCACGGCGCTTTGCAACACAAGGAGATAACAACCCTCGTCGATCCCGCAAAGTCCCGCTGTTCGTGCCAGGCTAACTTACATAACCCGTCACCCCCCCACGGAGCACCCAACTAACCGTGGGGATCGATCACATTGGACGGTGCAAAAGGACATGATCCGTATGACAAAGACCCGGCTGACGGCCGGGGCAGTGGTGCTGGCGGCGGGCGTGGTGATAGCCCCGCTCGCGGCCGTCTCGAGCGCGTCCGCGGGCACGAGCCCGAACGCGCCGACGGCGGTGCCCGCGGGTATCAACGCGGCCGACCTTCCGGGCGCGCAGGTCTTCGGCGACACTCCGGCGGACACCCCGGTGACCGTGTCGTTCGTGCTCACGATGCAAAACGAGCAGGCCCTCGCCGCCGCGGTCGAGCAGGGCATCCCGACCTCGCAGTACCTGTCGGTCGCCCAGTTCGCCGCCAAGTACGGCCAGACCGCGTCCAACATCAAGGCGCTGACCAGCTACCTGGCCGGCTTCGGCATCACGACCACGGTCTACGCCGACGACCTGGACGTGGTGGCCAACGGCACCGCGGGCGACTTCGACAACGCGCTGACGATCACCGAAGAACAAGTCACGGTTCCCGCGCAGCGGGGTGGCGCCGCGTTCGGCCCGACCAACCACGAGCAGACGGTGTACACCAACAACTCCGCGCCGCTGCTGCCCTACCGGCTGGCCAGCTTCGTGACGGCCATCCTCGGGCTGTCGAACTACGGCGCCTACGACAGCGACACCGCCAAGCCGGCCAGCGAGACCAAGCCGCAGACTGGCAGCTCGAGCACCTGCGTGGCCGAGTTCGGCCTGACCAACGGCTGCCACCTGCCGCAGGACTTCGCCCAGCTGTACGACCTGGACCCGCTGTACGCGCGCGCCGATGGCTCAGGCCAGACCGTCGGCATCGTCACGCTGGCCGCGATCGACCCTGGTCCGACGGGGTACACGTACGCGCCGGACTACTTCTGGGCAAACATCGCTCACGTGACCCGCACGGGCACCCTCGCCGTCGAGAACATCGACGGCGGCCCTGGCGCGCCGAGCTCTGCCTCGGGGTCGGTCGAGACCGACATAGACATCGAGCAGTCCGGGAGCCTCGCCCCCGGCGCGAACGTGATCGACTACCAGGCGCCGAACACCGACTACGGGTTCGCCGACGCGTTCTTCACCGCGGCCAGCCAGGACATCGCAAGCAGCGTCTCCGCGAGCTGGGGCGAGTCGGAGACCGCGGTCGTGGCCTCCATCAACTCCGGCGAGGAGTCGTCGGGCTACGTGCCTGCGTACAACGAGGCCTTCCTCGAGATGGCCGCGCAGGGCCAGTCCGCGTTCACCTCCTCAGGCGACTACGGCGCTTACATCGCCGCCGAGGACGTCGGCACCACGAACCTGGCGGTGGACTGGCCGGCGGACAGCCCGTACATCACCGCGTGCGGCGCCACCTCGCTGCCCGGTACCTCGTACCTGTCCGGCCCTGCCGGGACCGCCACCGCCACGAACCCGGCCACGCGCATCTGGGGCTGGGACTACCTGTGGGCCGGAGTCGCGCAGACCGACGGCATCCCGCTGGCCGAGGCGGCGGAGGGCCTGCCCATCGGCAGCGGCGGCGGCTTCAGCGCGCTCGAGTCCGAGCCGTCCTACCAGGTGGGTGTGTCGGGCACCAACTACTTCCACGCGGTGGAGTACCTGACCCCGATCGACTACGAGGAGATCGCCCCTGGCGTGGTCGAGCCCACCGAATGGAACTTCAACCCCACGCCGAGCGTGACCTCCGGCTCCGGTACCGGCAGGGCCGTCCCTGACCTGGCCACGAACGGCGACCCGCAGACCGGTTACCTGGTCTACGCGCCCTCGGTCGGCGGCCTGGCCGAATACGGCGGGACCAGCTTCGTCGCCCCGCAGCTCAACGGCTCAACCGCGGTCATCGACTCCTACCTGGGCCACCGGGTCGGGTTCTGGAACCCGACCATCTACGCCGCCGCCGTCAGCTTCGACTCCCCGTTCACCCCGCTGAACCAGGTCGGCACCGGCAACGACGACATCTACTACACCGGCAACCCCGGTGAGCCCTACAACCAGGGAGCCGGCCTCGGCTACCCCAACCTGACCGCGCTCGCCTCGTTCTTCCACTGACGCGCGGCCAGTTCACATAACGGCCCGGGCCGCCCCGCGGCGGCCCGGGCCTCATCTTCGCCGCGGGCATCCGCCCGTGCGCCGATGCCTGCGTCCCCCGCACCGTCCTGTCCCGCGCCGGCTGCTTGTACGCTGATGCCTGCAGAACACGATGGAGGTGGCCGGTCCCGTGGCTGATTCTGCCCAGCCCAATCTGCCCCAGCCCGCGCTGGACGACTGGGTGGCGCGCGCCGCCGCGCAGGTGCTGGCCGAGGGGGAGCGCAGGCACCCAGGCGAGACGCCGACCTGCGCGTCAGGGATCAGCCCGTCCGGTCCCGTGCACCTGGGCAACCTCCGCGAGGTGATGGTCCC
>NZ_JASIAL010000194.1:0-18728 GCF_030042015.1 Trebonia sp. | reverse complement strand
GTATCAGAGACGTATCAGAGCAGGCAACGGCATGATCAGGTATGACAAACTACTACCTGCCGACCGCTTGGGGTCTTGGCAGCTGGCTAGGGGGCGGGCGATGTCAGCACAGCGGGCAGGGATTTGATGGACGAGCAGACGGTCCAGGATTTCTGGCAGCATCACGCGTGCGGCGACGCCCAGGTGGGCGGGCTGCGGGAGCGTTTCGGCGGGGACTACGAGAAGTTCTTCACCGACTATGACCGGTTCCGGTACCGGACCGAGAGCCACCTGCTGATGTGCTTCGACGCCCTGAACCTGGACGGCAAGCGGGTCCTTGAGATCGGACTAGGCGAAGGCGCCGACTCCGAGAGCCTCATCCGCCGCGGCGCGCTCTGGTCCGGCGTTGACCTGACCGCCGAGTCGGTGGAAAGGCTCCGGACCCGGCTGACGTTGCGGAACCTTCCCTTCGAGGACCTGCGGCAGGGCAGCGTGCTCGAGCTGCCCTTTGCGGACAACACCTTCGACATGGTGTTCAGCCACGGCGTGCTGCACCACGTGCCCGAGATCAGCCAGGCCGAGAAGGAGATCCACCGGGTCCTGCGGCCGGGTGGCGAGCTGGTGATCATGATGTACGCCCGCTGGTCGCTGAACTACCTGGTGTCGATCGCCCTCATCCGCCGCGCGGCCGTGCTCGCCGGGTACCCGCTGGCCAGCATGGGTGTCATCAAGTCCGGTGACGGCGCGGGCGGCATGCTCGGCGCGCACATCGCCAACGCCAGGAAAATCGGACTCGGCCGGTACCTGCGGCTTGCGGAGTTCACGCACTACAACACCGACGGCCCGGCCAACCCGTACGCCCTGGTGTATGACCGCAAGCGGATCTCCCGCGACTTCCCGTCGTTCCGGGTGACGCGCACCTACAAACGCTTCATGCACGCGCCGCCGCTCCCGGTGCACGGCCTGCCCGGCCAGACCCTCATGGGCTGGCACCTGTGGGCCCACCTAGAGCCCGCCAGCGGCGGCGCGGTCGGCTCGTGAAGGTTAGCCCTGTCCCGCGCATCGCGGGCGCGCTCTTGTTCGAGCCGGTGCCGCACACCGATGAGCGGGGCTTCTTCTCCCGGACGTTCGACGCGGACATCGCCAGGGAAGCCGGACTCGATCCGGATGGCTTCATCCAGGACAGCGCCTCGCGCTCGGCGCGCGGGGTCATACGCGGGCTGCACCTGCGCCGCGGAGCAGGCGAGGCCAAGCTGATCCGGTGTTCTTACGGTGCCATTTTCGACGTCATCGTCGACCTGCGCCCGGGCTCTCCCACCTATCTGAACTGGGAGAGCTTCGAACTGCGCGACACGCCCGCCGTCTCGCTCTACGTGCCGGCCGGCTGCGCACACGGATTCCAGGCGCTCACCGACCCGGCGGACGTGTCGTACCGGATCGACCGGGCGCACGACCCGGCCGAGGACGTATCGATCGCCTTCAACGACCCCGAACTCGCCATCCCATGGCCGCTCCCCGTCACGATCATGTCCGGACGGGACAGGAATGCACCGCCGCTCGCGGCCACGCTGACACTGCTTTGAACTGAGCGCGTTCAACCGGAACGAGCCGCCGCGCCTGCCCCGCCCGCGCCACTCCGCCCGTCCCGCATTTTGTCCGCGGGCAAGAATGATAGCATATGTAAGCATGCGGAACTTGCTGGTCAGAGACGTTCCCGATGACGTTCTCGCCGCTCTGCAGCGCCGGGCTGAGCGGCGCGGCCAATCCTTGCAGCAGTTCCTCACCAGCGAACTGCGCCGGCTTGCCGAGCGGCCGAGCATTGATGAGGTGCTGGACCGCATCGAACGCCACACTGGGGGTCAGGTGGGCTTGCGCCAGGCTGTCGAGGACCTCGGCGAGGAGCGGTCCGGGCGTTGATCGTCCTCGATGCTTCGGTCCTGGCCAACGTTGTCGGCGATGACGGCGGCGACGGCCAGCGAGCGCGGCTGGAGTTCCGCAACGCCGGTGACGTCGCCGCACCTGACCTTGCCGACGTCGAGACTGTCGCGGTGCTGCGCAAGCGGTGGATCGCGGGCACGGTCTCCGATCAAAGGTTCGCCGCCGCGGTCGATGACCTCGGGCAACTCGATATAGACCGGTATCCCGCCCTCCGGTTTATGCGCCGCGCCTAATGAGCTACGCGCGAACGTGACAGTGCATGACTCCGTCTACGTTGCGCTCGCCGAGGCCTTGCGCTGCGAGCTGCTGACCGCTGATCAGCGCCTAGCCCATGCTTCCGGACCGCGATGCACCATCCGCCTGCTCCAATGAAGTTTTCTCAGCGATTTTCAGCCGATCATCTAACCCAAAAACTCCACCTCAGCCGGGCGTGCCTTTAGAGCCGACGGCGGTTGGTGCCGTCGGCTACCTGGGTGTTTCGCGCAGCGGGTTAGTTAGTACTCCAGCGACACTTCGTGATCATGCGGGTGCGAGGGCGCGTCGGCGGTAGTGGCAGGCTCGGGCGGTGGCCTGGTGCCGACGTCGCCAGCGTGACCAGTGGAGCTGGGCGGCGGGGGCGGGTGGCTACTGGGACAGGCCCTGGCCGAGGCTCGAGACTGCGGACGTGGCTGCTCGCGCGGCGCCTGGTGCGCTCGCGCTGCTCGTAGTAGCCGGTGCCGAGATCGCGGTGGCGATGGTTCAGGTAGGAGCGCAGACGAAGATGTTGGCGGGCCGCGTAGCTATCGGCCCACAGCCGAGGGTGCATATCGGTGGTTGGAGCAGACGAGGAAGACGGCGCTTCCGGCTGTCCGACCTTGTCCGACTTATTGCGCGGAAAGTGATCACAGCGACGCACATCACCATACTTCTGTAACGGGAACCAGAGTGGGTGCAGGCATAGCGGAGGAGCAGGCCGTGTGCGCGATCGCCGTGGGGCAGGGCGTGGTTGCTGGAAGCAGGCAAGATTGTGGTTTCGATCACCAGGCTCGTAGTTCCAGATGCACCGACCGCTAGTGTGACGCCGGGTGGTCACGCTGTGGCTACTATGTTCAACCAGGAACACGAATCGTAAACACATCACGACAGACTCCACTGCAGAATGGAATTGTGACAAATTTTGACCAAGGCGACTGGGCCAACTGCTGGACTTGTCGAAAGATCACAGGCATACTGCTTGATGTTCTCGGCCTTGCTATCGGAGCACTACGCCTGGGTAGCCGCAGAAGTAACTCGGCCAAGGTTACTAGCTGGTAAACCTTGATGCAAGGTGATGCGTCGTACTAGTGATGCGATGCCCAAACGTAACGGGGAGATTTCTCCTATTCACCGCTTCCCTAAACCATGGGGAGCGGAGCTGGCTAACGCTGTTGACACACCGGAGGGGCGGTCCGCGTGCCACTACTAACGATTTGCCAGGGTGCCGTTGAGTCGGCTCAGGCGGGAGCCAAAGCAAGGAAGTCTATGTTGGTCGACGGTGGTTCACGGTGAGTTCAGGAGTCATTGAGCCAAACATCCCGAGGTATCACGAGCCCGAGACGTCAACTCAAATCGCGGGAATCGAGACGCTTCGGTCGTTGTCCTTGAGTCATCATGCGGCTACCAGGCAAGTACGGCCTCTCTCTTCTTCTAGAGCCGATAGTTACAGATACGCAAATCGGCCAGCTCACATGCCCGGGCAGGGTATGTCAGAGTCCACAGCTGCGCGAAGGTCATATGCCGCAGTACGCGAACGCGGACCTAGTGGAAGCGGAAAAGTAGCCAGTCACCTCTCCGACACCCCCTCGGCGTTGGCTTCCCAGATCGCAGGGCTGGAGCAACTGAGGTGGATAGGCGAGCAGCAAGCCAGCGCGAATATCAGGAGAATCCTCGAGCCGATCACGGAGGAGAGCAATGTATGGGAAGGCGAGCGCAGGAGCGGTGCTAGCGGCGTCGGGCGCCCTAGCGGTGGGACAGACCGTGGTGGCAATACTAATCGCCGCGACGGCAGTACTTATCATCGGGGGTCTAGGCGTCTACCGGTTGGCGACACGCCGGGGACGAAGGCAGCCCGCGCGATAACCGCTGCAGGTGCGGTTGCGATCCTCGCTGGCGCTGCGGTAATGGTGTCCGGCTTGCCGGTCAGCGTCATCCTGATCGCATACTGGATGCTTGGCGCGGCGGTGATCAGCGCCTGCCTCATCTCTTTCGTGAAGGGTCGCCGGTTCACTCGCCTGCCCGTCGCGGCGGGTCCCGTTCTAGCGCTGATCCCCGCCTACAACGAGGATCCGGAAAGCCTCGCCGCATGCGTGCGGAGCCTACTTGTGCAGACCCGCCCGCCCGACCGGATCATCGTCGTCGACGACGGCTCAGTCGTCCCGGTAGTGCCGACGACCGCAGACCCGCGAGTGACATGGATCAGGCAGGAGAATAAGGGCAAGCGTGGCGCTCACGTTACCGCACTACGTCAGTTCAGCCGACGCGATCACCGGTTCGTAGTCACGGTCGATTCTGACTCCCGTCCGTACCCGGACGCGCTCGAGCATCTCCTGCGGGCCATGTCGAGCAGGCGCGTTCAGGCTGCAACCGGATGGCTGTACATCCGGAACTATGCAGAGTCCTGGGTAGCCAGGGCGGCAGACATAGATATCGGCGGATCGTGCGTCATGATGCGAGCCTCCCGGTCGATGCTTGGGGCACTGGAGACCACCTCAGGGGCGCTGGCCATCTACCGTTCGGAGATCCTGTACGACCATCTAGAAGAATATGCGGTGGAGTGCGGAACTGGGGATGACCGGTGGCTGGCAATGCGGGCGCTACTTCGCGGCGACGTCGTTGGCGTGGCGGAGGCTAGGGTTGACACAGATATGCCTCCCACGCTGAAGGGGACGTTCCGACAGCGGCTGCGGTGGGCAAGGTCATGGTGGTGGATGGTGCCGTTCGCCTATGCCCGGCTTTCGCTGAAACAGCTTATATCCCCGACATATGGGCTGGTGCAGCTCGGGATCGCCCCAGTCATCCTCGGATGGACGGCGTTCGCGTGGATGATGGGGATTCACGGGCGGCTAGCTCACCCGCTGGCGGCGCTTGTGTTTCTCGGCTCCTACTTGGCAGTTCGCTATGCATTGTCGGCCCTGTATCTGGCCGGGCGCCCAGGCATGAGCCGGCGGGATAAGCTCATCTCGCTGGCTGTAGGCACTCCAATAGCTGTGTTGCTGAACCTGTTCCTGCTCATGCCGGTACGCTATTACGCGTTGACGCGGCTGAAGGATAACCGCTGGCAGACGAGGGAGGTGGGGGCGCAGGCATGAAGTGCCGAGTTGCGCTCTGCGGTCTCGGTATCGTTCTCGTGCTTGCTGGATGCTCGGGCGCTGCCACTTCGGCTCCCCCGTCGGCAGTGTCCGCTTCCGCGCCCGTTTTGACAGGTGTGTTCGAGCCTGGCGTTCCCCTCTCATACACGCCCGTAGAGAAGTTCGCCGCCGCGACGGGCATTCAGCCGCGCATCGTGCTCTGGTATGGAGGGTGGGGTGACCCATTCTGGACGGAATTCGCCCATGAGGTGGCCGCACATGGCGCACTCCCGCTTGTCCAGGTGAACCCGGGCCAGGCAACTATGGCATCGGTCGCGGCGGGCAAGTATGACGCTTATCTCCGCTCTTACGCGGACGCGGTACGGAAATTCGGTGGTCCCGTGGTTATCGGATTCGCACCAGAGATGAATGGTACTTGGTACCAATGGGGGCGTGGACATACTCCGCCATCGGAATGGGTTGCGGCATGGCGCCATATTGTCACTCTATTCCGCGCACAGGGCGCCCGGAATGTGATCTGGCTGTGGACCGTGAACGCGGTCAACGCCGCGGAGAAAGCTGACCTCCGTGACTGGTGGCCTGGGGCCTCATACGTGACATGGGTGGGAATTGATGGCTACTTCTACTTTGCATCTGAGACATTCGCCTCGGTGTTCGGACGCACCGTAGCCGAAATTCGTTCGTTCACACAGGACCCTGTGCTAATCTCGGAGACCGCAACAGGTCCTGTGGCCGGCCCGTCGAAGATAGCGGAGCTGTTCGCCGGAGTGAAGGCCGACCACCTGGTCGGCTTCGTCTGGTTCGACCAAGCGCAGCACGACGGGATCTACCACCAGGACTGGAGGCTCGAGGATAACCCGACGGCACTGGCCGCGTTCCGGGCAGCAGTGAAAAAATATAAATGAGCCCTTATAACCATGTCCAGTCATGCTAGCAAGACGGCAGTCATAGACATAAGTGGAATTGCACAATGACGATGAGCCATGATTCGGTGGGTTTGGCGAGTTCAACAATTGGCATAATAATATAGTCCCTCAGTCGATCCGATCGCCAGTAAGACCATGCGTTGCACAAGCCGGGAGACAGCGGCGGCAAAAGTCACCCCGTGTACGTGTGCTAACCACCCCTGACTTGCGCACTTAGTTGGCCCGAGAAGGGTGTGTCATTCGTCGCTTGTCGCGCGCCCCTTGAAGTGGTAACTCTCCTGGAGTTCATTGAAGTCTGCTCGCATCTGATCCGGCAGTATGAGTTCCGTCTTGTAATCATTCGATATAGGGCGGACCAGCTCGATGGCCCGATCCAGCCACCTCTCATCGCCAGAGGATAGGCCTAGCCAGTCAACCACAGACTTCAGCTGCTTTCTGGGCTCGCTAACAAGGTCCTCGAGCCGCAACTCCAGGAGACGCGGGTCTAGCCGCGACTGCCAGGCATTTATCTCGCGGACGGATACCAGCCACTCATAGGCACCCCGCTGCTCGTCTGTAGTCAGATGCCATACTTCATCGGGGTAGTACCCGGCTTCTCTTCCGTCTCGGACAAGGGCGGTCCATTTCGCGCCGCTTACGCCCCACCAGTTATTCAGCGGCGGACCGAACGCCATGCGCCTAGCCCCTGAGGCCTTCCGCTCGATCGACTGCGCAACATCGACACCGTCGCGCACGATATGCACGAACCGGGCGCTCGGAGCTATGGCGTCCAGGAACCCGAGGCGAAGTGCGTTAACAGGGCTCTTCTCCACAAGAGTTAAACCACATCGCGGCGACATAACCCGCTGAAAACGTACTCTCGTGTCCTGGGTCACCGCACGCGAATCCAGCATGCAGTGGTGCTCGCCGTGCCTATAGATCTGCAGGAAGTCTGTAGCCGGGTGGACCGCGGCCCATAGGTCATACGGTTCGCAGATGAATTTGACCCGAGGGTGCCTGGCGATGAGCTCGCCAAGCAATGTCGTCCCTGACCGTCCGCAGCCTACGATGAACACGGGTGAAAAGTCGTCGGCCGCCGACACGGGCATGAGCCTTGCCCGCGCCTCCGTGCTTACACTCCGGGCGAAATAATAAGTACTCCGCGCCAGCGGCACCGCGAATTCGGGAATCAGTGGGGCGATTTTCGACCGATACGCACTTGTCATGTTGGATTTCATACCTTCCGCCCGCTGGATTTCCTTCAGGCCTATGCATCGAACCAACACGTGGAGGTGAACAGTAATTCGGCCTATTGGCCTCATTGCGACGCTGCGAGTGACTGGGCTCTTGCTGTGCGTGACACACCATAGCACCGGCCACAGCCCCCCGGGGCGGAATATGAGAGAACACCTTGCGATCTGTTGTTATTTAAGGGGACTAGTCCCAATTGTCAATGAGGTTTCTCAGCAAGTATGAGCCGGTCACTCGCGGCATAACCCCCATCTGGGCAGGTACCCGGGCATAACTGGAGATCCCCGGGTACCGCGGAGCCCGCGGTACAAGAGGTCTCGACCAAGATCCCCTGCCCGTTTCCAGAGGCTCCGCGTGATCTTGTATCGTGTTACCCTTGACGCATAAGACCTCCCGGAAACCAGCATTGAGCATGATAATAGATCAAATGGGATCGTATAGGGCCCCTTCCGACCCATGATCTCAGTGTCAGGCTTTGTGGTGCCCGCTAGATGATGGCGGGTGCGGGCTGCCTGGTGACTCACCCATGATCTGTCCCCTGCTGGTGCGGGTGTGGCTTTCTCATGACTTGTCCAGGGCGGCCCGGTGTGCCCGGGACCCGGGGCGGCGTGGCTTGATAAGGAGCCTGGCCTGCTGCCTCAGCTGAGATGTGCCCGCCGTCCCGGCCCGGGCGCCTCCACGGCAACTGTGAGCGTGAGGAGACACCTGGTCATGATGGTATTCGGAGTAGACCCGCACAAGCAGGCCCGCACCGCGGCGGCTGCGGATGAGCTGGGCCGCAAGATAGCGGAAAAGACGGTCCGGGCGCGACAGGAGGGGTACCGGGAGCTGATCTCCTGGGCGCGGGACCTGGAGCCGGGCGGGCGGCTGTGGGCGGTGGAGGACGTGCGGCACGCGGCGTCCGGGCTGGTGCGGGAGCTGCTGGCGGCCGGGGAGGAGGTCAGGTTCATCCCCGCCCGGCTGATGGCCGGGACCAGGTCGGGGGGCCGCGAGCGGGGCAAGTCCGGCCCGATCGATGCCCTGGCCAACGCGCGGGCCTGCCTGCGCGAGGACGTGTTCCTGCCCGCCGCCCGGCTCAACGGGCAGGTGCTGGAAGTACGGCGGCTGGCGGATCACCGCGATGACCTGGTGGCGGAGCGGACCCGGGTGATGAACCGGCTGCGCTGGCTCGTGCACGACCTGGACCCGGACCTCGCGCCGCCTCCCCGGGCGCTGACCGGCGCGAAGGGCCGCGCCCTGCTGGAGGCGGGGCTGCGCGCCCTGCCCGGACCGGCCGGCCGGCGCGTCGCCCTGTCCCGGCTGGACGACGTTGCCCGGGCCTCCGCGCAGATCGCCGTCCTGACCAGGGACCTGCAGGCCCCGGTCAGCGCGCTGTGCCCGGAACTGCCGGCCATCTGCGGCGCCGGCGTCGTCTCCGCCGCCCGGATCCCCGGCGAGACCGGCGACATCCGCCGGTTCCGCAGCCCGGCTGCCTACGCCCGGCACAACGGCACCGCCCCGATCCCCGTCTCCAGCGCCCTCAGCGACGTCCACCGCCTCAACCGCGGCGGCAACCGGCAGGTCAACGCCGCACTGCACCGCGCCGCCCTCACCCAGGCCCGCTGCCACGACGGCGCGAGAGCCCTCCCGGAACGCCGCGCCACCCAGGTCCGCGAAACCCGCAAGGCAGCCCTCCGCGTCCTCAAGCGCCACCTGTCCGGCATCGTCTACCGCGCCCTCCAAGCCGGCGCCTGGCGCCTCGACCAGCCTTCCCCGCAAGCCGCTTGACATAGGAGCGTCATGGAAACCGGGGCCGCCGGGCGCCCTGCCCGGTCCCGGAATATCCGGATAAAACGGGCATATGCCACCGCATACCCCCACCCCCTCCGCCGCCTCCACGACCCGTCCGGCCACCTCGCTGGTTTCGCAGCCGGCATCGCCCCGATCGCGCAGCCTTTCGTAACCCGCGCCGTTGAGAATCTATAGTGCCGCGTCAAGCAACCTTGTTCTGGTAACTGGTCCAGGTCCGGATCACTGATCCGGGGGCGAAGTTGTGCCTGGGCTGGGCGCGGGCGTTGTGCCAGCGCAGGCAGGCGGCGATCGCGTCGCCTTGCCCGGTGTGGGTGCGGTGGCCGGTGCCGTTGAGCGCGAAGTACCGCAAGGCGGTGAACTCGGGTTCGGTCCAGTTCAGCCAGGAGGCGTTCACCGGAAGGTACACCAGCCCGGCGTTGCCGGCGGCGGCCCGGCCGGTGACCTCGGGGTGCTTGTGCGGGGAGAAGTTGCCGCAAGTCAGGTAGAGCCTGCCGGCTGGCCAGCGCTGGCGCAGCAGCTTGAGGAAGGACAGGAACTCCTGGTGGCGCTTGCGGCCGCGGATCCGGTAGGTGATCTTCCCGGTGGCCAGGTCCAGGGCGGCGAGCATGTGCCGCACGCCGCCGGTGCGGTGGTAAGTGGCGCGCAGCCGGGCCGGGTGCCCGGCAGGCCGCCAGGCACGGCCGGGCCGCGGCTGCAGGTTCGGCGGCCCGAACTCATCAGCGCAGATCACACGCCCCTCGGCGGGCGGGTGATCGTACAGGTCCAGCACGCGGCGCAGCCTGGCGGCGAAGTCCGGATCAGCCGATGCCTTCCAGGTCTTGACGGCCTGCCAGCTGATCCCGGCCGCGCGCAGGATCTGCCGGATGCTCTCCCTGCTGATCGAGGCGACCATCCCGGCGGCCACGACGTGCTCAGCGAGCTTGCTTAAACTTCACGCGCTGAACACCAGGCCCAGGTCACGGGGGCAGCACCGGGCCAGCAGGCAGATCTGCCGCCGCGCGTGCTCACTGATCGTCTTCGGCCTGCCCCCGCTCCATTTTGGGTTCAGCGCCGCGAACCCGGTCTCGTTGAACGCGTGGATCAGCCCGCGCACCACGATCGCCCGGCGAAGCCTCACCGGGTCCCTGGACGTGCGACCGATCCGCTGCAGCCGGCGCCCCTCGGTCATCGTGACCGGCCGGACGAACACCCCTGGCGGACGTCCCATGGCTACCTCCGAGAACTCACCCGAAAGCAGCCTGACAATCACACGGCTAAAGATCAATTACACGAAGAACGTTCCTGGACGGGGCACTAGTGAGTCTCGAACATCCTCCACGCTATCGTCGCTGGAAAAGCGCTCTACCCATCCCAACATAGGCTCAAGCATCTCCTGCACTTCAGGAGTAAGCAGCCTCGCAAATGACCAAGATCAAAACCGCAGGGGGGAGGGCTCGCCAGTGCCGCCAAACCCATGCGGGGGCAGCTGGCCCGCGCTACCGTACGGCCCAAGCTGCAGGGCAGCCGCACACGACTGCGGAACACGGAAACGCCCCGCCACCCTGCCGGGTGACGGGGCGCACGCGCACCTGGAAGTCTTCAGGCCCGCGACGACTCCTTGATCGTGGCGGCGAACCGCCGCCACGATTCCGGGGCGAACGCCAGCACCGCCCCCGCCCGGTCCTTGGTGTCCCGCACCATGAGCACGCGCGCGGCAGTACGTCGACACGCGCCACACCGGTTCGCCAGCCATGTCCTCACCCTCTGATCTCTGCCATGAGCCGCTGTGAATCTGCGGGCACAAGGCGCAGCTCATGATCATGTTAAGCGCTGCGGAGATGACCGCCACTTCCTTGGGTTCTTCCGCCACCCGGCCGGCATCCCATCCCTCCAAGTAGGCCACCGGCGGTTCATCCTCGAACTCGAACAGCGCCACCGGGCCGTCCGCGCCTGGCGCGTCCGTGGCGGTGAACGGGAGCACCTGGATAACCGCCTGCGGAGATCCCGGCATCTTGACCAGGTGGTCCAGCTGCTCGCGCATCACCTCCGGCCCGCCCACGCACTGCCGCAGCACCCCCTCGGCGATCACCGCCCACAGCCTCGGCGGACTGTCGCGGCCGAGGATCTCCTGGCGCTCCAGCCTGGCCTGCACGGTCTGCTCCAGAGCGTCCGGCCGGTCATAGGGGCGGCACGCGCGGATCACCGCCCGCGCATACGCCTTGGTCTGCAGCAGCCCCGGAATCCCGCGCTGTCCCCAGTCAGCGATCACCGACGCGCGGTCCTCATGCACCACGCGCGGCCCGAACCACGCCGGATAAGGCCCGGCAATCATGTCCCGGTAAATCCGCGCGAACACGCCGGGCATCCCGAACAGCACATCGCATTGCGCGGCGAACTCACGCTGCGGCTTCCGCTCACACGCCTCAACCTTCTGATACAGCGACCTGGACACCGTCAGCCGCTGCGCGGCTTCCGGCTGCGTAATCCCGGCATAGGCGCGCCTGCTAGTAGCCGCGGGCGCGGTCGACGACGTTGAGGAGGGGCTGGCCGTCGAGGTAGCGCCGGAGGTTGCCTGCGAACAGCCGCCGCAGGGGCTCGGCCATGGTCGTGTCGCCGCCGGCGGAGATGTGCGGTGTCAGCAGGATCTGGGGCAGTGCGGTCAGCTCGGGCCGCGGCGGCCGGCCGGCGAGCTCGCCGGCATAGACGTCCAGGACAGCGCCGCGGATCCGCCCGGCGGTGACGGCCTCGACGAGGGCGTCCTCGTCGACCTCCTCGCCCCTGGCGACGTTAATGAGCACCGCTTCCGGCTTCATCGCCGCGAACACCGGGGCGTCGATGAAGCCGCGGGTCTGGGCGGTCAGCTGAGCGCAGACGACCAGGAAGTCGCTGTCGGCGGCCACCTGCAGGATCCGGCCGGCCGGCAGGACCAGGTCCGCCCCGTCAGCGCCGGGCAGCGGGGCGGTGACCGAACGGCGGGTGCCGATCACCCGCATGCCGGCCGCACGCGACAGCCGGGCCACCTCCTGGCCGATGCCGCCCAGGCCGATGACGCCCATCGTCGCCCCGGCCAGCGTCCGCATCTGGTAACCATGCCGGGTGAACTGGCCCGCGGCCTTCTGCCGGGTGGCCTCGTGCAGGCCCCGGGCGAAGTGCGCCGCCGCCGCGAGCGCATACTCGGCGATGGCCGTGGCCGCCACCGCGCCGCGGCTGCTGGTCAAGGTGACCCTCGAGTCCCACAGGTCGGTCCCGGCCAGGTTCGAGACCCCGGCCTGGGTGTGATGCGCCCACACCAGGCGCGGCGACAAGGCGGCCAGGTCACCGGGGACCGGGTAGCCGACCACCAGCACCTCGGCCTGCGCCAGAATGGCCGCCAGCCGACCGGAATCGGGCGCCGCCGGACCGCCCGATCCTGCCCGCCTGCCCGGGACGGCGAAGTTGGCGTCCAGGACCCGGACCCGGGGATCGACGTCGCTCACGAACGACAGGTCCCGCCCCAGGATCGGAGCCATCACCGCAACGTTGACCTCGTCCATGCAAACCTCCGTCCTCCTCAAGCGTGCCAGAGCCGGAACCGCCCTCCCCGGGCAGGCTTGGAACGGACCGGAAAAGCGGGGACATTGATGCTCTGCGAGCTTCGCCGGCGTGGCCGGAGACCCAGAAAAGAGCCACTTGCGGTGTGGGGTGCGGCTATTCTCGGTCCTGATCCGCGGCCTGGTCTGGCCAGACGCCGATGTGGTCGGGCTCCTCCTGCAACTCGACCCGTTTGCGCATGCGCAGGCGCCTGGTCATCTCGCGCGGCAGCTGAACCCGGCCCGCCCGGTCCAGCGTCGCGTACTCGCGCGCGTGCAGTGTGGTGTTGCCGCGCTCGTCGGTGGCCGCATGCCGTATCGTCTCGCTGCTCGTCTTGCCGTCCCTGATCGCGATCGTCCGGCGAACCTGCGACGACACCGCCGGGTCGTGGGTGACCACCAGCATCGTTACTCCGAACTCGGTGTTGGCGGTCTGCAGGGCGGAGAAGACGTCCTGGGCGGTGGAGGAATCCAGCTCGCCGGTGGGCTCGTCGGCCAGCAGGAGCTTCGGCTCATTGGCAAGCGCCGTGGCGATGGCGGCGCGCTGCTGTTCACCGCCGGACATGCGGTCCGGAGTCCGGTCGGCGCAGTGCGCGATGCCGAGGGTGTTGAGCAGGAAATCGGCGCGCCGCCGCCGCTCCCGGCGGCCGACCACGTTCAGCCGCATCGGCAGCAGCACGTTCTGCCGGGCGGTCATATAGGGCAGCAGGTTCCGCGACGTCTGCTGCCAGATGAAGCCGACGACGCTGCGCCGGTAGGCGAGCCGCTCCTGGGCGGTCATCGTCCCCAGGTTGTGGCCAGCCACCCACGCCGCCCCCGCGGTCGGTGTGTCCAGCCCGGCGAGGATGTTTATCAGCGTGGATTTGCCGCTGCCCGCCGCGCCGATCAGCGCGGCCAGCTCCCCCTCGGCGATCAGCAGATCCAGCCCTTGCAGGGCCTGCACTTCGATGCCCTCGCCGGAGTAGATCCGGACCAGCCGGTCACAGACGATCATCCCGTCCGCACCGGTGGGGGCCTGCTCCTCCGGGATATGTCCAGCGGGCTGGGTCATGTGCCGGGCCTCCTTCAGTCAGCGATCCGCAGCGCCCTGGCACCGCCACGGTAGTAGGTGATCAGGGCCTGCACGGCCAGGACGAGCAGCGCGGCCAGCACCAGCCCGGCCGCGGAAACGATCAGCGGCAATGCGGCGGGAGTCACCACGATGGCCGACCCGGTCCCGCTGATCACCGCCAGGTTCAGCGCCGGCCCGACCAGCGGCGCGAGCAGCCAGGCACACGCGACGCCGCCGATGGCGGCGGCTATGACCGGGGGAAGCGTCTCGGCCGCCAGCATCAGCTGGGCCTGCCAGCGCCGCAGCCCCATCGTGGCCAGGCCCGCCAGCGTCATCTCGCGGGTCCCCGCAGTGAGCAGCAGCGACAGCAGCAGCACCAGCGCGCCGAATCCGGCCGCGGTAGCCAGTCCCTGCGTGAGGGCCGTCTGCGCCGCCTGCAGCACCGGCGCCGTGGTGAGCGCGGCGAGGGCCGTGGCACGCAACGTCACCACCGCGGCTGGCAGCGCGCGGGCGACAACCGCGCTCAGCCGCGCCCCGTCCAGCCCGGGCCCGGCGACCAGCATCAGATCCGGCCCGGGCGGATTAGGCCCGAGTGCCTGAACTGGCAGCACGACGACGGCGTCCGTGGTCGCGCCGGGGACGCTGCCGATCCGTCCGGCCAGCCGGACCGGGATCGTGCTGGCCCCCACGGTGACGTAGGTCGGCGCGGTGCCGACAAGCTGGGCGGCGGCGGGGGTGGCGACCGCAGGGAAGGTCGCGGACGTCCCGGCCTTCCCCGACAGCGCGGCCAGCGGGAAACGGGGGCCGGGCGCCTGATCGAGCACCGCGGCAAACCGGGCCGGGTCGACGAACATCACGTACAACTCGAACCCGGCGGGCACAGACCCGGGGTCTTGCACCGCGGTAGCGGTGGAGACGACGCCCGGGACGGCAGAGACCTGGCGCTGCAGCGCCGGGGTGATCACCTGACCGGGCGGGGCCGAGATGATCGCGTCGGCGCCCACCTGCTGCCAGGATGCGGCCACCTGGCTGCGGGTTACCGACGCGGCGACCATGTCAGGGAACGCCACCATGGCCAGCACCAGCACCAGGGCGAACGACGGCAAGACGGTGCCGGGCGGGGTACGGGTAGCCCGCGTCAGGCCGACGAACGCGACCACCCCGCGGGAGCGGCCCGCGATCCGGGCCAGCTCGCGGGCGAGCGGAGGGTAGCAGCGCAGCACGACGACCGCCACAGGGACCGCGAGGAGCACCGGCGCCGCGCTCGTGTACAGGCCGCTGCTTCCTGAGCTCACGCCTTGGTCCCTGAGCACGACAAGCCCGCCGACGGCCAAGGCGACCAGCGCCGTCTCGATGACGATCCGCCGGGCCGCCTGCTTACGGCCGCCTGCCCGGCGCGCTCCTGCCCGGCCCCCGGCCCGGCCGGTGACCGGCGCCGCCACGCGCTGCGGGACCACGCTGATCAGCACCGGGCCGAGGAGGGTCACGGCGATCGTGAGGCCGGCCAGCCACCAGCCCACCGCGTCGCCGTCGCCGGGGGTCAGGCCGATGGCGAGTGCCGCGGCCGCCGCCCCGGCGGCCGCGGCGATGACCACGCTGACGCGTAGCACCAGCCAGGCGAGCTGATACAGCGCCGCGCCCCTGGCACGCATGAGCGTGAACTCCGCGGCGCGGCGCTGGGCGACCAGCCGGGCGCCGAGCAGCACCACCACCGCCCCCATGACGGCCAGGCTGACGTACAGCAGCTCGAGCACGGGGGCGGCGGCGCTCTCCCCGGCGACGAACGGCGACAGGATCGAGGGGATCTGCGAGTCGATCGTCACCGTGACCGGGTTCTTGATCCGGGGGACCAGGAACGTTGCCCCGGAGGAGACCAGGCTGGCGACGCTGGCATCCACCCCGCTGGCCTGGCCCGCGGTGAGCCGGCCGAGCGCGGTCGCGTACGCCCAGATCACCTGCATCTCACTGGTGCCGTACCTGGACTCGATCAGCGGCAGCGCACCGGGGCCGATAAAGACCGCCCCGATCCAGTACGGCGGCTGAGCCGACGTGCCTGCCAACAGCGCGGGCCTGGCCACCGCGGGATCCTGGGTCCAGAAGGCGGCAGCCGGGTTCGCAGGCCGGACGATTCCTGTGACCACCAGCTGCACAGGCCCCGCGTTCAGCCGGTCGCCTACCCGCAGCCCGAGCCTGGCCGCGGTGGTGCTGGTCACGGCCGCCTGCAGCACGGCCCGCTGCCCGGCCACCGAGCCGCCGACCGGGAGCCGTCCGGCCACGATATGGCTGTAGCGGGCCAGCGCCGTCCGGTAGGCCAGCTCGAACTGCGGCTGCCCGTACCCGGCGGCCTGGGCTGCCCCGCTGACCGGCACGAAGCCTGTGGTCAGGCCCGCCCAGGCGGGCGGGTCGCTGACGACCGGCACCCCGCCCGCGGCCAGCCGCGCCCGCAACGAGGCGCCGATCGCCGCGATGTCAGTGGCCAGCACCTGCCCGGTTTCGTCCAACATGGACGTCTCACCCGCCATCCCGATGACGGTCTGGTCGGCGGGCTGCGAAGCCGCGATCACGCGCTGCAGCGCCCCGTCGCGCAAGCCAACGCTCTCGCGCGGGATCGCCAGGCTGGCCAGGACGGCGGCGAACACGAGCAAGGCGAAGGCGACACTGGCCACGGCGCCGGTGCCGGTCAGCGTCACCCAGGCGGCGCGCGGCCGCAGCCACAGCGCTGTCATCCCGCCTCCGCCCGCAACCGTGCCGCCGGGTCGGGTCTGCGCAGCACCGTCAGGGCCGCGGCGGCGGCGGGCACGGCCGCGGTGACGAGGGCCAGCGCACCGGCCAGGCCAAGCGGCACTATCACCAGGGCCCACGGCACCGGCTGCGTCGCACCCGCGGTCAGGGTGAGCGCGGGCACGATCAGCTGGGCCAGGCCGATCCCCGCCAGCAGGCCCGCGGCCGCGGCCGGAAGGCTGAGCGCGCACTGTTCCAGGCACAGCTGACCGGCCTGGGCGTTTTTCCCCACACCGAGCGCGGCGAACACCGCGCTCTGCGTCCGCCGCGAGCGGAGGCTGGCCGCGACGCTGATCGAGAACCCGAGCACGCCGAGCAGCACCGCGGCCGCCCCGATGGCCAGCATGGCCTGCCGGGGAGCCGTCAGCAGCGCGTTGCCGAGCAGGGCCGCCTGCTGGCTGGCGAGGCCGGAGACAGACAGGCCGAGGCCGGCCGGCAGCCGCGGTACCTGGCCGTCAGCGGTGCGCAGCCACAAGCGAGTCACCGGCAAGGGCGGCCCCTCCGTGACGAGCACGTCATTGACGGCCCCGAGGTCGACGATCAGCGCCCCGCCGTTTCCGAAGACGGTCGGAAAGTTGACCACCGACGCCACGATCTGGACCGTGACCGGGGAGCCGTTGACCTGAACCGAGATGGCCGATCCGATGCCGAGCCGGTTGGCCGCCAGGTAACCGTCGGTGGCGATGGCCGGGACGACCTGGGACGGCGGTGGCACCGTGACCGCGATCGCCGCAATGGCGGACGTGGGATTGAAGCCGTAGTCGAGCTGGACCTCCACGGACGGATCGTGTCCTGGAGTAAACGTGAGCCGCTGTCCGCCCCCGGCGACGCCTCGCCAGCCCCGGACCGATGGCGGTGCCCCGTCCGATGGCGGGTTCTGCCCGTAAGCGTTCGGCGGCCCTATCGGGACGACCGGCGACGATCCCGTGGGCGACCACGTCCGCAGGACGTCACCGTAGGAGAACGGCCTGCCGAACGGGCCGCTGGCCGTCTCGGCTACCGCGAGCGAATCGACGGTGAGGCTGGCGGTCTGGGCCGACGCCGGGCTGGCCGGGTCGTACGGCGGCAGGACATAGGTAAACGTGAGCCCGAGCAGCCGCACCTGCTCCAGACCTGGCAGCGTGAAGACCAGCGAGTGCGGGCGACCGTCGACGGGCAGGCTCCCGGCGGCGGGTATCTGGTAGACGCCGCCGCCGGCCACCTGGATCGAGGCCGTGACTGTGACTGACCCGAGATCCCTCCGTACCGCGGCCGCGCTGCTGCGCGGGCCCGCCCCCAGGGCCGCGACGACCTCCAGCCGGTAAGGCTTGCCGGGCAGCGCCAGCCCAGACGACTGCGACGGGGTGATGCGCTGCCACAGCGCGCTCAGCGGAAGCGGCGACAGGTCGGGACGGAGCAGGATCGTCTTGCCCGCCGTGCTCGCGTCCAGCGCGATCAACTGGCCTCCGTTGCCGATGCTGGCGACGCCGGCCGAGGTCGCGGCGGTAACACCAGGTGCCCGTGCGATCGCCTCGGCTGCGCCTGGCGCCAGCGCGGCCGCGGAGTTCACCTGCACGTCCGAGCCGACCGCGAAGGCGGCCTGGTCCGCGGCCGAATGCCGCCAGCTCGCATAGCCAGCCAGCGCCAGCGTGGTGGTCGCCGTCGCGACGACGACGAGCAGGGCCGGGCCCGCCTGGCGGATCGGCCGCCTGGCGATCTGCCAGCTCACCATGGCGGCGGCCAGCCGCCGTTCGCGGTCGGTCGCCTTGTCGGCCAGCCTGGCCAGCAGCGGCAGCCCGCGGAGCGGGATGAGCGCCACCGCGGCCAGCGCGAGCGCGGGGGCGACGGCAACCACCGGATCGATCCCGAGCGATCCCGCCGCCGGATGCGCGACCGCCGAATAGCCGCGCAGTTGCCATACCGCCACCGCGGCGAGCGCTACCAAGGCCAGATCGCCGCCCGCCCAGGCGATCGTCGCGAGCCGGGCCTGGCGGCCGCGGCGGAGCCTGGCCGCACCGGGGGTCGGGGCGTGCAGCGCCGGCCAGGACAGCACCGCGGCGGATAGCACCAGCATGGCCAGGGCCGACAGCCAGGCCAGCGCGGTGATGCCGCCCGCGGCGCCGTCCAGGCGCAGGTTGCCCAGGCCGGCCGACAAGGCGACCGACCGCGAACGGCGGCT
>NZ_JASIAL010000193.1:0-16857 GCF_030042015.1 Trebonia sp. | reverse complement strand
CGAGTTCCTGTTCGACCAGCTCTCGCTCGACTACAACGCCACGATCCCGGCCAAGGACCACAGCGCGAGCGACCCGTATTTCTACAACTGGGACGCCACCGTGCCCGGCTCGACCTCCACCGCGCCGACCACGATCAAGCCCAAGGCGGGATGCGCGTCCACCACCCGGCCGAACGGCGGTAACGCCGGCCTCAAGGCGCTGGACGCGAACACGCTCGACGGCACGACCGGCGACTACTGCGTCGACTTCGCGCGCACCTCAAGCGGCAGGTCGTCCAGCTCGCCGAAACTGGGCCCGGGCGGCGTCGAATACGTGGCGCTGGCCGAGGACGCGGTCACCTACGCCACCAGGGACACCGGCGCCACCAAGACGGTCCCGGCCACCTACGCGCCCAAGAGCCTGACCGCCGCGCAGCTGAAGGCCATCTTCCTGTGCACCGACACCAACTGGAAGCAGGTCGGCGGCCCCAACGAGCCGATCAAGGCGTACCTGCCCCAGGCTGAGGCCGCCACGACCACGTTCTGGCTCAAGGCGCTGGGGATTACCGAGCCCGGCAGCTGCGTGAACCAGTCCCTGGAGCAGAACCAGGGCCTGTCGAAGCAGTTCAACAGCCCCGACGCGATCTTCATCTACTCGGTCGCCGACTGGATCGCCCAGAAGTACCACTCCGCCGCCTGCGGCGCCAAGCCGACCAAGACCCAGAACGAGTTCGGCTGCAACCAGATCGGCTACCTGGGCCTGAACAAGATCGACGGCGTCTCCCCGGTCACCACCGCCAAGGTGCCGACGATCAACACGGGCTTCAAGAGCACCGGCTTCACCCGGACGATCTATGACATCGTCCGCTACTCGGCCACGACCCCCGACCACATCCCCGCGTACCTGGAGCGGTTCTTCGGCAGCGCGCACGCCAAGGTGAAGGGCTACCTGTGCGCGAACGCCACGGCGGCCGCCGCGATCAGGGACTACGGGTTCCTCACGATCTCAACCTGCGGAGTCGGCTCCTGAGCGGCCGAAGGCATTAACGCGGAAAGACTGTGCCCCCCGCCGCCCGCGGGGGGCACAGTTGCGCATAGAGTGATGTACGCCTATGAAGATCGTATAAATAGGGATTGTTCACGCTTTGTTCATCTTCTGGTCAATAAATATACACCGCCGCGCATCACGCTTGACCAGCCCGTCAGGAAACATGGACAAACGGTGGCAATGTAAGGAAGGAGCGGGGGGATATCGGCATGCCCTCTGAGGGACCTACACCGATGATCCCGGCGGTCCCAGAAGACAGCCCGCGGGTCATCGTGGCGCGGCCGTCCACGGGCGACAAGATCTTTCGCGGCATACTGCGCGCGTGCGGGCTGTCTGTCTTCGTGATCACCGGGCTGATCCTGGTGTTCCTGATCATCCGCGCCCTCAAGGCCTTCAAGTTCATGGGCTTCGGGTTCCTGACCACGCAGTCCTGGATAGTCGGCAGCCCCCAGCACTTCGGCATCGCCGCGATCCTGCCGTTCGGCGTGCTGATCGCGCTGATCGCGATGGTCATCGCCGTACCGATCGGGGTCGGCGTCGCCCTGTACATCTCGGAGTACGCCCCGCGGCGGCTGCAGCGGCCGCTGATCTCGGTGGTCGACCTGATGGCCGCGATCCCGAGCATCATCTACGGGCTGTGGGGGCTGCTGTTCCTCGAGCCGCGGATCCTCGGCTTCGAGAGCTGGCTCGGGCGGCACGTGGGCTGGGTCCCCGTCTTCAGCTTCCAGCTCTCCCCCTCGCTGTCGTCGAACTACGCCAACTCCACCTTCATCGCAGGCGTGGTGGTGTCGCTGATGGTCATCCCGATCATCACGTCGCTGTCCAGGCAGGTGTTCTCGCAGGCCCCGCAGGGCGAGCGGGAGGGCGCGTACGCGCTCGGCTCGACCCGCTGGGGGATGATCCGCTCGGTCGTGCTGCCGTTCGGCCGGGGCGGTGTGATCGGGGCGACCATGCTGGGCCTGGGGCGGGCGCTCGGCGAAACGATCGCGGTCACGCTGATCATCGTGCCGGCCTTCCACTTCAACTACCACGTGCTGGAGTCCGGCGGCAACTCGATCGCGGCCACGATCGCGCTTGACTTCTCCTCGTTCCCCGATGCCGGCTCCATGGGGCTGTCCGCCCTGATGGCCGCCGGGCTCGTGCTCTTCGCGATGACCCTGATCGTCAACATGCTGGGCGCGGTCGTGATCGGCCGCTCCCGGTCCGGAATTTCGACTGGCTAGGTGATGGCTACCGAGACGACCACAGCGCAGGGGGCGGCGACCGAACCCCCCGGCCCCGATGTGCCGCTGCGGATCCGCCGGACATCGGCGGAAGGCGCGCTCACCGTGCTCGGCAGCGCCGGCGCCGCCCTCGCGCTTGACTGGGTGCTGTACGAGCGGGTGCTGCCGTTCACCGGGGTGCTGGGCTTCTGGGTGTGCTGGTACGTGCTGTTCCTCGTGCTGTACGGTGCACTGGCCGCCCTGCAGTGGGACCGGATGTCGGTCAGGGACAGGGTCGTGCAGGTAACCCTGACCACGGTCGGCGTGCTCGCCACCGCCATCGTGGTCGACCAGGTCGGCTACACGCTCGTCCGCGGCTTCACCGCGGTCAAGAACCTGTCGTTCTTCACCCAGTCGATGGCGGACGAGGGGCCGCTCAGCGCGCAGGACGTCGGCGGCGTGGGGCATGCGCTGGTGGGCACCGTCGAGCAGATCGGGCTGGCGACGGTGTTCGCGGTCCCGCTCGGCATCATGGCGGCGGTGTTCCTCTCCGAGATCGGCGGGCGGGCGGCCCGTCCCGTGCGCACGCTTGTCGACGCGATGACCGCGCTGCCCGACATCATCTCCGGCCTGTTCGTGCTTGCCTTCGTCGTCCTCACGCTCGGCGTGCCGAAGTGCGGCTTCGCCGCCGCCCTCGCGCTGGCCATCACCATGCTGCCGATCGTGACCAGGGCGTCGGAGGCCATGCTGCGCATCGTCCCGGGAACGCTGCGGGAGGCGTCGTACGCGCTGGGCGGCAGCCAGTGGCGCACGGTGCTGAACGTCGTCCTGCCGACCGCCAGGTCCGGCCTGTCCACCGCGGTCGTGCTGGCCATGGCCCGGGGCATCGGCGAGACCGCGCCTGTGCTGCTCGTGGCCGGCTACGCGCGCGGCTTCAACTACAACCCGTTCGCCAACTGGCAGACCAGCCTGCCGCTCTACATCTATTACGAGATCCAGCTTCCCGAGGTGACGGAGAAGATCCGCGCCTTCGGCGGCGGCTTCGCGCTCGTGATCCTCGTGCTCATCCTGTTCGCGATCGCCCGCCGGATCGGCGGCGCGGCGCCGGGCGAGCTGAGCAGGCGGCAGCGTCGCCAGATCGAACGGGAAATGGCGCGCGCGCGCGTCGCGGCGGAAAGGATGAGATCATGAGACGGCTGCTGGCCCTCGGGGTTGCCGCCGGCCTGGCGATCATCGTCGCGGCACCGGGCGCGGCGCTGGCAGCGGGCAGCCCGTCGCCTTCCCCCTCCCCGACGGCCACATCGTCCGCTTCCCCCTCCCCGACACCCACGCCAACCTCGTCGGCAACGGCAACCCCGTCGCCAACCCCGTCGCCCTCTCCGACTCCGACCAAGACCAAGACCCCGCCGAAAAAGCCGCCGCAGAAAAAGCCCGCGAAGAAGCCGGCGCCTAAGGCGCCCGGCCCCGACGGCGTCACCGTGACCGGGCCGCACATGTACATCCCTGGCTCGAAGGACTCGCACTACAAGGACGCGAGCACCGTGACCGTCAGCCAGACCAGGAACCTGGTCAACCAGATGGTGCAGGTGAGCTGGACCGGGTTCACGCCGAGCAGCGTGCCGACCTACGACCAGACCTCCACCGACTACCCGGTCATGGTCGCGCAGTGCCAGGGTACCGACCCGACCAGCCCCAACCAGTGCTACGACGCGACCAACGGCGGCGTGCCCGCGTCCTTCGGCGCGGACGGGCCGGGCAACACGGCCTACGCCACGACCACCGCGGCCGGCGCGGGCGAGACGGACATCCTGCTGTTCACCGAGGTGCAGAACCAGTGGCTCGGCTGCGACCCGACCCATCCCTGCTCGCTCGTCATCGTGCCGAGCCAGGGCGGCAACAGCCTCACCGACGCCAAGCCCGTCTGCGGCGACCACACCCAGGACAGCCAGGCCATGGACCTCGGGCAGTACGCGTTCACCTCGATAACGAGCCCGGCGTACACGCCGAACGGGCTCTGCTCGTGGGAGAAGCGGATCGTCGTCCCGCTGTACTTCGCGCCGACGCCGGACGGCTGCCCGCTGCGGAACGCGGACTTCACCGCCGGCGGCTCGCCGATGCTCGCCGACGCGATGGAGCAGTGGCAGTCCGGGTTCTGCTTCGACTCCGACTCGGTCGAGATCCAGTACAACGCCTCGATCAACGAGAGCGAGGCCCGCGAGGCCTTCGCGACGGGCCTGGACGACGTCGCGTTCACGACCGAGCCGATCACCGGGCCGACCGACCATCCCTACACCTACGCGCCGGTCGCCGTGTCCGCGGCCTCGGTCGTGTACTGGGTGGACAACCAGGACACAGGCCAGCCGATCACGGGCATCAAGCTGGATCCGCGGCTGGTCGCCAAGCTGCTGACGACCTCCTACGCTTTCACCAACGACGCGTGCCCAGGATCGGCGAGCGGCCCGTTCGGCTGCGACAACGCGGTCGACGGCAACCCGGTGAACCTGTACGCGGACCCGGAGTTCCAGCAGCTGAATCCGGGGGTCTCGCAGCTCGCGTCGCAGCCGTCCGGGTACGAGATCCCCTTGGTGGTCTCCGGCGACAGCGACATGACCTGGACGGTCACGAGCTGGATCGCCGCCAACAAGGCCGCGGCCGAATTCCTCGCCGGGCAGTTCGACCCGTGGGGGATGCACGTCAACACCTACTACCTGGGGCTGCGGTACCCGACGCAGGCGTTCTTGCCGATGGACCCGTACCTGCCGGTGTCCACGCAGTACAGCCCGGTCTATCCGCTGGCCACGGTGAGCGAGGACCAGGCCCTGAACCAGCCGCCCGGCACGATGGACACCAGGGACCCCACCACCGGCAACTTCGACACGCTGTCGCCTGAGATCCCCGGCGACCGGGACCTGTGGGCGGTCGACGACGAGGCGGACGCCGCCCGGTTCCTGTTCCCGACGGCGGCGCTCGAGAACCCGGCAGGCAAGTACGTCCAGCCGACGATGGCGTCGATGGCCGCCGCGGTCAAGGACATGACCAAGACGTCGGCCGGCACGCTGACGGTCAACGAGGACAGCAAGGACCCGGCGGAATACCCGCTGACGATGGTGATCTACGCGGTCGTGCCGACCGGCGGGATCTCCAAGACCAAGGCCGCCAAGATCGCCGCGTTCCTCGACGACGTGGCCACCCAGGGCCAGGTGTCCGGCAGCGCCCCCGGCGAGCTCGCCCCTGGCTACCTGCCGCTGCCTGCGTCGCTGCGCGCGCAGACGCTCAAGGCCGCCTACGATGTGCTGCACCAGACGGGCAACCCCAAGCCGGCCCCGTCGACGTCGCCTTCGCCCAAGCCGTCGCCGACGAAGCCGGCGACGCCCAAGCCGTCGAGCACCGCCAGCGCCCACTCGGTCGCGGTCTCGTTCAGCAGCGCGGACGGCACCGGGATGTCCTGGGTCGTGCTTGCGCTGCTCCTCGCCGGGGTGGTGTTCCTCGTCGCAGGGCCGGCCGCCCTGATCATCGGCAGCCCGGGAGCGCGCGCCGCGCTCGGCGCAGGCGCCCGCCGCATCGGGCGGCCGGGCAACCGCACGGGCGGCCGGTCCGGCCGCGGCATGACAGTCCGCCTTAAACCCATCGCCAGCAGCAGGCCCAGACCGGGCCCGTCCCGTCCCCCACGGCGGAGGAACTCATGATCAGGTATCCGGCCCGCCGGGGCCCAGTACTGGCGGGCATCACCGTCCTGGTCGCGGCCGTGGCCGTGCTGGGCAGGGCCGCCCCCGCGGAAGCAGGCAGCTACACGACGATCTCCGGCTCCGGGTCGTCCTGGGCCTCGGTGGCGATCGACCAGTGGGCCGAGGACGTGGAACCCGACGGCCTGACCGTCAACTTCAACCCGGACGGATCGGCCGCCGGCCGGGGCGACTACATGCAGGGCAGCCAGGTCGACTTCGCGGCCTCGGACCCGCCGTTCCGCAACGGCGAGGACGAACTCGCCGGCACCGGCGCGGAGGTCCCCGAGTGGGGTTATTCCTACGTGCCCGACGTCGGCGGCGGCACGGCCTTCATGTACAACCTCGTCGTCGGCGGCCATCAGATCACCAACCTGCGGCTGTCCGGCCAGACGCTCATGGAGATCTTCACCGGCCAGATCACCAACTGGGACGCCCCGCAGATCACCAAGGACTACGGCACGCAGCTGCCCAACATCCCGATCACCCCGGTGATCCGCTCCGACGGGTCCGGCGCGAGCTACTTCTTCACCCGGTGGATGGCGCACGAGTTCCCGCAGCAGTGGAACGCGTTCTGCGAGAAGGTCCACCCGGGCATCAAGCTGCCCTGCCCGCAGACGGAGTTCTACCCGCAGTTCGGGGACGCCAAGGCGGAGAACGGCTCCAACAACGTGGCCACGTACATCACCTCGAGCTACGGCCTGGGCTCGATCGGCTACGACGAGTACGCCTACGCGCTGAACGCGCACTGGCCGGTCGTCTACCTGGAGAACCCGGCCGGCTACTACGTGCTCCCGTCGGCGTCCAACGTCGCCGTGGCGCTCACCCAGGCCCAGATCAACGAGGACTCGACCAGCCCCAACTTCCTGCAGCAGAACCTGGACAACGTCTACACCTACACCGATCCGCGCAGCTACCCGCTGTCCAGCTACAGCTACCTGATCGTGCCGCGAGTAGGGAGCAAGATCCCGCCGATATTCACCGACGCGGACGGCGCGTCGCTGAGCACGTTCATCAACTTCTACCTGTGCGCCGGGCAGAAACAGGCGGCCGCGCTCGGCTACTCCCCGCTGCCGGTCAACCTCGTCAGCGGCGCCTTCCTGCAGGTCAACAAGATCCCGGGAACCGTGGGAGCGCCGAACATCGACCAGTACGCCTCCTGCGAGAACCCGACGTTCATCAACGGCAAGAACATCCTGCTGACGACCGCCCAGCAGCCGTACTCATGCCAGAAGGCCGGCGTGCCGCTCGCCGAGTGGGACAGCTGCACGGCCGACGGAGTCCCGGCCACCGGCTCGAGCAACGGCACCGTCAACGTGACGAGCAAGACCAGCCCCGGGGGCGCCGGGAGCGGGAGCACCGGCGCCGGGAGCACCGGCGCGGGGAGCACGGGCAGCGGTAGTACCGGATCCGGGAGCACGGGCGCCGGCAGCACGGGCACGGGCGGCTCGACCGTGGCCACGAACACCGACATCACCGGCTCGGTGATCAACCTCCCGGGCAGCGGGGCGGACCGCATCCTGCTCGCCGTGGTCACCGCGCTCGGCGTGGCCGTGGCGGTCGCGGCGCCGCCGTCGGTGGCCGCTTACCTGCGCCGCAGGCGGACCGGCGCGCGGTGACCACCGAGGCCGTCAAGGCACCGGGCACAGTGGCGCCGCAGGCGCCTCCGGGCCAGCCGGAGGAAGGGGGGAGCAAGCCGCGCCCCCCTGGCGGCGCCCTCCGCTCCGCGGGGGTGACGCTGACCCTGCTGGCGGTGGTGATCCTCGGCTTCGTCGGTTTCCTGTACTTCCTGTCAGGAGTGCAGGAGGCCAGGGCGCAGACCACGCTGTACGCGGAACTGCAGTCCCAGCTGGGCCAGGCGACCGCGCCGACCGGCCCGACCACGGCGGGCGCCCCGGTCGCGCTGCTCGACATCCCGGCCATCGGCATCTCGAACATGGTCGTCGTGGAGGGCACCAGCCCGGAGAACCTGACGCTCGGCCCGGGCCACCTGCGGGACACCCCGCTGCCCGGGCAGGGCGGGATCTCGGTGATCTTCGGACGGCGGGCGACGTACGGCGCCCCGTTCAGCGACGTTCCGCTGCTGCGGCCGGGCGACCTGATCACGACGATCGCCAGCGAGGGCCAGGCCCGCTATGAGGTGATCGCGGTGTCCGACAGCAGCAAGCCGGTCCCGTTCACCGATTACCCGAACCAGCTCCTGCTGGTCACCGGCGACTCGCGGATCGCGCCGGCACACTACATCGAGGTCGAGGCGAAGCTGCTCACCACCCCGCAGGCGGAGCCTGGCGGCCTGCCGGCGATCGGCGCCTCCGAGGTCGCGCTCGGCCGCGACTTCTACGCGCTGATCCCGTCGATGGCCTGGGCGATCGCGCTGGCGGCCGCGGCGCTTGCCGGCAGCCTCGCCGCGGCCCGCTGGGCCCGCTGGCCCGCCTGGCTGGTCACGGTCCCCGTCGTGCTCGCGATCCTCTGGAACCTGTACGAGAGCCTGTCCGCCCTCCTCCCCAACCTGTACTGAGGCCCCAGATGACTGAAATCGCATTCCCGCACACGCAGCCGCTGGATTCCCCCCTGGTCGGGCTCGAGGCGCGCAGGGTCTCCGCCTGGTTCGGCAGGCACAAGGTCCTGCAGCAGGTGTCGCTTGAGATGGCACCAGGCACGGTGACGGCGCTGATCGGCCCGTCCGGCTGCGGCAAGTCGACGTTCCTGCGGATCCTCAACCGGATGCACGAGATGATCCCGGGCGCGGCGCTGTCCGGCGAGGTCCTGCTGGCCGGGCAGGACATCTACCACCCGAGCCAGCGGCCGCAGCAGGTCCGCCGCCGGATCGGCATGGTGTTCCAGAAGCCCAACCCGTTCCCCACGATGTCGATCTACGACAACGTGGTCGCGGGCCTCAAGCTGGCCGGCATCAGGGTCCGCGACAAGGACTCGCTCGTCGAGTCCTGCCTGCTCCGGGCGGGCCTGTGGGACGAGGTCAGGCGCCGCCTGTCCACCCCTGGCGGGTCGCTGTCCGGCGGGCAGCAGCAGCGGCTGTGCATCGCCAGGTCGCTGGCCGTCTCCCCGGACGTGCTGCTGATGGACGAGCCGTGCTCCGCGCTCGACCCGACCTCAACGCGCCGCGTCGAGGAGACGATCGCCGAGGTCTCCTCCCAGGTCACGATCGTGATCGTCACCCACAACATGCAGCAGGCCCAGCGCGTGTCGCACTACTGCGCGTTCTTCCTGGCCGCCGAGGGCACCCCCGGCGGCATCGTCGAGGCCGGCCCGACCGAGCAGGTATTCGAGGACCCGCAGGACCCGCGCACCGCCGACTACGTGCACGGCCGCTTCGGCTGATCGCCCATAGTCAGCCAGAACGAGCCGGGCCGGCTGCCCAGCGCAAGCCTGGCGCGGAAAACTGGCCTGCCGGGCTGGCGATCGCCATCGCGGCCGTGGACGCGCTGCCGTGGAGCGGGGCGGACCCGCAGCTCCTCGACGAGCTCGGCTCGCGCGGCTGGCCGACGGGCGCACTGTGATCCGGTGCCGCTGATCATCCTGGAGGCCCTCCCGGCCGACGGCTGGGTGCCACGCTGGACGCCGCACGCCATCGCCGACACCGAAGAGCTGATCTGGGCTGCCCGCCTGCTCGGCCTCCCGCCGCCGGAGTCCGCGGGCGGGGACACGCGGCGGCAGTTGCCATGGCCGCGGCAGACGGCCGGGATCGTTCGGGATAAGGAAAGCGGGCGAGCGGAACGGACGGACAGCGCGGAGCGGCGCGATCCCGGCGCGGCGCGGCACTGTCTGGCTGGCGGGGTCTGGTGCGATCTCCCGCGCTCGTTTTACGGTGAACCTCAGGCGCATCTGCGACGGCAAGGAGGCCGTGTATGAAGATCAGCGTGAACGTCGACGGCGTGCGTTACGACGACGACGTCGAACCCCGGGTGCTGCTCGTGCATTATCTGCGAGAGCAGGCTGGGAGGACCGGCACACCCATCGGCTGCGACACCTCCAACTGCGGCGCGTGCACGGTCTTGATGAACGGCCGGTCGGTGAAAAGCTGCGCGGTGCTCGCCGTGCAGGCCGACGGGGCCGAGATCACCACGATCCAGGGGCTGGCGAACGGGGAGCTGCACCCGCTGCAGCGGGCCTTCCACGAAGAGCACGCGCTGCAGTGCGGCTACTGCACGCCCGGCATGATCATGGCCGCGGCTGACCTGCTGCGCGACAACCCGCACCCGACCGAGGAAGAGGTCAGGGACGGGCTGGAGGGGAACCTGTGCCGCTGCACCGGGTACCAGAACATCGTCAGGGCCGTGCTGAAGGCCGCCGGGAGCGCGGGGGTGCCGGCATGACCACGCAGACCGCCGCGCCCGAGGTCGGCAAGGCCCGCGCCCGCAAGGAAGACGCCCGCCTGATCACCGGCCAGACCAACTGGACCGACAACATCACGCTGCCCGGCCAGGTGTACATCGCGTTCGCGCGCAGCCCGTACGCGCACGCGCGGATCACGGCCGTGGACCTGTCGGCCGCCCGGGAGGCGCCCGGCGTGGTCGCCGTGTTCTCCGGCGCGGACCTGGCCGCCGAACAGGGCAGCCTGCCGTGCGCGTGGCCCGTCACGCCCGACATCGTGATACCCGCGCACCCGCCGATGGCGGTCGACACCGTGCGGTACGCCGGCGAGATCGTCGCCGCCGTGGTCGCCAGGGACCGGTATGCCGCCGCCGACGCGGTGGAGCTGGTCGATGTCAGCTACGACCCGCTCGAGCCGGTGCTCGACATGGAGGCCGCGCTGCGGCCGGATTCGCCGCGGGTCCACGAGGCCGGCAACAAGTCCTACACGTGGACGCTCGAGAACGGCGACCTGGACGGCGCGTTCCGCGACGCCCCTGTCGTGCTCGAGCGCACCTACCGGCAGCAGCGGCTGATCCCGTGCGCGATCGAGCCCCGCGCGGTGGTCTGCGCGCCGGTCGGCGACGAGTACACGATGTGGTCGGCGACGCAGATCCCGCACGTGCTGCGGCTGATGCTCGCGCTCGTCACCGGCATCGGCGAGCAGAACCTGCGGGTGATCGCGCCGGATGTCGGCGGCGGCTTCGGCTCCAAGCTGCAGGTGACGGCCGAGGAGGTGCTCGCGCTGCTGTTCGCCCGCAGGCTCGGCCGGCCGGTGAAGTGGACCGAGTCCCGGTCGGAGGGCAACGTGGCCGTGCACCACGGCCGGGACCAGATCCAGCGGATCAGGCTGGCCGCTGACGCCGACGGGCGGCTGCGCGGGCTGTCCGTCGACCTGCTCGCGGACATGGGGGCGTACCTGATGCTGGTGACCCCGGGTGTTCCGCTGCTCGGGGCGTTCATGTACAACGCGATCTACAAGATGGACGCCTACCGGTTCAACTGCACCGGGGTATTCACCACCAAGACGCCCACCGACGCCTACCGCGGCGCCGGGCGGCCCGAGGCGACCTACGCGATCGAGCACATCATCGACGACCTGGCCGCGTCGCTGGGCGTGGACCCGCTCGAGCTGCGCGAGCGGAACTGGATCAGGCACGAGGAGTTCCCGTACACCACGATCTCCGGGCTGACCTACGACTCGGGCAACTACGAGGCGGCGACCGCGCAGGCGCGCGCGCTGTTCGGCTATGACGACCTGCGGGCCGAGCAGGCGTCGCGGAACGCGTCCGGCTCGCCGGTGCGGCTCGGCATCGGGATCTCGACGTTCACCGAGATGTGCGGGCTCGCGCCGTCGCGCGTCCTCGGCTCGCTGTCGTACGCGGCAGGCGGCTGGGAGTACGCCTCGATCCGGATGCTGCCGACCGGCAAGGTCGAGGTGGTCACCGGGACGAGCGCGCACGGCCAGGGCCACGAGACCGCGTGGTCGCAGATCGTCGCGGACCAGCTCGGCGTGCCGTTCGAGGACATTCGCGTGCTGCACGGCGACACCCAGGTCGCGCCCAAGGGCATGGACACCTACGGGTCGCGGTCGCTCGCGGTCGGCGGCACGGCGCTGGTGGAGGCCTGCGGCAAGGTCAGGGAGAAGGCCCGGGTCATCGCGGCCGGCATGCTGGAGGTCGCGCCCTCCGACCTGGAATGGGATTCCGGGCGGTGGTCGGTGCGCGGCGACCCGGAGCAGGGCAAGACGATCGGGGAGATCGCGTTCGCCGCGTTCGCGGCGCACTCGCTGCCCGACGGGGTGGAGCCGTCGCTGGACTCCGACGCGACGTACGACCCGGACAACTTCTCGTTCCCGCACGGCACGCACCTGTGCGCGGTCGAGGTGGACACCGAGACAGGAGCCGTGCGGATCCGCTCCTACGTCGCGGTCGACGACGTCGGCGTCGTGGTGAACCCGCAGATCGTCGAGGGGCAAGTGCACGGCGGGATCGCGCAGGGCATCGCCCAGGCGCTGTACGAGGAGGCCGCCTACGACTCCTCGGGCAACCTGGTGACGGCGACGCTGGCAGACTACCTGCTGCCTTCAGCGGCGGATCTGCCGTCGTTCGTGACCGCGCGCACCACCACGCCCTCCACGGGCAACCCGCTCGGCGTGAAGGGGGTCGGCGAGGCCGGCACGATCGCGTCCACGCCGGCTGTCGTGAACGCGATCATCGACGCTCTGCGGCCGTTCGGGGTCAGTGACGTGCCGATGCCATGCACTCCAGAACGGGTGTGGCGGGCCATCAGTTCCGGCGGCGGTGCTGCTGGCGGTCCCGGCGGCAGTGCTGGGCGCGGTTCCGGCGGTTCCGGCGGCGGTGCTGGCGGCGGTTCGGAAGGAGCGGGCCGATGATCCCGGCGAGGTTTGACTACGTGCGGCCTTCGTCCGTGGACGAGGCGGTCCGGGCGCTGGCCTCCGGCGGCGACGACACCAAGGTGATCGCGGGCGGGCAGTCGCTGCTGCCGCTGCTGCGGATGCGGCTCGCCCGCCCTGACAAGCTCGTCGACCTCGGCGGGCTCGACGCGCTGCGGGGCGTCCGCGACGCCGGCGACGCGCTGGAGATCGGCGCGCTGACCACGTACTACGAGCTCACCCGCGACTGGCTGGTCAGGGAGCACTGCGGGTTGCTCGCGCAGGCCGCGGCGACGATCGCCGACCCGGCGGTGCGGCACCGCGGCACGTTCGGCGGCGGGCTGGCGCACGCCGACCCGGCCGGGGACATGCCCGCCGTCGTCACTGCGCTCGACGCGACGCTGGTGGCACACGGGCCGTCAGGGTCGCGGGAGATCAGCCCGGCCGACTTCTTCTCCGACTTCTTTACGACGTCGCTGTCGCCCGGAGAGATCCTCACGTCGGTCCGGGTGCCGAAGCTCGAAGGCTGGGGCTACCGGTACGAGAAGTTCAACGTCACGGCGCAGGCCTGGGCGCTGGTCGGGGTCGCCGCCGTCGCGCGGCGGGCCGACGGGCATGTCGCCGAGGCCAGGGTCGGGCTCACCAACATGGGCTCGGTCCCGGTCAGGGCGCTGGCCGTGGAGGCGGCGGCAGCCGGCGCGGAGGCGTCGGCGGCGGGGCTGGCAGCGGCGGCGGCGCACGCCGGCGAAGGCGCCGACCCGCCTAGCGACCTGCGGGCCGCGGCCGACTACCGGCGGCATCTGGCCCGGGTCCTCACGGGCCGGGCGCTGGCCGCGGCGGCGGGCGCGTCCTGACCCTGGTGTCGTCGGGGACGGCTTGCTGAGGTCGCCCAATCGGCGCTCTGGCGGCGCCGCCGGGCCGGGGACCCGCGTTCGCGGGTTCCCCGGCCCGGCCGGTGTTTGACCCGTCGCGGAGGCGGGACAAGCCTGGCGCATACAATCTCCAACGAATACCTAATCAGCGAGAAAGTAGCGTCGTAATGGCCATCGAGCTCGACAACTCATTCACCGTTCCCGTGCCGCCTGAGCAAGCCTGGGATGTCCTGCTCGACGTGGAGCGGATCGCGCCGTGCATGCCCGGTGCCAGCGTCACCTCGGTCGACGGAGATGAGATCGCCGGCCAGGTCAAGGTCAAATTGGGTCCGCTGTCGCTGAGCTACAAGGGGACCGCCAAGTTCACCGAGAAGGACCAGGCCAACCACACGATCGCGATCGAGGCTTCCGGAAAGGAGACCCGCGGCGCGGGCACCGCGTCCGCGACCGTGCACGCCGGCCTCAAGCCGGCCGACTCCGACGGCCACACGCTGGTGTCCATGCACACCTCGCTGAACGTCACGGGCCGCCCCGCCCAGTTCGGGCGCAGCCTGCTGCCCGAGGTCAGCGGCAAGCTCATCGCGCAGTTCGCCGCGAACTTGGAGGCCCTGATCGACGCCTCCGTGACGGGCGTGCCTGCCGAGGGCGCCGCACCGGCGGAAGGCGCCGCACCGGCCGAGGCCGCGGCCGGCGCGGGCACCCGCGGCGGCGCCGGTGCCGGCGAGTCTGGTGCGGGAGCGGCGGTCGCCGCCGTGCCCACGCAGCCCGCGGTGGCGCTTCCGCAGCAGGAGGACTCGCTCAACCTGATCAAGCTGGTCGGCGGGCCGATCCTCAAGCGGGTCATCCCGGTCGCCGCGGCGGCCGTCCTGCTCGCCATCCTCGGCCGCCGGGTGCGCCGGCTGGTCAGGCGCGCCAAGTCCTGACGGCGGTCCTGGACGTCCGTCCTGACAGCATCCCGACGCCCGCCCGCCGGATGTCGCCGGATGTCGCCGGATGTCGCGGAGAGCCTACCTGGCCGCGGGGATGAAGATCCTGCCCTGCACGCCGCCGAAGTCAATGAGCATCGGTCGCACGCCGACGCGCTGACTGGGCACGACCTGCTTCGGGCCTTCGCCCTCGGGGGCGACGGTCCAGGTGCTGTCGGTCATGTTCCGCAGGACCACGCGCCCGGGCCGCCCAGGATGTGCCTCGACGACGGCGCAGGTCGTGCGGTAGCCGCGGTCCCGGGTGAGGTGGTGGCTGGTCACCACGGCGCCCTGGGACAGGACGAGCGTGCCTCCAGGGGCCTCGAGCACGGGCAGAGTGGGCAAGACCCCACGGCAGTCCCAGCAGCGCTGTCTCGGCTGCTCTGGATCGTAGAATGCCTCGGCCTGGCAGCCAGCGCACATTGACACGCTGTCATGCAGGCCGACCAGCATGCGCCGCCACGATCCCTCCTTGACCCGGCCGTAGAGAGACGCGTCATGCAGTCCGGTGGTGAAGGCCTGGGTGAACAGCCGGCGGCACTGCGCGGTGTAGATCGGCCACCAGACGTTGACCTGGCTTTCCGGGAGCGGGCGGTTGGAGCGATCGTCTGGGTCGAAGACGAACAGCGGCTGCAGGCCGAAGTTCCGCAGCGTGAGCTCGGTCTCCGACATGTGGTTGCCGTCCCACGTGTAGGTCGAGTCGGTCCGCTCGCCGAGCAGCGGATGGCCGTGCATCAGCAGGTAGAAGAGCAGCACGGCCAGCGAGTACAGGTCGCTGGTCGTAGACGGGTGCACCTCGTCGCGCAGCACTTCCGGCGCCATGAACGGCCCCGTGCCCTTGACGAGCGCGTCTCCCCCGTCGGTGCCGACGTTGTCGACGTCGATGATCGCCACCTCGCAGGCCACGGGATCGACGCGCAGGTTTCCGAAGCTGATGTCCCGGTAGCACAATCCGGACGAGTGCAGCACCGCGAACGCGTCGACGAGTTCGCGGCCGATCGTGGCGACGACCCGGAACGACGGCTGCATCTTCTCGTTCAGCAGGTGCGCGAGCGACATGAACCGCCGGTCCAGCAGCGGCATCACGTAACCGAAGCCTGGCAGCTGATCCGAGCTGACGAGGTCGATCGGCCACATGAAGGCAGGGTGCGGCGGGCGGCCGCGCTGGATCAGTCCGGTGATCGACTTACGCATGTCCTCGCTGCCCGGCCCGGGGCGGTACCACTTCACCGCGAATGGCGCGCCGTTGAGCCTGGCACGGTGCACGACGCCCTGGCCGCCTTCGCCGATCCGGTTCTCCACCGTGACCAGCGAATGCCCGCGTTCCATCCGCAGCGTCTGCCCAGGCTGTATCAGGGCGTCCATCCCGCTTAGTCCCCCTCGTGGTTCTGCTGCTGGCCGCCGTCAGCTGCCCCGCTGGCGGGCACCGATCCGGTGGGCGCGGCGGTGGTGGGCGCCGCCGTGGGCGCCGGGCTGGCGGGCGCCGGACTGGAAGCCGCCTCGTGGCTCGGCGCCGCCGTGGTCTTAGTCTGTCGCCCTCGCTGGCTCGGCGAAGCGGAGGAGCTGGCCGCTTTCCTGACGGGCGCCTGGGTGCGCCCGGCCGGCGGCGCAGCCGGGTGGCCTGGCGATGGCCGCGTCATGAGCACGGTCACCGCCGCGGCGAGCGCGCCGCACACCACGACCGCGACCAGGACGCCGATCCAACGCCGGCGAGCGGAGCCGCGACCGGCGTGTCCCGCCCCGGAGCGGGGCCGCGAGCGGGCCGGCGCGGGCCCGCCGGACAGCTGTCCGCCGGACTGTGCGATCGGGTCCGCCGCCGCGGACGGCACGGTCGGTGCCGACGCCGCGGACGGCACGGTCGGTACGGGCGTCGTGGACGGCACAGTGGGGACGCGCCTGGCAGTTGGCGGTGCCGTCGCCAGTCGGGCTCGTTCGCGCCGCGCGAGCGTGGCGAGCTCAGCGTAATCAGGGGACAGGAGCAGCGCGATCGTCACGTCGTCGCCGCTGCCGTCCGCCGACGCGCAGCGCTCCGCCCAGGACGGGACCTGGGCCGCGAACCAGTCAAGGTCGTGCGTGGCGGCCAGCGCGGCGAGATCGCCGGCGACTTCCGGCTGCCAGTTCTCGGCCGTCTGCGCGTTGCCGTACCCGTCCGTCGCAAGCAGCAGCGCAAGCAGCGGGTCCGCGCGCAGGTCAAGCGCGCAGGTACGGAAGTCATCCTCGGCGTCCGGCTGGCACAGGCTTGTCGTGTGCTGGCCGTCGAGCCTGCTGTCTCCCGGCACCGGGGACAAGGCCGTCCCGTCCGG
>NZ_JASIAL010000192.1:0-11483 GCF_030042015.1 Trebonia sp. | reverse complement strand
CCACCGGCGGACTCCACACCCGCGGCCGCATCGCAATCTCCTCCTGCCCGTAACCGACCCATCACCAATCGCTACAGGCAGGCCTAGCACACACAACAGCCGCTAGACGCCGGAACAAGCACCGTTACTTGACCGGTGCTCTAGCTCGCGGCCGACGTGGACGGCTCTGTGGCTGACGGCGGTGCCGTGGACGGAGCCGGGGTCGGCTCCGGCGAGGACTGTGAGGGTGAGCTCGCCAACGGGGAAGCGGAAGTCGGCGAGGCAGACGGTGACGTGGGCGATGACGAAGGCTGACCCGGGAGCGGCCCGGGCTGCTGTGCGGACGCCGCCCCGCTCGGCAGGAACCCCGGCCGCACGAAGCCGGGCGGCGACAAGACCACGGCCAGCCCGACCAGAGCCACTACGCCAGCACGCCTGCGGGGCCCGGCCCCGCCCGGCCCCAGCGGCGGGGTCGCGCTGGCTCAGGGACCGTCCGCAGATCGTTGATGACCTGCTCGTTCAGTTCGGCGCCCGCCAGCACAGGCAAAAGCTCCGGTGCCCACTGCGCAGTGCAATCGGCACGCCGGCCGGCGCAGGCGCCGCAGCGGCCCATGTGGTCCGACACGGCAAGCCGCAGGTCAGCAGCCAGCACCACGCCGTCCCGCCGGACCGCCCAGAACATGCCGCGATCGCCCAGGCCATCAGCCAGCAGCTGCCGCAGCGCCCGGCAGCCGGGAATCGTGTCATCGCGCGGGTCGACGGGCTCGGCGGCCGCGAGCGCGGTGACCTCGAAGGCGCGCAGGATCGCCTCGCGGTTCTCCCGGCGCAGCCGCCGGGCCGCGTCGGCGTAAGTGCCCAGCTCCGTCGCGGCGCCGCGGCTGTCCAGGGCCCTGCGCACGAACACGTCGTACATCTGCTGCCGCGGTTCGGGCAGCGTGGCCACGATCTGCTCCAGCCAGTGCCGCACGGCTGCCAGCCGCGTCGCCGAACCCCACACATCCGGCTTATCCGGCTTATCCGGCTCATCATCGGCGATGCCGGCCTGCAGGATCTCCCAGTTGACGGCATCGGCCCGCGCGGGGAGCCCGGACGCGAGACCGCGATCGACCACGATGCCAAGCAGCCAGTCCCGCAGTCGGCCTGGACGCGCCAGTTTCGCGGGATCGCGCATCGCCACGTAGGCGACGAGGAAAACGTCACGGGCCGCGGCGACCGCGGCGTCGGCATCGGGCCACAGCCGTGCGGCGCACCTGCCGAGCACCGCGTCGCGATGCTCGCGGACCACGCAGCCGAACACCGCCGCGCGTGCTCGTTTCGTGGCAGCCTGCCTGAACCGCCGCACCAGCGCGGCGTCGGTCTGTCCGCGCTCGTTCGCGGTGGTGAACGCCACTCCACTCACGGCCAGTCGGACCCGCCCTCAGCAGGGTGTCACAACATGCCTACAAGGTACGACTATAAGGGCACATCAACATCTTCGTGTAGTTCCGAACGCTTGCGCACGCCGGCCCAGCGCCCGCGTCTGCCCTGAGCTGGGGGAGCCGCCACGGTCCGTTCGGGAGTGAAATCTCCCAGCTTCGTGGTGTCGCGGCGGCCGATGATGGGCCGTTGATGAGAGCTGACCAGGATGAGCCGGTCGCCCGCGGCGAGCCGGCGTGCCGCGGGGTGGTCAGCCGGCACCACCTCATCGCCCCGTACGAGCGCGATGACCGTGCCTTCCGCGTCCCGGGCCGGCCTGCCGACCTCGGCGGCGGTCACCAGCCGCTCCACCAGGTCGAAACCGCGGCCGCGATCCAGGATGTCGCCGATCACCCGCCCCGCGGCGGGGCGCACCGCGGAGATGGCCAGCAGCTGCCCGGCGGCACCTGAGGAGACCACTACCTGGTCGGCGCCGCTCAGCCGGAGCAGGTCCTGGTTCTCCTCCTCGCGGACCGCGGCCACGATCGTGACGCTTGGGTTGAGCTGGCGGGCGGTAAGGGCGATCAGCACGGCGGTGTCGTCGCGGTTCACGGCGATGACCACCAGGCGGGCGGTGCCGATCTCGGCGCGGCCGAGCACCTCTCTCCTGGTCCCGTCCCCGGTGACCGCCACCAGCCCGGCCGCGTTCGCGTCACGGGCGGGTTGCGGCAGGACGTCCACGACCACGACAGACTCTGCGGCCGTCCCGCACTCGCACAGCGTCCTGACGGCGCTTCTGCCCTTGGTTCCGTAACCGATGACAATCGTTTGGTCGGCCATTTTTGATCTCCATCGGGCGATTCGCCAGTTCGTGCGGGTTTGCCGGGTCAGGACCTGCAAGGTGGTTCCGACGAGGATGATGAGGAACAGCAGCCGCATCGGGGTGATCACTACCGTGTTCACCAGCCGCGCCGCCGTGGTGACCGGGACGATGTCGCCGTACCCGATGGTCGACAGCGACACGGTGGCGAAGTAGATGCTGCCGAGAACCGACAGCGGCCTGCCCGGGTGCGCGGAGTCCCGGTAGCCGTAACGGTCCAGGTAGACGATGGCGGACGACAGGACCAGCAAGCCGACCGCCAGCAGCATCCGTGCGGCCACCGCCGCCAGCGGGGACCCCCGCCGGGTCGGGAACGACAGCGTGCCGGCCACCGGGGCGGGCGAGTCAGGCACTGCCGTTGCGGCTGACGACGGTCGCGGTGAAGACGACGTCAGGTACGTTCGGGCTCTGCGGCAGGCTGACGGTCACCGCGATCGTTCCCTCCCTGCTCCCGGCGGTCAGCGTGGGGGAGGTCGCGTAGCCATTGCCGGCGCTGATGCCCGCCGTGGCGCTGGCCTGGCCACCGGGGAAGGCGGCCGTTCCGGGACGAGGGCCGGCCGGCCCGACGCGGAAGGTGACCCTCGAGCCGTCGAGCACGGGGTACCCGTGGGCGTCGAGCACCCGGACCACGAGCGGGTGCGCGAAGTTGGTGCCGGCCAGGGCGCTTTGCCCGTCGCCGCTGACGATGTCGATCCGGGCCGCTGGCGAGTAGCCCACCCGCAGCGTGAACAACGCGCCGTATCTCTCCCTGACCACGTTCGCGGTCACCTCCAGGAACCCCACGCCGGTCCCGGCGGTCAGCACGGGGCTTTCGGCCGCGCCGCCGGCTCCGGTCACCACGTCGGCGCTCTGCGCGCCGCCGGGGAAGGCCGCCGTCCCGGTCAGGCTACTCCCCGTGACGATGCGGAACGTTACGGTGGTCCCCACGATCGGATGCCCGTTGTCGTCGTAGACCAGCACACGCAGCGGCTGCTCGAACGGCGACCGTGTGGTGGTGGTCTGCGCGGTCCCGCTCACGCTGATGACCATCGCTATCGGGTCGTCCGCCGTGGTGCGGACCTGCGCGCTTGCCACGCCCGGAGTGACGAGCGCCAGCGCGCTCGCCGCGCCGGCCACCCCGGCCGCGCAGGCGACGGCCAGCCCGGCCCAGGCGAGCAAACGGCGCCGGCGGCGGGCCGGTCCGGGAGGTCCGTCCGGGGGGCCGTTCTCGGGTAGTGAATCTGTGCTCATGGCCGGTGTCCTTTCGGGAAATCCCCGTCCCAGCTAGGACTAACGCCTGTTTCCTCAGTTACGTAAGGAAACAATCGTTAGGCTAACATGGAGGCAGGCTCCCGGCAAGGCCTAACACTTGTAAGGTGGCATCCGTGACAAAGGCACCGGCCCGCAAGCCCTACCGGCGCGGCGAAGGCGGCAAGCTCCGCGGCGACATCATCGCCGCGGCCGCCGCCGTGATGGAGGAAACCGGCAGCGAGCAGTCCGTCACCCTGCGGGAGGTCGCCCGCAGGATCGGCATCGCCGCGCCATCGATCTACGAGCACTTCCCCAGCCGCGAGGCCATTGTTTACGCGGTCATCGACGACCGCCTCGTCCAGCTGCGCGCGGCGCTCGAAACGGCCGTCGGCGGCGAGCGCGACCCGCTGCGCCGGCTGCGGGCCGCGTGCGCCGCCTACCTGCGCTTCGCCAGCGAGCAGCCCGGCCAGTACCGGGTTCTGTTCGGCCGCTACCAGCACCTGGGCGACCGCCCGCCCAGCCGGGGTGCCGCCCGGTCCGAAGCCTTCACCCTGCTCGTCAACGCGGTCCGCGAGTGCGTCAGCTCCGGCCAGATCGCCAGCGACGACCCTGCGGCCGATGCCGTCACCCTCTGGGCCGCCCTGCATGGCTACGCCACCCTGCGCGCCAGCCTCCCGCACTTCGACTGGCCCGCCCCCCAGGCCGCCTTCGACCGCATCCTCAGCCGCTACGTCCCGGCCATCCCAAGCCAGGGAAAGATCCAGGCACCTGGTCTCGCCCGGCCATCAGAGATCAACGCAGGATGACAGGTACGCGAGCTACGGAGCTTCACAGTCAGGGCTCTCATCTTCCCCGCATACCCCCTCCGGGTAGGTAGCAGGGTCAGCTTTCATGATCATGGAAACCAGGGCCGCCGGGCGCCCTGCGTTGAGAATCTACAGATCATGCCGCCTGCTTGCGGCGGACCTGCCAGACGCACACCCAGCCGAGCCAGGCGGCGAGCACCAGATAGCCGCCGGTTTCGATCCACTGCAACGGCCAGAACCGGCTGGCGGGCTGGTAGGTCACGGCCTGGCGCAGGTGCATGGCAGCCAGCGCCTTCCTGCAGTCGGCCGGGTCGATGCCAGACCCGGGCGTGGGAGTGCATGCCCCGGGGAGCGCCGTGAGTACGGGGCCCACGGGCGTCAACACGACGTTCGGTGCCTGCGCGCCCGACGGGGTGATGATGGTGTCCGACAGGACCCACGCGCCCGGCTTGTCGAAAGGCGCCGTGAACAGGTTCCCGCTCACCTGGCCGGTGGCCGCGTTCACGTTGACCGCGGTGCGCGAGGCCTGGAGGCTGAGCGGCGCCGTGAAGTGGGCGGGCGCGAGCAGGTGCGGCCTGATGAGGTTCGGCACCACGACCTGGATGACCACGAACACGAGTAGTGTCACGGCCATCGCGGGCAGCGTCCGGCGCAGCAGCACGCCCAAGGTCACGCCGAGCGCGAAGGCGAACGCCGCGTACCCAAGCGGGGCCACGCCTCGCGCGTCGAAGATGACGGGGACAAGCCGGGCCTCCGCGAACCCGTTGAAGGTGACGTGTATCCCGTTCCCGCCGCTCGCGGCGGCTTGCGCGGATCCGCCGGCGAGCGATGCCGCGTCGATCGGGCTGGCCCACCAGGTCACCAGCAGGCTGAGCAGGCCCGCGGTCGCGACGGCGGCGAGGCCGACGAGGCCGAGCTTGACCAGGGTCCAGCGGGTGCGCGTGACGCTCTGGTTCCAGGCGATCCGGTGCGTGCCGGCCTCGATCTCGCGGGCGATCAGCGGCGCGCCCCAGAACAGGCCCATCAGCGCGGGCGCCGCGAGCAGCAGCAAGACGCTGCCGTAGTAGAGGATGTGGTCGAGGCTGCCGACATTGTCCAGGAAGATGCTGGCGGCCGTGGCGCAGCTGGCGTGGCAGGCGGACAGGCCCGCGGCGGCGTAGCTGGCGGCCAGGCCAGCCCTGGTCGCCGCCAGCAGGACCGCGAGCACGATCAGGGCACCGGCTGCGGCGATGGCCTGCGGGCGGAACTGGCGCCAGGTCAGCCAGGTCATGGCCTGGCCTCCAGCGTCCTGGTGTCCAGTGACCCCGCGGAGGCGGGGCCCATGTAGGCGAGGATCAGGTCCTCGAGGCTGACCGGGTCGACGATCCAGGCCGGGTCGATGATCGGCTCGCTGCTGCGGACCAGGAAGGTGCTCTGCCGGCCGGCGTGGCTCTCGCTGATGACCTGATGGCTGGCCGGCAGGCTGGCGGTGTCGCGGCGCGGGCCGGTCAGCAGGTGGTGGGCGGCGAGGAGGCTGTCCACCGCGCCGTCGATCCGCACCCGCGAGGCGACAAGCACGATCAGGTAGTCGCTGACCCGTTCCAGGTCGGCGACCAGGTGCGAGGACATCACCACGCTGAGCTCCTGCTCGGCCGTCGCTTTCATCAGGACCTGCAGGAACTCGTGCCTGGCCACCGGGTCCAGGCTCGCGATCGGCTCGTCAAGGATCAGCAGCTCAGGGCGCTTGGCGAGGGCGAGCGTCAGCGCGAGCTGCGCCTGCTGGCCGCCGGACAGGCTGCCCGCCTTCTGCCTGGGGTCCAGGCCAAGCTGCCCGATCCTGCTGCGGGCTAGCGCGGCGTCCCAGCGGGGGTTCAGGTGCGCGCCGAGCCGGAGGTGGTCGGCCACGCTCAGCCCGCCGTAGGCCGGGGTGCCCTGCGCGACGTAGCCGACGCGGGCGAGCTGATCGGGACCGCTGGCCGGCCTGCCACCGAGCACCTCGACGGTGCCCGTGCTCGGTCTCAGCATCCCGGTGGCCAGGCTGATCAAGGTGGTCTTGCCGGCCCCGTTCTGGCCGACGAGCCCGGCCACGTGCCCGGCGGGGATGGTGAGCGTGCAGTCGGCCAGGGCCCAGCGGTGCCCGTAGCGCTTGCCGAGGCCGCGTGCCTCAATCGCCGCGGGTGCGCTCGTCATACCGCCTCCTCCCGTGCCGCGGACTGGACGGCCCGCTGAAACAGCGCCTCGATATCCTCGGCGTCCAGGCCCGCCTGCTGCGCGCGGCCGATCCACGCCGACAGCTCCAGGCTGAGCTGCTGATGTGCGGCGACCGACGCGTCGCTGACGGTCTTGGTCACGAACGTGCCGACGCCTGGCTTGGCGGCCGCGAGGCCCTCGTACTCCAGCAGGCGGTAGGCCTTGAGGACGGTGTTGGGGTTGATCGCCAGCGAGCCGGCCACGTCCTTGACGGTGGGCAGCTGATCGCCGGCCCGCAGCACGCCCAGGCGCAGCGCCTGGCGTACCTGCCGGATCAGCTGCAGGTACGGCGCGACGCCCGACTTGCTGTTGAGGTGGAACTCCATGACGCGCGCCGCCCCCATGCCATCAGGACTTAATCTAGGTGGCTAGCACAATAGCTTAATGAGTTGAGGCGGGCAATAGGTCCCCCATCGCATGACGCTACGGAGGATATGGCGGTGAATGCCCGGCGGCGCGGCTCCGGTCCCCGGATACCGCTGGGCAGGTCACGATCGGGCCGGCTGCCTAGCCCGTGGCCGATGCGGACGGCTCCGGGGAAGACGTCGGCGGCGTGGACGGCGGCAGGCTCGACGGCGCCGGCGTGGACGGGGCCGGGGACGACGGCGGCGGCGACGACGGGTCTGACGTGGCCGTGGCGGTCGCGGTGGCGGTCGCGGTGGCGGTGGTCGTGGCGGTGGCGGTGGTCGTGGCGGTGGCGGTGGCGGTGGTCGTCGCCGTGGGCGATGCCGAGGCTGACGGCGAAGGCGACGGCGACGGCGAGGGCGAAGGGGACGGGGAAGGCGACGCAGACGGCGACGGGGAAGGGGAAGGGCTCGGCTTCGGCTTGGACGGTGACGGTGACGGTGACGGCGACGGCGACGGCGACGGTTTCGGCTTAGCCGGCGAGCTCGCGGTCGGGGACGCCGAAGTCGGCTGGGCCGCCGGCGGCGTGGGCGAAGCCGGCCCCTGCCCGGGCTGCGTCGGCCCGGACGACGACGACGGCGCCGGCGCCGCCGCACCGCCACCGGTATCCGTGGGCACGCCCGCCGGGGAGCCCGTGGTCGCGCTGGGGGCCGTCCGCCCGTGGGTCGGGGTCGAGGTGCCGGTCACCTGGGGGCCGCCGCTGCCCGGGTCGGCCGTCGGCGACGATGAGGAGGAACCCCCCGGCACCGAAGCCGACACGAGAAACCCTGGCTGCACGAAGCCGAGCACAAGCAGCAGCACCACGAGCAGCCCGGCCCCCGTCGCCGCCATGGCAACCCGCCTGGGCAGGCCCGGCCCGCCGGCGCCGGCGCCAGCCGAAGCACCGCGGCCCCGGTGGTGGACGCCGGCCGGCACCCAGTAGCGGGACCGCTCGGGCTCAGGGATCACGCGCAGGTCCTCGATGACCTGCTCGTTCAGCTCCGCCCCGGCCAGGATCGGCAGCAGCTCCGGTGCCCACTGCGCCATGCAGTCGTCACGCCGGCGCCGGCAGGCGCGGCAGTCGCTGACATGGGACGTCACGCCCAGCCGCAGGTCAGCGGGCAACACCAGGCTGTCCCACCGGACACCCCCTGGCATGCCGCCGTCGCGCAGGCCATCGGCCAGCAGCTGCCGCAGTTCCCCGCACCCGCCGGCCCCGCCACCGAACGGGTCAGGATCAGCCTCCGCGGCCGCCAGCGCGGTGACCTCGAAGGCGCGCAGGATCGCCTCGCGGTTCTCCCGGCGCACCCGCTGGGCCGCGGCGGCGTCGGTGCCAAGCTCCGTCGCGGCGCTGCGGCTGTCCAGCGCCCTGCGCACGAACATGTCGTACATCTGCCGCCGGGGTTCGGGCAGCGTGGCCACGATCTGCTCGAGCCAGCGCCGCACCGACTCCTGCCGCGCCGCGTGACCCCGCATGTCCGGCCCGTGCGGCGGGCCGGCGGCGATGCTGGCCCGCAGCGCCCCCCAGTTGACGGCGTCGACCCCGGCGGACAGCCCGGACGCGAGATCGCCGTGCGCCGCGATGCCAGCCAGCCAGTCCCGCAGCCGGTCCGGGCGCGCCAGCTTCGCGGGATCACCCATCGCCAGGTAGGCGACGATAAAAGCGTCATGGGCATAGGCGACCGCCGCGTCGGCATCGGGCCACAGCCGTTCGGCGCAGCGGCCGAGCACGGCGTCGCGATGCCTGCGGACCACCCGGTCGAACGCCGCCGCGCGTGCCCGCTTGGTGGCAGCCTGCCGGAAACGCCGCACCAGCGCGGCATCGGTGTGTCCCCGGTCGTTCGTGGTTATGGACGCCACTCCATTCACGGCCAGTCGGCCCGCCCCCTCAGCAGGATGTCACAGCGACATATGACTATAAGCCCAAATCAACACCTCCGGGTACATCCGCACGTTTGCTCACTCTATGATCCGGAGAATCAAACATTTTCCGCCGAACGATCTCGCCCGTCTCCCCAGCGCCCGCGTCTGCCTCGAGCCGGGGGAGCCGCCACGGTCCGTTCGGGATAACCGGTCAAGCCCAGCGGACCTGGACGACCTTCGCCCACAGTGCCAGCGCACGGGTGTCTCCGCGGACGCTAATGCCCGCGCTCTGCGGGTCCTGGCGGTTCCACAGCAGCAGGTACAGGCCGGCCGCGGGACCCGACACGACGGTGTCGGCCGTGTCGTGCCCCCGGTGGGCCTGCAGGCGGCCCGAGCCGATGGCAATGTGCCAGCCGGCCGCGGTGTCGGTGGCGTTGAGCTGCAGCGTGCGGTCCGCTGGCGGCCGGACGGCGGGCTTGCGCCGTGGCGCGAACCCCATGACGAGCTCGTCGACCCCGTCGGCGGCGAACTCGGGGTCGAACGGCGTCACCTGGCCGGCCGCCAGCTCGGCGTCGGCGCGGTGGATCGCGGTCTCGTGGGCCTGGCGGCGCGCCCAGAAGGCCAGCGGGGACGGCGCGGGCAGGAACGTGGCGCACGACACCGCGGGATCGGCCGACCGCAGCGTCGCGACCAGCGCCCGGTGCCCGTCGCGGTAAGCCCTCAGCAGCTCGGCGTCCGGCGGCCCGCCGGCGAGCAGTTCGGCCTCCGAGGGGCCGTCGATGATGCGGTCCCTGGCCTGGCGCACGTGCGTGCCCGCCCACCAGTGGATGTAGCGGATGTGGCGCAGCAGGTCCTTGACCCGCCATGGCTGGCAGGGCGGAACGGGGGCGTCCAGCCCGCCGCGCTCGGCCGCGTCGGCGAGCAGCTGCCCCTCGCGCTCGAGGGCTGCCAGGTGCTGACCGGTTTCCACGATCGTCGATCATGCCGGAACCGCCGCCCGGGCGCTTGAACATCCGTGCGCGGTTCGGCGGCCGTCAGGTGCGCGTAGCGTGGGGAGCGTGCTGCAGGGTTCGGCGATCGCGGCCGGCGAGCAGTTCAGCCTGTCCGCCGTCCGCTGCTCCCACGCCCGGGCCGGGTTCGACTCGCCCGAGGTGGAGCGCGCGCACGTGCTTGTCGCCGTCCGCCGCGGGGCGTTCCTGCGCCGGGTAGACGGCGGCGAGGTCCTGGTTGACGCCGCGCTGGCGTATCTGAGCGCCCCGGGCACGGTCGAGGAGTTCGCCCACCCGGTCCCCGGCGGGGACGTCTGCACGGTGATCCGGCTCGAACCCGGCCTGCTCGCCGAACTCAGCGGCGGCGACCCGGATGTCCGCCTTCCCGCGGTGCCGATGGACGCGGCCAGCCAGTTCGCGCTGCGGCGCCTGGTCGCCGCCGCGCGCCGCGGCGACCCGGACGGCACGCTGGCCGAGGACGTGGTCCGTCTGGTCGCGGGCCTGCTCGCCCGCAAGCTCCCGGCCCGGGCCGGCAGCGGCCGCCCGGCCACCGCCGCCGCGCGCAGCCGCATCGTCAACCAGGCCAGGGCAGCGCTGGCCGCGGACCCGCGCCTTGGGCTGATCGACCTCAGCCGGGTCACCGGCTGCTCCCCGCACCACCTGAGCCGCGTGTTCGCCCAGCTCACCGGCTCCACGGTCAGCCAGCACCGCAACCAGCTGCGGGTCAGCCTGGCGCTTGACCGGATCGCGCAGGGCGAGCCTGATCTCGCCGGCCTCGCGCACGACCTCGGCTTCGCCGACCACGCGCACCTGACCAGGACGATCCGGGCCGCCACCGGGCAGCCGCCGAGCGCCTGCCGGGCATCGCTGTCCGAAACCCGGTGACCAGGGACCTGGCCCGGGATCTCACTGGCGCGAAGGCGGCCCCTGGTCGGCAGGATGGCCCGCATGATGACGACACGCTTCCGCACGATCGACGGGGTCCGGATCAGGTACGGCGACAGCGGCGGCCCGCCCGCGCCGGCCCCGGCCGTCGTGCTGACCAGCCCGTGGCCGGAGAGCGTGCACGCGTTCGCGCCGATGTGGGGCTCGCTTTCCGAGCGCGCCCGGCTGTTCGCCGTCGACCTGCCGGGGTTCGGCGCATCCCAGCGCCGCGCGGACCTGCTGTCCCCGCGGGCGATGGGGGAGTTCCTCGCCCTGCTGATCGCCGAGGCCGGGCTGGGCAGGCCGCACATCGTCGCGCCCGACGTCGGAACCGCGGCCGCCCTGTTCGCGGCGGCCGGCCATCCGGAACTGATCGCGAGCGCGATCGTCGGCAGCGGCGGGACCGCGGTCCCGATCCAGCTCGGTGAGCCGCTCGCGTCGTGGGTGCTCGACCCCGACTTCGGCAAGTACGCCGCGCTGGACCCGCGCGCGGTCGTCGGCGCGGCGCTTGACACGATCGCCGGCGGGCTGCCTGACGACATCCGCGCGGACTACCTGGCCTGCTACGACGGCGACCGCTTCGCCGAGTCGATGCGCTATGTCCGCAGGTATCCGGAGGAGCTGCCCGTGCTCGCCGGGCTGCTGCCGCGGATCGCGACCCCGGTCACGATCATCGCCGGCCGCCGTGACCGCGCCGTCCCGCTGGCCAACGCGGAGTTCCTCGACGAGCGGCTGCCCGCCAGCCGCCTCGTGCTCCTCGATGCCGGGCACTTCGCCTGGGAGGAGATGCCGAAGGAGTACGCC
>NZ_JASIAL010000191.1:0-2665 GCF_030042015.1 Trebonia sp. | reverse complement strand
GGGGGAGGAGGCACTGTTCGTTCGGGATAGTTCGGGATAACTGAATTTATTGTGACGTGCGGGGGAGAGCCCGGGGCGGTGGGAGGCGTCGCGGGCCGCCGAAGCTGGCAGACTTGAAGGATGTCCGTTACCGACCCCGTCGCGGCACCCGGGACGGCTGAGCAGGCCGTCGGCGAGCCGTGCGTGCTGCTGAAACTCGGCGAAATCGTGCTCAAGGGGCGCAACAGGCAGCAGTTCGAGCGGCTGCTGCAGGGCAACATCCGCGCGGCGGTGCGGGACACCGGGGTGCCGGTGGACCTCGTGCAGCGTGAGGGAGTGGTGATGCTCCGGGTGCCCCGCCAGGAGCGCACGCCGGCGGAGCACGCCCGGGCTGTCGATCAGGTCGCCGGGCGGGTCGCCGACGTGCCGGGGATCGTGCGGGTCTGCCGGGTGCTGCGGACGCCGAAGACCCCTGAGGCGGCGGCGGCCGCCGCCGTCTGGCTGACCGCGGGGACGACAGGCCCGTTCGCGGTGCGCGCCCGGCGCAGGGACAAGCGGTTCCCGCTCACCTCCTCCGAGCTCGCCGTGCTCATCGGCGCGCAGGTCCAGGCGGCGCACGGGCTGCCCGTCAACCTGAAGCACCCGGACACCGAGGTCTTCGTCGAGGTCGACCAGAGCGAGGTGTTCGTGTTCACCGGCGGGCTGCCGGGTCAGGGCGGGCTGCCGGTGGGGATGAGCGGCCGGGCGGTCGCGCTGATGTCCGGGGGGATCGACTCGCCCGTGGCCGCCTACCGGATGATGCGCCGCGGGCTGCGCTGCTACTTCCTGCACTTTTCCGGGATGCCGCTGACCGGCCCTGAATCGATCTACAAGGCCTACGCGCTGGTCCGCGGGCTCGACAGGTTCCAGGGCGGCTCGCGGCTGTTCGTGGTGCCGTTCGGGAAGGCGCAGCAGGCCCTCGCCACCTCGGGCGCCGACCGGCTGCAGGTGGTGGCGCAGCGGCGGCTGATGCTCAAGACCGCGGCGGTGCTGGCCCGCCGCGTCGGCGGCGGCGCGCTGGTCACCGGCGACTCCCTCGGGCAGGTCTCCAGCCAGACGCTGCCGAACATCACCGCGCTCGACGATGCCGTCAGCCTGCCGATCCTGCGGCCGCTGCTCGGCTGGGACAAGACGGAGATCATGGCCGAGGCGCGGCGCATCCGCACGCTGGCCATCTCCGAGCTGCCCGACCAGGACTGCTGCACGCTGCTCACCCCGCGCCGGGTGGAGACGCGGGCGCGGATCGACGACCTGCGGCGCATCGAGGGCCGCCTGGAGGCGGACGAACTCGCCGAGCAGCTCGCCGCGACCGCGCAGGAGTACCGGCCGGAGTTACCGGCGCCGCGCGCGGGCTATGGTGACGCGGACATCGACGGCGACGGGGACATGGCTGAGGACGGCACGGCCGACGAGGATGGCATGGCCGACGGGGACATCGACGGCGAGCCGCTGGCCGACGCCGTCGGCATGGGGGCTCCGGCCATCAGCGGGGACTTGTCGCTGCCCATGTCCATCGGCGTGCCGGGGAAGATGATGTTGTGGTGGACGGCGGCCCACCACGACCACACGCTCGTGTGCGATCCGGATCCGATCACGACGCCAAGCAGCTTGCCGTAGTCCGTGGTCCACACGATGTCTTCGGTGTGGCTGGCCGTCAGCATGCAGGCCACCCGGCCCATGGCCCGCTCGACGGACACCTTGCCCGCGATCATCTCGCTGACCGTGTAAATGCTCAGGTGCTGCTCCTGGTGGTTCCACGCGATCTCGCCGTAGGGGCTGGGCGCGGACAGGCCGCAGTTCTGGACGTTCTGCCGGTACTGGCCAGCGTTCAGCGAGCGGACCTCGGCTTCGTAGGCCGCGTAGAGGGCGGTGAGGGTGGGGTAAGTGGTGAACGTCGCGCTGGCGATCCCTGGCGACGGCGACGTGCAGATGACCATCGTCGTCCGCTGCTGCCTGCAGCGTGACGGCGGCAGCTTGCCCTTGGCGACCAGGCTGGCGTTCGCGGCCGTCAGCACCTGCTGCAGCGCGCTGACGTGGTGCGGCGCCGGCGATTGCGCCGCCATGGCGGACGACATCGGCCCGGTGGCCTTCGCCTTGCCTGTCGGGGTATGCGACAGGGCGGCATAGGCGCCCCCGCCGGCGCAGACCAGCAGCAGCAGCACCGCGATGACGAGCCAGTGCTCCCGGTGGCGGTCGCGGCCGCGCGCTAGGGAGCTTGGCAGCCCGTGGCGCCCCGTGCGCCCGCGGCCCCCGGGCCCCGCGCGGCCGTCGGCGCCCCCGGGGCCGTCGCGGCCGTCGCCCTGCGACTCGCCGCCGAAGCCGCCGAACCCGCCGGAGCCGCCGGAGTCGGCGGAATCGACGGTCCCGTTGGACGTCACTTCGGCGGCCTCCCGCCACGGGTCCGCGAGCGTGCTGTCCCATGCCGGGCCCGCGGGCTGTGCCAATGCCGGCCTGGTCTCGGGTGCGGGTATCGGGTCTCCCCAGTCGAATGCCTGGGCTGCCTCGTCGGCCGCCGGCGTGACCCGGTCGGCCGCCGGCGTGACCCGGTCGGCCGCCGGCGCGGCCCGGTCGGCCGCCGGGACTGCCCAGTCGAGCGGTGGGGCTCCCCAGTCCGGTGCCGGCGCTGCCCGGTAGCCCGGGGCCGCCC
>NZ_JASIAL010000190.1:0-15179 GCF_030042015.1 Trebonia sp. | reverse complement strand
TCGCGGGGGCCGGGGCCGGGGCCACCGGGCGGCGGACCGCCGCGTTCGGCGGACGCCGGCTCCTCGCGCGCGGCGGCCCCGGCCAGCTGATCGGGCCGCGGACGCGACACGTCCCTGGCCCGCATCGCGGCACTCAGCGTGACTTTCATGCTCGCCATTCATCCAGTGTCGGTCAGAAGATCCGCGGGCACCAGGGGGCCGGGTCCCACGACATCGCGGCGGACAGCGGCGCCAGGGCGCCGGCCCGCAGTTCGGTGACCAGCCCGGCCGCGGCGAGCGAGCCGATCCTGGTGCCGCCAAGGTAGGCGGCGCCGAGCTCGCGGATGTCGAGCGCGACGTCGGCCGGATCGGCTGTCCGCTCGCAGGTCGCGCCGCCGGCCGGGGCCGGGACCGGGAGCGCCCCGCCGGCGCGCAGCCGCCAGCGGCCCGCGTTGGCGGGCAGCAGTTCGTCGGTGACCTCGAGCACGACGTCGACCGGGCAGCAGTACCGGCGGGCGGTCAGCGCCTGCGGCAGGTCGACGACCCGCACCCACAGCCCGTCCGCGACCTGCGCCCGTGCCCGGCGCGGGTCGAGCAGCTGGTACAGCACCGGGTCGTCGGACGGCCGCAGCCGCGCGATGACCTCCGATACCAGGTCGCGGCTGAGCAGGTCGCGCCACAGCGCCGCGCCGGCGGCCGGGTCCGCCGCGATCAGCTCCCTGACGACGATCACGGCGTCGGGCAGGAACGTGGCTTCATCCCAGCGGCCGTGCCCGGCGTAGAGCGCGTAGCCGCGCGGGCCCGACACGTCCTCGGCGAGCAGGCAGCGCAGCGGGCTGAAGCCGTTCCGCTCCTCGGGCGGGTCCTTGAGCACCCGCTCCCACCAGGCATCGTTCCTGGCGAAGAAGCCCGGCTGGGACGCCAGCACGGTGTCGTAGACCTTAGCGAGCTCGGCGGGGACCGCGGCCGGCGTGGCGATGCGCAGCCGCAGTCCGGGGTCGGACGGCGCGGGCAGCGCGAGCGCGCCCTCGCCGCGCAGGAACCGGAACGACGCGTGGGTCGACGCCCGGCCGTATCCGTACCGTCCGTACAGCGGCGTCTCCGAGGCCCACAGCGCCGCGATCGGTTCGCCCCTGGCGGCGATGCCGGCAAGCTGACGGCGCATGAGCGAGCGCAGGATGCCACGCCGCCGGTACGTGGGAAGCACCGCCACGGCGGTGACGCCGGCGGTCGGCACGACCCCGCCGGGCACGCACATCGGGAAGCCGTACGCGCCCGCCGTGCCGACCGGCCCGGCGCTGGCGGGCAGTGCCGGGTCGAACGCCGCCAGCGATCGGTCCGCCTCGAAGAGGCGGCCGAGCAGCGGCAGGTCGCGCTCTGGCGGCGGGCCGGCGTGGAACGCGTGCTCGGCCACGGCGTGGAAGGCAGCCAGCTCATCGCCGGTGACCGGGCGGATTGGATACGGGTCTGCCATGGTCGCCTTCTTATCCTGCCAGACCCGCCGGACGTCAACCGATTTCGCAGACGGCGGACGGCAGCGGCCCGGCAGGAGCGTGGCGCCGCGTGCGGCGACAACGATTAGCGGATACCCTGCGCCCGTCATGGTTGTTCGCTCACCCGCCGGACTCACGCGCACAGTGATGCGCAAGCTGCGTGCTGCGGGGGGATGGCTCAGCGACCAGGCCCGGCAGCAGTTCATCACCAGGAACCGGCGGGTCGCGTTCGGCCTCACCCTGGTCACCGTGGTGATCGCCGTAGCGGCCGTGCACGTGTCCGTGTGGTGGTTCTCGCCCGGGGTGATGATCCTGCCGATCCTGTGCGGCGGCTTGCTGCTGTGGCCGCGGGCGCTGCGGATCCTGTTCGTCATCGCGGGGATCGGCGTCGCCTACGACGTGGTCAAGGACAAGGCGGGGGCGGGGATCGTCGCCACGATCGTGGTCACCGCGTTCTTCGCTGACGTGCTGGCCAGGACCAGGGGCAAGCTTGGCACCCGCGGGCTGCGCGCGGACCGGATGATGATCGAACTGCGGGACCGCATCCGCGCGCAGGGCACGCTGCCCGAGCTTGGCGAGGGCTGGGGCTCGACGGTCGTGCTGCGGCCGGCCGGCGGCTCGTCGTTCGGCGGCGACTTCGTGGTCTCGAGCTGCGAGGGCAGCTCGCTCGAGGTCGCGCTCGTCGACGTGTCCGGCAAGGGGATGGACGCGGCCACCAGGGCGCTGCTGCTTTCCGGCGCGTTCGGCGGCGTGCTCGGCTCGGTCCCAAGGGATTCGTTCCTGCCCGCCTGCAACGCGTACCTGCGCCGCGGCAGGGCCCCCGAGGGGTTCGTGACCGCGGTGCACCTCGCGGTCGACCTCGTGTCCGGCGAGTACACGCTGTCCTCGGCCGGGCACCCGCCGGCGGTGCGCTTCGACGCGAACACCGGCCGGTGGCAGGTCAGCAGGGCGCGCGGGATCGTGCTCGGGGTCGTCCCCGACCTGGCCAGCGTCCCCGACATCCCGGACAAGGGCGTGCTCCGCCGCGGCGACGCGATCATGCTCTACACGGACGGGCTGGTGGAGGCGCCGCGCCGGGACATCGACGAGGGCATCGAACGGCTGCTCGGCGAGGCCGAACGGCTCGTGGTCGCCGGCTTCAGGACAGGCGCGCCGGAACTCGTCACCGCCATGCAGCGTGCCATCGGCAGCGCCGACGACTGCGCCCTTGTCCTCATCTGGCGCTCATAGCGCCGTCGGTGTCCGCCCGGATTGTTTCCGTCGTGTGTCCAGGCCCGCAATTCCGCGCGGCCCAGGTGAACACGTGCCGAAATCGGCTCGGCTAACCCGCGGGCCGCATCCCCGCGAGTTACCGGAACATGACGCGCACGTCACCTATCGGCCGATAACAAGAGCACGATCCGCGCAGGTCAGCGCGTTGCCTGTGAGTCTTTAGGGATTCCTTAGCATATCGGCATTAGCTGTTGCAAACCAATTTAGGAGCGCAATGCGCCGGGCCGGCCGCTTGCCATGCCAGTTCCGCCGGCTTACCGGCCGCCGTTCTCCGACATCGGCGTCATGTGACGCAAGCGTCATTGTTTGCAATTGTTTGTGACCTGTGCGCAAATAGACAGGTGGCTGGCAGTGGATTGGGCAGCCGGGCAGGGGCCAGCGACCTGGACGAGGAGGCGCCCGCGCCTGGCATGGCGGTCGCGGCGCAGGTCTCGCTGGCGGTCGCGGCGAAGGCCTGTCGGGAGAACTTCCCTGTAGCCCTTCGCGTGCTGCCGCGTGCCTGGCGGGCCGACCTCACGGCGCTGTACGGGTTCGCTCGCCTGGTCGACGACATCGGCGACGAGCCGCTGCCTGGCATGCCCGCGGACGCGAGCCCGCAGGCAATCCGGGCCACCCGGCTTCGCCTGCTCGACGACCTCAAGCGCGACGTCGCGACGATCTACGACGGCGGCCGGCCGGAACTGCCCGCGATCCGCGCGCTGCAGCGGACCATCGACGCGAACAACATCCCGCGGCAGCCGTTCGACGACCTCATCCAGGCCAATCGCCAGGACCAGCTGGTCAGCCGCTACGAGACGTACGCGGACCTGGCGAAGTACTGCGAGCTGTCCGCGAACCCGGTCGGCCAGGTCGTCCTGTACATCGTCGGCGCGGCCACGCCGGAGCGGCTGCGCCTGTCGGATAGCATCTGCACGGCCCTGCAGCTCATCGAGCACTGGCAGGACGTGGCCGAGGACCTGGGCAACGGCCGGATCTACCTGCCGCGCGAAGACCTGGCCCGCTGCAACGTCACCGAGGCCGACCTGGCCAGGCCGGCCGCCAGCCCGGACGTCGTCACGCTGATGACATTCGAGACGAACCGGGCGAGGGCGCTCCTCGACGCGGGCGCCCCGCTGGCAGGCACGCTGAAGGGCGCGGCCAGGCTCGCGATCTCGGGCTACGTGGCCGGGGGGCGCGCGGCGCTCGCGGCCATCGCCGCGGCGGGCTATGACGTGCTGCGCCGGACGCCGAAGCCGGGCAAGGCCGCCACGCTGCGGAACATGGTCAGCTGCTACGTCAGGGGGAGGTGAGCGTGGACGCGGACGAGGCGTACTCCGAGTGCGAGCGGATCACCTGGTCGCAGGCGCGCAACTTCGCCTACGGCATCCGGCTGCTGCCGCCGCCCAAGCGGCGGGCGCTCGCCGCGGTGTACGCGTTCGCCCGGCGGATCGACGACATCGGCGACGGCGACCTGCCGCCGCAGGACAAGGCGGCCAGGCTCGAGGCGGCGCGGGCTCAGGTGCACGCCCTCGTCGCCGCGGCCGATAACAGCGCGGCCGCTAACAGCGCTGCCGATAACTCCGCGGCCGGCAGCCACGCTGACCCGCTGGACCCCGACGACCCCGTGCTCACCGCGCTCGCGGACGCCGGCCGGCGGTTCCCTGTTCCGCTGGCCGCGTTCGGCGAGCTGATCGACGGCTGCCTGGCCGACGTCAGCCAGGCCAGCTACCAGACCTTCGAGGACCTGCTCTGGTACTGCCGCTGCGTGGCCGGCTCGATCGGCCGCCTCTCGCTTGGCATCTACGGCGCGCGGGACCCCGGCAGGCAGAACCGCATGGCCGACGACCTGGGCGTCGCGCTGCAGCTCACCAACATCTTGCGCGACGTCCGCGAGGACTACCTCAACGGCCGCGTGTACCTGCCGGCCGAGGACCTGGCCAAGTTCGGCTGCGAGCTCACGCTCGGCCAGCCCGAGCCGTTCCAGACCGACGCCCAGCAGGCACGCTTCGCGAGCCTGGTGGAGTTCGAGGCGGCGCGCGCCCGTGAGTGGTACGCGTCGGGAATGCGGCTGCTCGCGACCATCGACCGGCGCAGCGCCGCGTGCACCGGCGCGATGGCGGGCATCTACCGGCGCCTGCTCGAGCGCATCGCCCGCCAGCCGAACGCCGTGCTGGTCGGCCGGATGTCGCTGCCTGCCGGGGAGAAGGCGCTGGTCGCCGCCCAGGCGCTCACGGGCGTCGACCGCTGGAAGACGCGCAGGGAGGCAGCCAGGTGAGGGCGGTCGTGATCGGCGGCGGGCTGGCCGGGATCACCGCCGCGATCGCCCTGGGCCAGGCCGGCGCGGACGTCACGCTGCTCGAGGCAAAGCCGCGGCTTGGCGGCGCCACGATGTCGTTCAGCAGGGACGGCCTGGTGGTGGACACCGGCCAGCACGTGTACCTGCGCTGCTGCACGGCCTACCGCGGCCTGCTCGACCGACTCGGCATGGCCGTCCACGCGCCCCTGCAGGCCCGCTTCGACGTGACCGTCCTCACCCCGGCCCGCCGCACCAGGCTGCGCAGGAACCGGCTCCCCGCCCCCCTGCATATGCTGCCGGCCCTGGCCAGGTACCCGCTGCTTTCCTATCCCGAACGATCCCGGGTGCCTGCGGCAGCCCTCGCCATGCGCCGCGTCGACCCGGCGGACCCGGCGACGGACGAGGTGCGGTTCGGTGACTGGCTCGCCGCGCACGGCCAGGACGAGCGGGCGCGCCGCGCGCTGTGGGACCTGTTTTCTGTCTCCTCGCTGAACGTCCCAGGCGACGAGGGCTCGCTGGCGCTGGCCGCCACGGTGGTGCGCACCGGGCTGCTCGGCGGCGCGGGCGCCGCCGACATCGGCGTGCCCGCGCTGTCGCTCGGCGAGCTGCACGGCGCGGCCGCGGCGCGGCTGCTCGGCAAGCTCGGCGCCACCGTGCGGGTGAACGCCAAGGCCGCCGCGATCGACGCGAAGCAGGGCGGCGCCGCGTTCGGGGTGCGGATCGCCCGCGCGCAGGACCCGGACGAGGTCATCGCCGCCGACGCCGTGGTGCTCGCGGTGCCGCACGAGGCGGCCGCGAAGCTGGTTCCCGCGGGCGCGCTGCCCGCCGCGACCGTCGATGGCTGGGCCGGGCTCGGCGCCGCGCCGATCGTGAACGTGCACGTGATCTACGACAGGAAGGTCATGGACGTGCCGTTCGCGGCGGCGGTGGACTCGCCGGTGCAGTGGGTCTTCGACCGCACGCGGATCTCCGGCATGCACGCCCGCGGCGACGACGGGCAGTACCTGGCGATCTCGCTGTCGGCGGCGGATGAGCACGTGGACGTCCCGGCGGCGGCGCTGCGCGAGCAGTTCGTCCCCGCGCTGGCCGAGCTGTTCCCGGCCGCGCGCGAGGCAACCGTGACGGAGTTTTTCGTCACCAGGGAGCGGCGGGCGACGTTCCGCCAGGTGCCGGGGACCGCGCGGCTGCGCCCGAAGCCGGCGACCGCGCTGCCCGGCCTGGTGCTCGCCGGGTCGTGGACCGACACCGGCTGGCCGGACACGATGGAGGGCGCCGTGCGCAGCGGCCTAAACGCCGTGCTCGCCCTGCGCGAGGCGCTGGAGGGAACCGCCACCCGGCCCGGCGCGCACATCCGGCCCCGCGCGGACGGCAGAGCCGCGTCCCCGGCGGACGCGAACGACCCGCCCCGGGCGGACAGAGCCCCGCCCCCCGCGGACGCGAACGACCCGTCCCCCGCGGACGGCGCCCCTCCCTCCCCACCGGGATCGAATGGGCATGTGCCAGGAATTGTCGAGGATGCCGTGAATCAAGTGAGCAACGCGAGAGTAAAGGGGGTGCGCTCGTGACGGTCGTGATGCCTGCCGGTGTCGCCGTGGCGCGTGACCTGGTTGGACCGGCGACGGAGGCCGCGCTCAGCCGGCTCAGCCCTGGCGTGCGACGGGTCGCCGCGTATCACTACGGCCTCGCCGACGCGGACGGCAACCCAGTCCGCGTGGGCAGCGGCAAGGCGCTGCGCCCCGCGCTCGCCCTGCTGTCCGCCCGCGCCGCCGGCGCGGCCCCGGAGCGCGGCGTGACCCCCGCGGTCGCGGTCGAGCTCGTGCACAACTTCTCGCTGCTGCACGACGACATCATGGACGGCGACACCGAGCGGCGGCACCGGCCGACAGCGTGGACGGTGTTCGGCGTCGGCGCCGCGATCCTCGTCGGGGACGCGATGCTGGCGCTCGCCAACGACCTGCTGCTCGAGGAGATGGCGCCGGGCGGCCCCTGGGCGGCGCGCTGCCTGTCCACCGCCGTGCAGCGGCTGATCGCCGGGCAGGGCGAGGACCTGGCGTTCGAGAAGCGCGGCGACGTGACGCTGGCCGAGTGCCTGCAGATGGCAGGCGACAAGACGGCCGCGCTGATGGCCTGCGCCTGCACGATCGGCGCGGTGCACGTGGGCGCGCCGCCGGAGATGGCGATGGGCCTGGCGGAGTTCGGCGGGCACGTGGGCCTGGCGTTCCAGCTGACCGACGACCTGCTCGGCATCTGGGGCGCGCCTGAGGTGACAGGCAAGCCGGTCCGCTCCGACCTGCGCGCCCGCAAGAAGTCGCTGCCCGTGGTCGCGGCCCTGACCAGCGGGACGCCGGCCGCCAGGGAACTGGCGCAGATCCTGGCCAGCAGCGGCGAGCTCACCGAGGACGACCTGACCCGCGCGGCCGACCTCGTGGTCGCGGCCGGCGGCAGGCAGTGGGCCGAACAGGAGGCCGACCAGCGGCTGGCCGCCGCCGCCGACAGCCTGGACGGCATCGGCGTGTCCGCCGACGTGCGCGCCGAGTTCATGGCGATCGCGGAGTTCATCACGGCCAGGCAGTGGTGAAGGTCACAGTCACGGAGGACGCCACGGTCAGCGACGTCGCGGCCGCCGCGCTTGCGCGGGCGCGTGACCACCTGCTCGGCCTGCAGGACCCCGGCGGGTGGTGGCAGGGCGAGCTCGAGACGAACGTCACCATGGACGCGGAAGACCTGCTGCTTCGTCACTTCCTCGGCATCCTCACCCCCGAGCTCGCGGCCGAGTCGGCAGGCTGGATCAGGAGCAAGCAGCGCGCGGACGGCACCTGGGCGAACTTCTTCGGCGGCCCCGCCGACCTGTCAACGACCGTCGAGGCCTACGTCGCCCTGCGGCTGGCCGGCGACGAGCCCGACGCGCCGCACATGAAGCTCGCCGCCGACGCGATCACCGACAGCGGCGGCGTGACGGCGACCCGGGTGTTCACCCGGATCTGGCTGGCCCTGTCCGGCCTGTGGTCCTGGGACGACCTGCCGGTGATCCCGCCGGAGATCATCTACCTGCCGTCGTGGTTCCCGCTGAACATCTACGACTGGGGCTGCTGGGCGAGGCAGACGATCGTCGCCCTCGCCGTCGTCGCGTCGTTCAAGCCCGCCAGGCCGGTCCCGTTCACGATCGGTGAGCTGCACGCCAAGGTCCCCGGGCTGCCGGGAAAGGCCGGCCAACACGACCCCTGGTCACTGTTCTTCACCGGCCTGGACAAGGCGCTGCACAAGGTCCGGATCCCCGGGCGGGCCAGGCGCGCCGCGCTGCGCCGCTGCGCGGACTGGATCATCGCCCGCCAGGAGGCCGACGGCTGCTGGGGCGGCATCCAGCCGCCGTGGGTGTACTCGCTCATGGGGCTTAACCTGCTGGGCTTCGGCCTGGACCACCCGGTCATGAAGAAGGGGGTCGCGGGCCTGGAGCGGTTCACGATCAGGGAGAACGGCACCCGCCGCCTGGAGGCGTGCCAGTCCCCTGTGTGGGACACCGTGCTGACGATGACCGCGCTCGCCGACGCCGGCCTGCCGGCCGGCCACCCGGCGCTGACCCGCGCCGCGCGGTGGGTGCTCGGCGAGGAGATACGCCAGCGCGGGGACTGGCAGGTCCGCCGTCCGCACACGCCACCCGGCGGCTGGGCGTTCGAGTTCGACAACGACAACTACGCCGACACCGACGACACCGCCGAGGTGATCCTGGCGCTGCGGCGCACCGCGGTTGACGGCCGTCAGGCCATCAACCGGGGGCTGCGCTGGCTGGAAGGGATGCAGTGCAAGGACGGCGGCTGGGGCGCGTTCGACGCGGACAACACCCGCGAGCTGGTGACCAGGCTGCCGTTCTGCGACTTCGGCGCGGTCATCGACCCGCCGAGCGCCGACGTCACCGCGCACATCGTGGAGGCCTTCGCCGCCGAGGGCCTGGCCGGCGAACTGGCCTGCCGCCGCGGCGTGGTCTGGCTGCTGCGCAACCAGGAAAGCGACGGGTCGTGGTTCGGCCGCTGGGGCGCCAACTACATCTACGGCACCGGCGCCGTCGTGCCCGCGCTGATCGCCGCCGGGGTCAAGCCGGGCAAGCCGCAGATCCGCCGCGCGGTCGGCTGGCTGCAGGCGCACCAGAACGCCGACGGCGGCTGGGGCGAGGACCTGCGCTCCTACGACGATCCGGCGGGCTGGTCGGGCAAGGGCGCCTCCACCGCCTCGCAGACCGCCTGGGCGCTGCTCGCGCTGCTCGCCGCGGGCGAGCGGGACACCGCGGCCGTCACGCGCGGCGTCCGCTGGCTGGCCGCCACCCAGCGGCCCGACGGTACCTGGGACGAGCCGCAGTTCACGGGGACCGGCTTTCCTGGCGACTTCTACCTGAACTACCACCTGTACCGCCTGGCCTTCCCCGTCAGCGCGCTCGGCCGATATGTGAGGTACGAGTCATGACCGAGACGATCCCGCAGCCAAGGACCGCCGGCGCGGCTGACACCGCCGAGCCCGCCGGCGCGACCGCGGGCCTTGTGGTGCTCGCGCCGCTGCGGCTTGAGGCCAACGCGGTGCGCCGCGGCCTGCGCGACCCGGCCAGCCGCGTGCAGCGCACCGGCATGGGCGCCACCCGCGCGGCGAAGGCTGTCCGGGAGAGCAAGCCGGATTCGTTCGGCGCGCTGATCGTGATGGGCACGGCCGCGGGCGTCTGCCCGGACCTCAAGCCGGGAGACCTCGTCGTCGCCGCCGAGGTGACCGACGCCAGCGGCACGGTCTCGCTGCCCGGCGCCGAGCTGCTCGCGGCGGAACTGCGGCGGGCGGGGCTGCCGGCGCGGCCGGGGAAGCTGGCCACCGTCCCCTCGCTGGTGCGGTCTTCGCAGCGCGCCAAGCTCGCCGCCCAGGGCTACCTCGCGGCCGACATGGAGTCGGCCGTGCTCGTGGGCGCCGCCGACGGGCGGCCGGTGGCCGTGATCAGGGCGGTCTCCGACGTCGGCGTCGGGCCAGGGATCGTCAGCGGCGGGCTGGCGGCGCTGCGGTCGCTGCGGCTCGCCGCGCCGGTCGCCGAGCGGTGGGCCGCAGCGTGCGCGCAGCGGACGGTGCTGCTCGCCGGGCCGCGGTCGTTCTGCGCCGGGGTCGAGCGCGCCATCGAGATCGTCGAGCGGGCGCTTGACCTGCGCGGCGCGCCCGTGTACGTGCGCAAGCAGATCGTGCACAACACCCGCGTGGTCGCCGACCTGGAACAGCGCGGGGCGGTGTTCGTCGACGAGCTTGACGAGGTGCCGGACGGCGCGACCGTGGTGTTCTCCGCGCACGGGGTGTCGCCCGCGGTGCGGGACGCCGCGTCGGGCCGCGGGCTGTCGGTGATCGACGCGACCTGCCCGCTGGTGTCGAAGGTGCACGCCGAGGCGCGCCGGTTCGCCCGCGAGGGCTACACGGTCGCGCTGATCGGGCATGCCGGGCACGAGGAAGTGGAAGGCACCCTCGGCGAGGCGCCCGAATCGACGGTGCTCGTGCAGACCGTCGCTGACGTCGCCGCGCTGCGGCCGCGGGACCCGGACAAGGTCGCCTACCTGATGCAGACCACGCTCGCCGTGGACGAGGCCGCCGACGTGGCCGCGGCGCTGCACGAACGGTTCCCGCAGACGCGCGCCCCGGGCAGCGACGACATCTGCTACGCCACCACGAACAGGCAGGCGGCGGTGCACGCGGTCGCGCAGGACGCGGATCTCGTGCTCGTCGCGGGTTCGAAGAACTCCTCCAACTCGGTGCGGCTGGTGGAGCGCTCCCAGCGGGCGGGCACGCCCGCCTACCTGATCGACGGCGCCGCGGACATCGAGCTGTCCTGGCTGTCCGGCGTTTCCGTGGTCGGGCTGACCGCCGGGGCGTCGGCGCCCCCCGCGGTGGTCAGCGAGATCATCTCCGCGCTGTCCGGGCTTGGCGCGGTCACGGTGGCCGAGCGGGTCACCACAACCGAATCTGTCCAGTTCGGCCTGCCCAGGGAGGTACGAGGCTAATGTCTATGCCATTTCGCGTCAGCATGCGCATCGGGGCGCACCTGATGAAGCAGAAGCTGTCGGGCAACAAGAAGTTCCCGCTGCTCGTCGAGCTTGAGCCGCTTTTTGCCTGCAACCTCAAGTGCGCCGGCTGCGGCAAGATCCAGCACCCGGCCTCGGTGCTGAAGCAGCGGATGCCCGTGGAGCAGGCGATCGCGGCCATCGAGGAATCCGGCGCGCCGATGGTGTCGATCGCCGGCGGCGAGCCGCTGATGCACCCGCAGATCGAAGTGATCGTGGCCGAACTGATCAAGCGCAAGAAGTTCGTGTTCCTGTGCACGAACGCGCTGCTGCTGCCGAAGAAGCTCGACAAGTTCACCCCGTCGGCGTACTTCCGCTGGGTGGTGCACATCGACGGGCTGCGCGAGCGGCACGACGAGTCGGTCTCCAAGGAAGGCGTGTTCGACCAGGCCGTGGCGGCGATCAAGATGGCGCAGGAGCGCGGGTTCAAGGTCAACACGAACACCACGTTCTTCAACACCGACACGCCGCAGACCGTCATCGACGTGCTGAACTTCCTCAACGACGACCTGAAGGTCGACGACATGCAGATCTCGCCGGGCTACGCCTACGAGAAGGCACCGGACCAGGAGCACTTCCTCGGCGTGGAAGAGACCCGCGAGATGTTCCGCAAGGCGTTCGCGGACGGCCGCCGCAAGCGGTGGCGCCTGATGCACACGCCGCTGTTCCTGGACTTCCTCGAGGGCAAGGTCGAGTACGAGTGCACGGCGTGGTCGATCCCGTCGTACTCGCTGTTCGGCTGGCAAAAGCCCTGCTACCTGATGTCCGACGGCTACGTCCCGACCTACAGGGAGCTTGTCGAGACGACCGACTGGGACAAGTACGGGCGTGGCAAGGACCCGCGGTGCGCGAACTGCATGGCGCACTGCGGCTACGAGCCGTCGGCCGTCATCGCCACGATGAGCTCACTGAAAGAGGGAATCCGGGCCCTGCGCGAAAGCTAGCAAGCGCCGCGGATTCCTGCTTGTTCGCAGTTCCCATTCAGCGACCCCTCAGGTAAGCCCGCCAAGCTGTGAAATGGCGCGGCCGCGGGCGCGGGGCGGTTGTTCCCTGCGCGGCGAACCCGCGCCGCCACTAAAGCTGAGTCCGTTGAGGAGTCCGATGTTCTTCACGTACCTATGGCGCGAGCTGCGACGCCGCATGCGCCAGGCCCTTTTCATAGCAATAGGCCTGGCATTGGGAATCGGCCTGGTGATCACGGTGACCGCGGCGTCCGCCGGGGTCAAGAACGCCCAGGCCTCCGTCCTGCACTCGCTGTACGGCGTGGGCACGGACATCACCGTGACCAAGGCCCCGACCACCAGCACCAGCGGCGGCGGCGGGTTCGGGTTCAGCTTCACCCAGGGAATCGGGTCGAAGTCCCGGCCCAAGGCCGGCACCAAGATCGACGACAACACGCTCACCAGCGACATCACGCTGTCGTCCCTCAGCTCTACCTACGTGACCGACATCGCCAGGCTGCAGGACGTGGCCGCGGCGGCTGGCGGGCTGACGCTGACCGACCGGACCACCAGCGGCACGGTGCCTGCGATCAACTTCAACAACAGCGGCAGCAGCGGCAGCAGCGGCGGGTTCTTCGGCACCGGCGGCAGCAGCAGCAGCGGCAGCAGCAACCCGAGCAGCTTCCACGTCAGCATCGACAGCAACAGCTTCATCGTGAACGGCGTGGACATCGCCAACGGCGAGCTCGGCCCGCTCAGCACCGGCAAGATCAGCTCGGGGCGGACCTTCACCACGGCCGACGAGTCGTCCGACGTCGCGCTGGTCGACGCGAGCTACGCCACGTCGAACAAGCTGAAGGTCGGCGACACGATCGCGATCGGTGACTCCAAGAGCAAGGCGACCAACTTCAAGATCGTCGGGCTCGTCAGCGAGCCCGCGGGCGACACCCCGGCCGACGTGTACATCCCGCTAGGCGTCGCGCAGACGCTCGCCGACATGAAGAACGACGTCAACACGATCTACGTCGCGGCGAGCAGCTCCTCGGACATCAACTCGCTGGCGGGCACGATTTCCAAGGACGTGCCTGGCTCGACCATCACCGACCAGAACACGCTGGCCAGCGAGGTCACCGGGTCGCTGTCCAGCGCTGCGACGCTGGCCAATGACCTCGGCAAGTGGCTCGCGATCGCGGTCCTCATCGCGGCGTTCCTGCTGGCCAGCCTGCTCACGATGAGCGCGGTGACGCGGCGCATCAGGGAGTTCGGCACGCTCAAGGCGCTCGGCTGGAAGACCAGCCGGATCGTCGGCCAGGTCATGGGCGAGTCGATCACCGTCGGGATCATCGGCGGGGCGATCGGCGTCGGGCTCGGCTTCCTCGGCGCCGCGCTTGTCGGCAAGTTCAGCGGGCCGCTGACCGCGGACCTGGCGTCCAGCGTCACGGGCTCGGCCACGCCGGGCGGCGCCCGGTTCTTCGGCGCCGGCGGCACCGGCGCCGGCGGGTTCCCCGGCGGCGGCGCCGGCGGGTTCCCCACCAGCGGCGCGGCCCCCGGCGGGAGCACTACGGGCGGCAGCAACCCGTTCCGCGGCGCGTTCACGAGCGCGGCGCACCCGGCGTCGGCGGTAGTCCACCTGACCGCGACGGTCACGATCACCGCGGTGGTCGCCGCGGTGGTCCTCGCAGTCCTCGGCGGGCTGATCGCCGGTTCGCTCGGCGGCTGGCGGGCGGCGCGGCTGCGCCCGGCCGACGCACTGTCCAAGGTCGCCTGACCCGGATCCCAGGGAGAATACAAGTCATGTACAAGCTCACGGGTGTCACGAAGGACTACCCCAAGGGGCGCGGGACAGTCCACGCGCTGCGCGGCGTGGACCTCGATATCCCCGACGGCGAGTGGCTGGCCATCCAGGGACCGACCGGGCACGGCAAGACCACGCTGCTGCAGATCCTCGGCGGCCTCGACCGGGCGACCTCAGGCTCCGTCGATTTCGACGGGCGCGAGCTGACGAGGCTGCGGGAAACCCAGATGACGAAGATGCGGGCCGAGTCGATCGGCTTCATCTTCCAGACCTTCAACCTGATCCCCACGCTGTCCGCGCAGGAGAACGTGGAGACCGCGCTGGTCCCGCTCGGGGTCAGCGACGGCTCCCGGCGTGCCCGCGCGGCCGAGGCGCTGAGCTCGGTCGGGCTCGGTGACCGCCTGCGGCACCTGCCGGGCGAGCTGTCGGGCGGTCAGCAGCAGCGCGTGGCGATCGCCCGCGCGCTGGTGAAGGAGCCCAAGGTGCTGCTCGCCGACGAGCCGACAGGCAACCTCGACGAGGACACCCGCGACGAGATCATCGGCCTGCTCGAGAAGCTGTGGCAGCAAAAGGGCCTGACGCTGATCATCGTGACCCACGACAGCACCGTCGCCCGCCGGGCCCAGCGGCTCGGCACGATGCGGAACGGCAAGATCACGGTCAAGCAGAAGGTATGAGGGATCATTCCAGGCGCGCCTCCTGGTGCAGGAGGCGCGCCAGCTTGTCCGGGTCCGCGGCGGCCAGCCCGCGGGCGGCGAACCACGTCGCGGTGTTCCGGGCGTCCCTGGTGAGGAACGAGCGCCCGTTCGGATGGGAGATCACGTCGACCACCTGCGGCAGGTCGATCAGCACCAGCCTGCCGTGGTGCACGAGCAGGTTGTAGGCGGACATGTCCCCGTGCGCCAGCCCGTGCCTGGCCAGCGTGACGAGGGCGTGCACGAGCTGGCCCCACAGGCTGGCCAGCTCCGTGCCCCCCGGGCGGGTCTCGGCCGGCCGGGGCGCCGCGGTGCCGTCCGGGTCGCCGATGAATTCAAGCAGCACCTCGGTCCCGGTGATCTGCACCGGGTAGGGGACGGGAACCTTAGCGGCGTACAGCTCGCGCAGCGCACCGAACTCGGCGTTCGCCCACTGTTTGGCGATCATCTCCTTGCCGAACGCGGTGCGGCTGGCCATCGCGCGGCTTTCCCTGACGTCGCGGGTACGGCGGCCCTCCAGGTAGCCGGCGTCCCGGTGGAACAGCCGGTGCTGCGTCTCGCGGTACCGTTTCGCCGCGAGCAGGCACGACCAGCTCGTGCCCGGCACGCCCCGGCGGATGAGGTACACGTCTGCTTCCTTGCCGGTCTTCACGATGCCGAG
>NZ_JASIAL010000189.1:0-10634 GCF_030042015.1 Trebonia sp. | reverse complement strand
TGGGCCGACCGGGACCATGTCTGGGCCGATATCGCGCCACGCCTGTACGCTGCAGCGGCCGCCGCGCAGTGGGACCCGGCAACCGCCGTCGACTGGTCGGCGCAGGTTCACCTGCCCGAGACCGCAGAGCGCGCGGTCGTGCAGGTAATGACCTACCTCGTCGAGAACGAGCAGGCAGCGCTCATCATCCCGGCTAGGCTGCTCAGCCAGGTCCACCCGCACTTCCGTGAGGTAATGCAGCTGCTCGCGACGCAGGCCGCCGACGAGGCGCGGCACGTCGAGGTGTTCAGCCGGCGGGCCATGCTGGCCGGCGGCCCACTCGGCACCTCCAGCGCGGGCGGGCGCGCATCCCTGCAGACGCTGCTGACCGAGCCCGACTTCACCACCGCGAGCTTCCTGCTGTCGGTGCTGGGCGAGGGCACGTTCGTGGACCTGCTGCGGTTCCTGCACCGGCATGCTCCGGACCCCGTCACCGCGGACGTCACCCGGCTGGCACTGCGCGACGAGGCGCGCCACGTCGCGTTCGGGGTCGCACACACCGCTCACGCGGCCCGCGCCGACCCGGGCTACCTGGGCCTGCTGCGGCAGGCGGTCGAGCGGCGGCATGCCGCCCTCACCGAAACGGCCGGACTGAACAACGAGGTCTTCGACGCGCTGGTGCTGCTCGCCGCTGGCTCATGGGAGCCCGACGCCATCGGCCGGGGTTTCGCCGCGGTACAGCAGCTTCAGCAGGCAATGGATGAGGGACGGCGGCGGCGCCTGGCCTTCATCGGCTTCCCGCCGGACGAGGCGGCCGAACTATCGGCGCTGCACACCCGCAACTTCATGTGAAGCAGGCGCCGGTGCCGCACTGCTAGCCACCCGAAACGCCCGCAGGCGTGGCCACTGCGGGGATCAGGAAGGCCGCGGCCAAGGCGGCGACTGCGCTCCACCCGGTCCCGAGCACTCGCGCACAGTAGCGAGCACCCAGACCGGCCGGCAGCCGAAGGCGCTTCTAATTGCGCGCGGCAACCCGCACCGGCGCCCGTACCGGGAGCCTCAGGACTCCCCGGCCCGGCGCTGCACGAACTCGAAGCCGAACCGGCCCTTCACGCACAGGTGGCCGTTGCCGACGTCGTGGTCGAGCGGGGAGGTCACCTTGACGATCCGGTTGTCCTGCACGTGCAGTTCGAGGTTGCAGCCGACGCCGCAGTACGGGCAGATCGTGGTCGTCACGGTCTGCCTGGACTCATCCCAGGTCCCGGCCTGGCGCATGACGTACTCGCTGGCGGGCATCAGGGCCCCGGTGGGGCAGACGCCGATGCAGTTGCCGCAGTACACGCAGGCCGAGTCGGGCAGGGTCACGTCGAACTCGGTGGAGATGCGGGCGTCGAACCCGCGGCCGGCCACCGCGATCGCGAACGTGTTCTGCGCGTCCGGCCCGCACGCCTCCACGCACTTGTAGCAGAGGATGCAGCGCGAATAGTCGCGGACGTAGCTGTCGTTGTCGTACTTGACCGGCTGCCTGACCGTGCCGGCGGCGGCGCCGTCGGTCGCGTGGTGCTCGCCAGGGCGGGTCGCGTCCCGTTCCCCCGCGGCGTGATCGGCGGCGGGCGGGCCGTACCGGCCCGGATCCACGCCGTAGTTCGACACCCACCTGCGCACGTCGGGGGAGGCCAGCGAGAGGTCGGCGGAGGAGGACAGGAACTCAAGGACCATCTTGCGGCTGGTGCGGACGCGTTCGGAGTCGGTGTGCACGGTCATGCCCTGCTCGGCCTTGCGCGAGCACGCCGGCACGAGCGTCCGCGACCCTTCGACCTCCACGACGCACACCCGGCACACGTTCACCGGGGTGAGGTTCTCCAGGTAGCACAGCGTGGGCGTGTCGATGCCCTGCTGGCGGCACGCGTCGAGCAGCGTGGCGCCCTCGGGGACGCGCACCGTCTCCCCGTCGATCGTCACGTCCACCAGCCGCCGGGGGGTGTCCAGGAACACCGCGGTCATGTCAGCTCCCCACGCTCGCTATGAAGGCATGCTGTCGATGAGGCCAAGGCGCAGTGCCGACTCTACCGCGGAGACCGCGGTCTGGCCGAGACCGCAGATTGAGGCGTCCCTGGTCACCGAGACGATGTCTGTCAGCAGGGCGCGCTCCTGCGCGGCCGAGCCGAACGGCGCGCCCCGCGCCATCCGCGCCATCACTTCCTCCAGGCGCACGGTCCCGACCCGGCACGGGACGCACTGCCCGCACGACTCGTCGCGGAAGAACTGGGTGATCCGCCGCAGCAGGCCGGCGATGTCGATCGTGTCGTCGAGCACGAGGACCACCCCGGACCCCAGCGTCGCCCCGATCGCGCGCAGCGCCTCGAACGTCAGCGGGGTATCCAGCACGTCTGGGGTGACGAACGAGCCCGCCGCCCCGCCCAGGAGCACGGCCTGCAGCGGCCGCCCGCCGCGGACGCCGCCCGCCGCGTCGATCACCTGCCGCAGCGTGATCCCGAACTCGTGCTCGTAAAGCCCTGGCCGCTCCACGCACCCGGACAGGCAGAACAGCCGGGTTCCTGTCCAGTTCGCCGTCCCGATCGAGGCGAACGCGGGCCCGCCGATCCGCAGGATCTCCAGCACCGACAGCAGCGTCTCCACGTTGTTGATCGCGGTCGGCTTGCCGAACAGGCCTACCTGGGCGGGGAACGGCGGCTTGTTGCGCGGCTCGGCGCGCTTGCCCTCGATCGAGTTGATCAGCGCGGTTTCCTCGCCCGCGATGTACGCCCCGGCGCCGCGCCTGACGTCGATATCGAAGCTGAACCCCTCGCCCATCACGTCCGCGCCGAGGAGACCGCGGGCGCGGGCCTGCCCGACCGCGTGCCGCAGCCGCGCTTCCGCCAGCGGGTACTCGCCGCGGATGTAGATGTAGCCCTGCTCGGCGCCGCAGGCGTACCCCATGATCGTGACGGCCTCGACCAGGGCGTACGGGTCTTCCTCCATCAGCACCCGGTCCTTGAACGTGCCTGGCTCTGACTCGTCGGCGTTGCAGACGACGTAATGCGGCCGGACCGGGTTGCCGGCCACGCCCTCCCACTTGGTCGCGGTCGGGAACGCGGCGCCGCCGCGGCCGAGCAGCTTGGCGTCCTTGATCTCGCGCAGCACGCCCTGGGGGCCGACGGCGACCGCGCGGCGGAGCATCGCGTACCCGCCTGCCGCCCGGTACGACCCGAGCGATGCCGGGTCTACCTGGCCGACGCGGCGAAGCAGCCGCAGCGTTCGGGATGACCCGTTTTCTAGCTGTGGTACGAGCGGGGAGGGATTTGCAGGCGTCCCGGGGGACAGGGCCTGCCATATCTGGTCCGGGTCCGCGGGCGCCAGCCCGACCCGCGCCGGGTCCGCGCCCGCGCGCTGGATCAGCGCGGCCGAGCCGCGGTCACACTGGCCAAGGCAGGGGCTGCGCTGCCAGGTGACGCCGGTGCCGTTGAAGGCGGACCGCTCGCCTTCTGCGCCGAACCGCCGTGTCATCTGCCCGCACAGTTCCTCCGCGCCGGCGACCTGGCAGGCCAGGTCGTCGCAGACGTGGACGACCGCGCCAGGGGAGGGGGTGGTGCGGAACAGGGCGTAGAACGAGGCGACGCCGTACGCCTCGGCCGGCGGGACGGTCAGCCGCTCGCAGATGTGGTCGAGCGCTCCCGGGCTGATCCAGCCGACCCGCTCCTGCACCGCGTGCAGCACGGGAATCAGCAGGTGCCGCCTGGCGCGGGCGGCGTGGCCGCCGAACGCGACGTGCCCGTCGGCGGCCTGGCGCCGCCCGCCTTCCCAGCCGGTCTCCGGCGGCCCCAGTACCGACGCGATCGCGGCCCGCTCTTCGCCGGTCGCGGGCACCGCAGCCCCGAGCCGCAGGTCCACTTACCTACCCACCTCCGCGTGCGTGCGTTCTGGGGAGGCATGAGCGCCCCCGCCGTTCGTGTCCAGCTTGTCGATCCTGATGGCAGTGGCCTTGAACTCGGCGGTGCCTGACTTCGGGTCCCAGACGTCCAGGGTGAGCACGTTGGTCTCGACCTGCTCGGGGAAGTGCAGGGTCATGAAGGCGAGCCCTTCCCTCAGCTGGGTGTCGATATGGACGGGCGCCACCAGCGACCCGCGGCGCGAGGAGACGATCACCGACTCGCCTTCGGCGAAGCCAAGCCGGGCCGCGTCCTCTGGCGACAGGTTGAGCGTCTCGGGCCGCCGGATCGGCGTCGCGTACTGCCCGGACTGCACGCCGGTGTTGTAGGAGTCCAGCCGGCGGCCGGTGGTCAGCCGGATCGGGAACTCGGCGGATAGCTGGTCGATCGGGTCTTCCTGCTCCACCGGCGTGAACGGCGCGGGGTTGCCGCGCTTGGCCGGGTCCTCCTCCCACAGCCGGGCGTGCAGGAACAGGGTGCCGGGGTGACCGTCGTAGGGGCAGGGCCACTGGATGCCGCCGAGCTCCTCAAGGCGCTGGTAGCTCATGCCCGCGTGCATGGGCGACAGGGTGCGCAGCTCGTTCCACAGGTCCTCGGCGGTCGGGTGGCCCCAGTCCGTGCCGAGGCGGCGGGCGAGCTCGCAGATGATCTCAATGTCGTCCCTGACACCTGGCGGCGGCTCGAGCGCCTTGCGGACCCGCTGCACGCGGCGCTCGCTGCTGGTGACCGTGCCTTCTGCCTCGCACCACGTGGCCGTCGCCGGGAACACGATGTCGGCCGCGAGCGCGGTGTCGGTCAGGAACATGTCCTGCACGACGAGGTGCTCCAGGCCTTCGAGCAGCTTGCGGGTCCGGCTGGTCTCGGCCTCGGAGCGCACCGGGTTCTCGCCGACGATGTAGCAGGCGGTGAGCTCGCCGTGCTCCATGGCCTCCCACATCTGCGACAGGTGCATGCCCCGCTTGGCGGGCAGCTTGACCCCGTACGCCTTCTCGAACTTGGCGCGGGCCGCCATGTCGGTTTCGATGTCCTGGAACCCGGTCAGCTTGTTGGGGATGGCCCCCATGTCGCCGCCGCCCTGCACGTTGTTCTGCCCGCGCAGCGGGACAAGGCCGGAGCCGTACCGGCCGATGTGCCCGGTGAGCAGTGAGAGGTTGATCAGCGCGAACACGTTGTCGGAGGCGTTGTGGTGCTCGGTGACGCCGAGCGTCCACAGGATCTGCGCCCGGTCGGCACGGGCGTAGTCGTGCGCGAACTGCCTGATCAGGGAGGCCGGCACGCCGGTGTCGTGCTCGGCCCGCTCCAGCGGGTACTGCCGCACGGCTTCGGCGTAGGCGTCGAACCCGGTCGTGGCGCGGTCGATGAAGGCCTCGTTGACAAGCCCGGCCGCGATGATCTCGTTGCCGATCGCGTTCGCCAGCGAGATGTCAGAGCCGACGTGGATGCCCAGCCATGCGTCCGCCCACTGGGCGGACGAAGTCCGCCGCGGGTCCACCGCGTACATCCGGGCGCCGTTGCGCAGGCCCTTCAGGACATGGTGGAAGAAGATCGGGTGAGCTTCCCGCGCGTTCGAGCCCCATAGGACCAGGAGGTCGGCGTCTTCCGCCTCCCGGTAGGAGCTGGTGCCGCCACCAGCTCCGAACACTGCCGCCAGACCGACGACACTAGGGGCGTGTCAAGTGCGGTTACAGCTATCGATGTTATTGCTGCCCATCACGGTGCGGACGAATTTCTGCGCCGCGTAATTCATCTCGTTCGTCGCTTTGGAGCAGCTGAACATTCCGAACGACTTCGTGGCGTCGCGGTCCCTGGCAAGCGCGAACCCCGCGGCCGCGCGATCCAGGGCTTCGTCCCAGCTCGCCGGGCGCAGTTCCCCGTTTACCCGCACGAGCGGCTCCGTCAGCCGTACCTGCTTGCTCACCTCACCTCACCTCCCCTGGAGCTTCGGCACCTATTTAACTGATCGTACGCGCGGGTTCGGGACCGGTCTATCGCGGTGAATACGGGCATCTGGCCTGTTGGCGCGGACGCCAAAGCGGGAAAAGGACAGTTGTCCGGGCGCACGACTCCGCGCACTACCGCTCACTGGTCAGCCCGGATGCCTGGCCGATCAGTGCGCCGAGCTCCCGCTGTACCTCGGCCGACCCCAGGACCTGATCGACCACCCGGTTCACGTCCATTCCGCCAGGCCAGTCGTCGTCCAGGTGCGGGACGACATCCCGGATCGCACGGTGCAGGAGCTGCGGCCCTTGCCCCAGGGCGGCCGGAGCCGCCAGGTCCACCGCCTGCGCGGCGGCCACGGCTTCCACGGCGAGGAGCTGGGTCAGCCGGGTGAGGATCGCCGTCAGCCGCCGGGCCCCGAGCGAGGCGTTGGTCGAGTCGTCCTCGACGGCGTCCGCGCCGTAGCGCGGATCGGCACACACCGGCGCCGACCCGGCACGGATCTCGGCGACGAGGGCCTGCGCGGTCTTGGCCAGGGGCGCGAAGCCCGAGCGTTCGGGGCCGTAGACCGAGAGGTTGGCGGGCAGTCCGCTGACAGCGGAGTCGAGCAGCCGCTGCATTCGCGCTGCCGAGACTGCCGCGGTCTGCGCGACGGCCAGCGCGAGGGTGTCGAAGGCCAGCGCCAGAGCCGGGGTGTGGAAATTGCCTGAGGAGAGGATCTCGTTAGTGTCGGCCAGCACGACCGGGTTGTCACCACAGCCGTTGAGCTCCGGTTCCAGCGCGGCGGCGGCGAAGTCCAGGGCGGCGTGCAGCGAGCCGTGCACCTGCGCCGTGCAGCGCAGGCTGATGGGGTCCTGCACGCGCCGGCCACTGCCGGGGGCGGCCAGTTCGCCGCCCGCGAGCAGCGCGAGGAGTTCGGCGGCGGCCCTGGATTGCCCGGGGGCCGGCCGCAGGCGCAGCACCCGGGGATCCAGCGGGCTGGTGTTGGCACGGAAGCCCTCGAACGTGAGTGCCGCGACTGCCTGGGCCAGCGTCACAGCGGCCGCCGCCTCATGAAGGGCGAGGGCACCGTGGCCGGCGGCTAGCGGGCTCGCGCCGCACAGCACGGCCCCATCCTTCGGGCCGAGCTGAGCAGGAGTCAGGCCTGCCCGTCGCAGTGCCGCCGCGCCGTCGAGGATCTGCCCGGACACCTCGGCGTGGCCCTCGCCGATGACGACCAGGCCGACATGAGCCATCTGGCACAGGTCGGAGGCGCCAATCGAGCCCACCTCGGGGATCACCGGGTGCACCCGCGCGTTGAGCATGTCGATAAGCAGCCGTGCGACCTCAGGACGCACTCCGCTGCCGCCGCCCGCAATGCCGTTGACGCGGGCGAGTACGGCAGCGCGCACAACCGGGATCGGCAGCGGGCCGCCGACCGCGTTGGCCCGGCCCCGGACCGTGCGGACGCTGAATCGCGCGAGTTCCTCGCGCGGCAGGGCGTACGAGGACCGGCTGCCCAGTCCCGTCGTCACGCCGTACGCCGGCACCTGGCGGTCGACGATGCTCTCGACGACGGCGCGTTCGCGCTCCAGCAGGGGGATCACGGCGTCGGCGAGGACCACCCGCGCGCCGTGCCAGGCGACCGCGGCGACGTCAGCCGGGGACAGCGTGCGCCCGTCCACGACCACTGCGGGAGGCGTCATGCGAACCGCAGCCGCTGGCCGATGCCGCGCTCGCCGGCCTTCCTGAGCATCGCGGCACCCAGCGCGATGTCGGACAGCGAGAGCCCGCGGTGCCAGAGCAGGATCGTTTCGTCGGCGCGCTCACGGCCCGGCTTAAGGCCAGCGACGATCTCGCACAGCTCCCCGTGCAATGTCTGTTCGCTGAGCCGCCCCGAGTCGACGTGCTGGCGCAGCGCACCGAACGGGCCAGACCGGCACTGGCCCCAGTCGTCCACGACGATCTTGTCCATGATGTCGGTCAGCGAGAGCTCGACCGCGCTCATCGTTCCGTACGGCACGACGAGCGCGCCGGGCGCGATCCACTCCGTCTTCAGCATCGGCTGCGGCCGGTCCAGCCGGGACGCCTCCACCACGATATCCGCGCCCGCTGCGCAGGTCCGCCAGTCTCCGGCCACGATGACGGGCTTGCCGAGGTCGTGCTCGAGCCGCGCAGCGAACGCCTCGCGGCTCCCGGGACGGAGCGAGTGGACCCGGATCTCAGCGAAGTCGAAGATCCGGTCCAGGAGCCGGACATTCCAGTACGACGTGCCGCGGGCGCCGATATGCCCGAGCACCTTGGCATCCGGGCGGGCTAGATGGCGGGCGCCTAGCGCGGTGACGGCGCCGGTGCGCATCTCCGTTATCGCGGTGGCGTCGAGGATTGCCACCGGCATGCCAGTGCGCGGGTCGAAGAGGGTGAGCAACGCCATCTCGGAGGGCAGCCCGGCCTCGTAATTGCCGACGAAATCGCCGACGGTCTTCACCCCCGCCAGCCCGAGCGGCGCGATGTAGCCTCGCAGAATATTGAAATGGCCCCGGAACGCGGGGTCGGGCATCAGGTGCATGCGCGGCTCGACGACCGTCTGACCGAGCCCCTGGGCACGCAGTCCATCTTCCACGGCAGTGAGCACGTCGGCGTCGTCAAGCGCGAGCTCTGCTATGTCCGGGCCATTGAGGAAGGTAAGCCAGATCTCGTTCAACGGCTGTTCTCCCGCGTCAAAGGTTGCGATCACACGGCGGATGGTCATCCGGCTCTACCGGACCCTGGACCAAGTTATTCCCCGGCGCCGCCGCCGGGATGGCGGGCCTGGTCACGATCAGCTTCGCCGGCGGGAGGATCAGCCGTATGGGCTGGACACTGACTGCCCCGGCACATCCAGCCGAGCGGCAAGGAGAAGATGGCCCTGGGCGAGCGCCGTGTCCGCGGGCGTCTGCCCCCGGTGCGGCCCGGCGACGGCGGTGATGGCAGGGTCGGCACCAGCGTCGAGGAGTTCCTGGGCAACCCGGCCGAGTCCCCGCCAGCACGCGGAGTGCAGCGCCGTCATGCCATCCCCTCGCCGGCCGTTGACGTCCGCCCCCCGTTCCAGCAGCAGGCGGACCAGGCCGAACATGTTGCGCGCCGACAGCAGCGCCGGATCGGCCGCGACCATCCGCCGCACCTCGGTCACCTGGCCAAGCAGCGCCGCCGCCACGAGCCGGTCCACTGGCCGCATGTCCATAGCCTAGCTATCGACTATACTGCTGGCAATGGAACCCGCAGAGCAGCTGTACCTGGCAATTCAGCACTCGGCCAGGCACTTCCGGCTGCTGGACGGCGAGCTGGGCCTGTCGCCGGCGCGGTTCTCCGTCCTGGCAACCCTCCGGTACGGAGGAGCGCACCGGCTCGGGGACCTCGCCCACAGCGAGGGAGTGGCCCAGCCCACCATGACCAAGCTCGTCGCCGGGCTCGAACGCGACCGCCTGGTGATCCGGCGCGCGGACAGCAGTGACCACCGTGGGGTCATCGTCGACCTGACCCCAGATGGGCGGGCGCTGGTCCGGCGCGCCCGCGCCAGGAAGATCGACTGGATCGGCAGCGTGCTGCGCGAGACAAGCGCACTCGACGCGCAGGCGGCCGGACGGACAGCCGAACGTCTCGACCAAGCCGCCAGGACTTCAGCTGCGCCGATCATCCCCGAACCGTCGCGCTACGGGGATATATTGTTACCATGGTAACAGTTGAGCGGACGCAGACCGGCCTTCGCATCGAGCGGAACACGCTGAAAGTCCTCAAGGGCCTAGCCGAATACCTCGACCTGTCCCTCGGTGACCTCGTCGAAGGCATCGTCTTGCACGCGTTCGAGGGCAAGGCCCCGTTCGGGCCGCCCGTCCTCGCCAAGATCGACCAGCTCAAGGCCGTCTACGGCCTGACGCTGACCGCCGCCGACGCGCACAAGCTGAAGGAGCCATGACCGGCACGCGCCGGCGGCTCACCGGCCGCATCCGGGTCGCCCTCCCGCCCGGCGAAGCGTTCCGCCTGTTTACCCCGCGCGGCGAACAGGACTGGGCACATGGATGGCACCCCGCCTTCCCGGCCCCGGCCCCCGACGACACCGAGCCGGGAACCGTCTTCGAAACCAGCGCCCACGGCCGGCACACCATCTGGCTCGTGACAGACCGGCAACCAGGCCAGCGCATCTCCTACGCCCGCGTGACCCCCGGCGACCAGGCCGGCACCGTGACGATCACGGTCAGCGCCGCCGACCGCCACAGCGAGGTCGAAGTCACCTATCAGCTAACCGCACTCACCGGCCCCGCCAGCCGCGAGCTGCGTGAATTCGCCGATGAATACCCCGCCTACCTCCAGTCATGGCAAGACGCCATCACCGCCTGGATACACAACGCCGCCGCCGGGCCCGGCCACCGCGGCGCGCTATGAGCTGAATACGGGTCGTTGGCCCGCTGCGATGCCTGCGCCTGACCGGTTGCCTTCGTCCCGGTCCATTTCCCGTCCGTCACGCCAGCCCCTCCCGCTTGCCTTGCACGCGCGGGCCGGGATAACGGGAAGGAAAATGCCTCCCCTGACCGGCCTTTTCTTCCCCGATAATCGGCCTGTCCGGAATGTCCGGTTCCGGGATACCGGCATACCGGGCATATCGCCGATGCCTTCAGCGATGCGGCGACGAGCTTCAAGCATGAAGTCCTCGTGAATCTCGAAGCCGCCTGCCACTCGTCCGAGTCGCCGAGCGACGACAACTGTGGTCCCGCCCCCGGCAAAGTTGGCGTATGGCGGGCTGGTGAAGAACAGGTTGACACGTTTCGGTCC
>NZ_JASIAL010000188.1:0-12323 GCF_030042015.1 Trebonia sp. | reverse complement strand
ATAGCCCTGTCCTTGGCGAGCAATCGGGGCGGCGGCAGCGCGTTTCCCGTCGTTACCGTCTTCGTCGAACAGGGGCATCACCTGTGTCGCTCCGCCTGGCGTCCGGTGTATCGTGACGCGTTCCGTGACGGCCACGGCGGCGGGCGTTGCGAGTACGGCACGGCCGGTCACTGCAGCAGTGCAGGCAGGCCGACATCGACGACTGGCTGACCACCGGGCCGGGCGCCTGCCAGGTCCGCGACTTCCTGTCCTGGGCCGCCGCCCGAGGGCACTGCGCGGTGCTGCACGTCCCCCGCCCGGCCAGCCGTGCCGGCACCGCTGCCAGCCAGGACCAGCGCTGGACCCTGGCCGCCCGCCTGCTGCACGACGACACCCTCGACCTGACCGACCGCGCAGCCGGATGCCTGCTCCTGCTCTACGGCCAGCAACTGTCCCGGATCGCCGCCATGACCACCAGCCAGGTCACCACCCGCGACGGCACCGTGCACATCCGCTTCGGCGAGCACCACGTTCCCGTCCCGGACCCGCTCGGCGTCATCCTCACCGAACTGATCCGCACCGGCCGCTCCCACGCCGCCACCGGATCCCCGGCCACCACGCCATGGCTGTTCCCCGGCAGCCTGCCCGGCCAGCCGATCACCGCAAGCTGGCTCGGGCAGCGCCTGCGCAACCACGGCATCTACGCCATGACAGCCCGCCGGGCCGCGCTCACCGGCCTCGCCTCCCGCATGCCCGCAGCCGTCCTGGCCGACCTCCTCCACCTCGCCCCCGGAACCGCCGTCCACTGGATGCACCAGGCAGGAGCCGACTGGTCGGGCTACGCAGCACAGATCGCCCGGACCCGTAATCACCAACCCTGACGAATACCCATGGCTCAGCCCGGCCCAGGCTCAGGCACTCGACATGGCTGGAACATTGCTCTCTACCAGTTTGACCACCGGAACCGGCTGACCGCTCTCCACCGGGGGCTGTCCGCGGCCGACAGCGCGGTCGGCCAGGGGCACCTCCGCGTCGGAGTACAGCATCAGGGCGACCGGCTTCCAGAACTGCAAGAGCTGGCGCCTGGTCGCCGCGAATTAGAAAATCACTATCCCGAACGGGCGGTGGTGCCTGCTACGGCAAACGCCACCGCCCAGCCGGGCGTCCGATACCCCCGAGCTTCTCCTGACCAGACCGCCGAATAGGAGGCCCCGTCCAACGGCGAGGCCATCGGTGACCCCATTGCGCCCCGCTTGGCCGCGCGGCATCCTTGCCCCGCAGGACCGGGTTACCACCACGTCAAGTGACCGCATTGGGCATGCTCCGAGCGGGCAGGGCGCGCGGATCGAATATGTCTGGCCCGCCGCGGCTTCCTCAAGCGCCCGGTACACAGGGTGGGCCGGCTGACGCCGAGCATGTTCGCTACCTGGGTAATGGTGTACTCGCGGCGGCCGTCGGCGGTGCGCTGGCTGGCGAGCTGCCGCGCCAGGCGGACCTGGTCGGCCGACATGGCCCGGGGACGTCCCCCGGCGCGGCCCCGGGCGCGGGCGGCCTCAAACCCCTCATGGGTGCCCTCCACGATCAGCTCGCGCTGGAACTCGTCGATCGCGCCGTGGAACACCAGGCGGCCCTGCGGCATGCCGGTGTCGATGCCCTGCTTGAGCACCTGCAGGTGCACCTTCCGCTCGCTGAGCTCGGCCCCTAGCTCGAGTAGGTGCCGCAGGGAGCGCATGGCGCGAGACAGTCGCGCGATCACGAGCGTGTCGCCGGGCCGCAGCCGGGCCAGGGCCCTGGCGAGTTCGAGGCGGCTGGCGAGCTTGCCACTCGTCCCCTTGTCAATGAAGATCTCGTCGCACCCGGCCGCCGTGAGGGCGTCGCGCTGACTGTCGGGGTTCTGGTCGCGGGTGGAGACGCGGCCGTAGGCTGATGCGGTAGCCGCGCGGCACGGCGTCAGCGGGAGTGTTCATACGAGGACCGCAAAGCAAAGGGCTGAGATTCGCGGTTTGCTGACACAAATTCCCGACGCGGGTTTCCTTACATCTCCGTCCTGTGGAAACGATCGCCGGCCGGCACCCTGGCGGCGCTGTCGGGAAAACGATCGTTTCCGGACGGTCTGGAAGCCGACGCGACGCGCCACCGTCAGGACGACCCGGCAGGCGACCGGGTGGAACCCGACCTCGAGTTCCAGTAGCGTCACGGAACATGCCATTGAGTAACAGCGGCTCTTTGTAGGAGCGACCATGGCATCGTCTTGCATGACTGCGATCTTGCAGTCGTCAAACGCGTGCCTTCGAGTCTACTGAGCAAGCACGGAGAGCCAGTGCTTGTTCTGCTGGACGGTCTCCGCGAACGTGGCCCGCGTCCAAATGTCGTTGATCGGCTCGCAAAGACAGTTGCCGAGGCGCCGGTAGCCGTCGCTGAGCGGCTGGATAAGGTTGCCCTCCGGGTCGATGATCAGGCAGCCAGCGGTTACGCTTTCCGGGGACGCGGCCACCCGTACCGGGGCCGCCTGGCGAGCCACCACTGCGGTGACATCCCGGAAGCTGTCGTCGCGCAGCTCATGCCGACGCTGGCCAGTGTTGACAGCACCGCGCGGACTGTACTGGTACAGCCGCCACACGTCCGGCCGCAGCGACCTGACCAGTTGAGCAAGGCACGGCAGGTCAGCGAGGTTCACCTGGCTGACCACAGTGGCGAGCTTAAGGCTGGTCCCAGGCCTGCCGGCGATCTCAGCCGCCGCCCGCAACACCTCATCGAAGTCCGCCGAAAGGCCGCGCATCGCTTGGTGCACCTCGGCGCACGAGCCGTCCAGGGAAAGGCCGACCACGTCGAACGCGAAATCAAGTCCTTGGTCCATCCGCCGCAGCAGCATCGATCCGTTGGTGTTCAGGACGGTCGTCTTGCCCGCGTCCTTCAACTGCCGGGCGTACTTCCCGATATCGCGGACAAGCAGCGGCTCACCGCCGCAGAACGTCACCGCGCATGCGGAACTCGCCCTGATCGCACCGAGTATGTCCTCCCGCAGCCAGCCGGGATCCTTGCCCGGTTCCGGACCGTAGCAGTAGTCACACGCGAAGTTACACCGGCTGGTGATCCACCAGTCGATTGACGGGAGCATAGCGGATATGGGCTCCGGATTCATACGTGACCGCCCTCATGGCTCACGGAGCGTGAGCGTATCACTAAGCGCAGCCAGGTGAAGTGCCTCGACGGAGTCTGCGGTCATCCATACGGGCAGTTCACCGTTGCTCCACCGCCACAGGCCGATCTCTGGACGGAAATCCGCCCAGATCCTGGCGAGCGCGGTACTGACCGCAGCGTGCCGTGATGACAGGCCGGCTGAGACGAGAGCTTTGACCACCCACGCGGCCGTGTAGTGCCGGAGGTACATGACGTCCCTCCGGCCGTCATCGAACTGGCGCTCGATGAGCTCGCTGGTGCCTTCGAGGTTCTGCCCCTTCGCCAGCCAGGCAGCCGCCTCGTCGATCGCCTCGGTGACGCTGGCCCGGAGCGCGTCGTCGAGAGGCGAGCCGAGCGCGAGGATGAGCGCCCGGACCGAGCGTGCCGTGTGCGGAACGGAGGGCGTTGGCGCGACGAGCCCTTCCTCGACCCTCTGCGACCACAGCCGCCAGCCTCGGAATTGACGGCGCGCCGCGAGCAGCGCCGCCACGATGTCCCCAGTTAGCTGTGGCCGCCGCCCGAACTGCACGCTCGTCTCGAGGAGTGTCGCCAGGATAAATGGCCGCGATCGCTCGACCAACCGCTGCACGCTCGCGGAAAGAACATCGAGTTCGGCGTCGTAGGCGGCTGTGCCATTGACCTGGTGCAGCACGCTGAGCACTGTCGCGGTTCCCTCCGGACTTGGCCGCTGCTGCGTGCGCGCCAAGAACCCGGTGTGCGCATCGGCTAGCTTCTGCAAGAACTCCGCTACGTCCACGAGATCGGCGGCGAGATGCCCCTCGATCAGCATGATGGTCTTGAGGCCATAGGAAGTCGACATCGGCGTCGGCAGTTTCGGCCCCTGGCCTTCGGTCCGGAGGTCCTGCGCCCATCCCGTGCCGTCCGGGCCCGTGGTCCTCGTCTCGCGCAGAGCCGCCGCCACGCGACGGAACACGGTGAGAACCGTCGGCACTGAACTACGGATCAGGCCAGACCGTTCCGGTACGCCGACCTCCGGCTGCTTGAGAACACCTCGCTCCGCGTCGGTCAATGCGACGGCCAGCGCGCTGAGCGCTTCGGTCTCCAGATCGAGCCGCAGCGTCCGCAATGTCGGGGCCGGTCCGGGCGGCGCCGAGCGCCTACGGTGGAGCAGGTCCCAGTTCTTCACCAGCGCGGAGCGACGCCGCCCGAGATCGGCGGAATACAGTTCGTCGGGCGGGTCTTGGGTCAGTTCCAGTGACAGGCTCACATCGGCGACGATGCTGTATGTCGGCTCGAGCCGCGCCGCGGCCGTGCGGACGGCCCGCACAACTGCCTGCTCCACGCTGGTTCCCCCGGCGTCGCGGACGCTGGCAAGGCCCGCTAGCGAGTCGAGCGCGGGCCCGGTGTCACCGAGGCGCTCCTCTCGCAAGCCCGCTCTGGCACGCAGGCTCTTGAGCGCGGAAGCGACCCCGGCCGCGATCGAATCCAGCGGCTCAGCCATGGCTGCTGGTTTTTTCCACGTTGGGACCGCCTATCACGTCAGGACAGCTTGGCCTCCTGGAACCCGCCAGACAATATCACAAGTTTCCGTCACTCGCTCGACAGTTGCCTCGACAATTGTCCGAAAGGTTCCGACAATTGACGTTTACCGTAGCTACCGCCGGGTAGCCCGTAAGTGGAGGACTCTCAACGGCGAGGCTGGCCTACCCCTACACTCCTCTGCTCACGCAGGGGAACCCTCACCAAAGGAGGGTCAGGGTGAACACGATTACCCAACCCAAGCACCAGCCCCTGCCGACCAGCGCCGAGGGCTCCTACCTAGCCGGACCAGGAAGAACCCTCAACCGGCACATCGCCGAACTCCGGCACCGCCAGCTTAGTGCCAGAGTCCGGAGCCAGCAATCCGCTCATGCCTGCACGCTTTCCGAACGCGTGACGCGGGAACAGGCACTCGGCCATCGTGGCGGCAGCCTTCCGTGGCTTCTCCGGTGTCTCATCCCGGTCGGGATAACCGTGGAAGCCGCCACCGCCTATGTAGGTGTTGCGGCAATTGTCACCGCCCAGGCACTTGCCGTCAGCCTGTCCGCACTGACTGCGTTCGTCGCCGCCGGCACTGCCTGCCTGATCGCCAACCGCCGCCTGAACCGGCTGCCGGTGCCAGCGATCGGCCGTGTGCTGGAAGCCATCTTCGTCGCGGTCCTGTTCACGCTGCGCTACGGGAGCTTGCGCACACTCAGCGTAGGCGCACTGGACGCTGGCGGCGCGGCCACACTGGCCCTGCTGATCAGCACGCTCGGCCTGGCCGGCATCGAGGAGATCGTCGTGGAGACCCAGACTCTCGCGATGTGGCTCCAGTCGATCAAGACCAGGTACCGCCAGTGGCGGCATGCTGCCGCTGCAGCGCGCCTGCGCCAAGTGGACGCGGGCATAGAAGCCGCGCTGGCCAGATTGGAGCAGGACTTCATCGGCTTCCTGCTATGGGCCGAAGGCCTTCCGCTGGACCAGGCCAGCGAGCGTGCCGCCGCCCTGCGCGCGGCGATGGAGACGTGACATGCGGTACAGCTGGATACTCGCAGCGGCAGCCGCCACCGTCGTGCTCTCCGGCTGCGGCTCGATCTCCGATCTGACCAGCACCGCCGCCACCACCGCGCAGACGTGCCCGCACCCAGACGGCATGATTCTCGTCATCGGGGCGCACCGCGATGTCCCCGCGCCGCAACTCGATCCGCTCCTAGAGTGCGAGCTCACAGCGGTTATCGGTACCGGTGGCCCCGTACGGATCCTGATTCCAGACAGTCCCCCGCAACTGATCACCCCGCAACTGGAGCCGGTAAATGGCGGGACGCTCGCCCAGCAGGCATCCCCGCGAGTCCAGCACGATGTTCAGCTCACCGACCAGGCCGTCAGCAACGCCAGGCCGGACGCACCAGGAGTCGACGACCTGAACGCACTCGCTGTAGCGGCGGACGAGGCCGATACCCTTGGCGGCACAGGGATCGAAATCGTCCTGATCGACTCTGGGCTCGATGATCGCGGCGCGCTGAACTTTACCGTGCCCGGACTGCTGGCGGCCACCCCCGCAGAGGTGGTCAGTCAGCTCAGGGCCACAGGCAACCTGCCCGAACTGCACCGGCTAACCGTCGTTCTCGTCGGCCTCGGCTACACGGCGCCGCCGCAGGCACCACTATCGGCCAAGTGGCGCGCCAGCCTCACCGCTATCTGGCGCGCCGTCGTGTCCGCCGCAGGTGCCAGGGTCCGCATCATCCCTCAGCCGGGGCTCTCCGCTTCCGTCGTGACCGATGAGCCCGTCCGCCTGGTGCCGGTACCGTCGGCCGGTTACATACACCCGGCAGCCGGCCAGACGATTGTGTTCAGCGGGATATCCGCGGTCCGCTTCCAGCCGAACAGCACCGCGTTCGTCGACCAGGTGGCCGCCATCGAAGCGCTAGCACCGATCGCCCACTGGCTCGCTGCCGACCCGGCCCGCCACGCCGAGCTGGAAGGGACGACCGCCGACGTCGGCCCAATGTCCGGACAGGTCGAGCTCTCGCTGCTGCGCGCCGACCGCGTGAAGGCGGCGCTCATCTCCCTGGGCGCTCAGCCGACGCAAATTACCACAACCGGCGTCGGCAGCGACTTCCCGCAGTTCGCCCCCGACCGAGACGCGGACGGAGCGCTGCTGGCCGGACCGGCCACCCTGAACAGGTCGGTCCGGATCACCCTGTCATGACGAGCACGATCCGCTTGTCCGTCGGCGAGGCGGGGGGACCTATGAAACGCAGCACGGTCAGGCCACCGATGACATCCACGACCAGTCGAACGGGCCGAGGATGAACAGGGTCACCGTGGCGAAGGTGTCGCTGACGCTCGGACCTCACGCCGCTCTGGCCGGTACGGCACGAGACCTCGGCGAGGCCCTGTGTCCAGCGGGCACAAGCCGCCGGAGTCCGCAAGCGGGAACTGGGCAAGGCCGAGAAACAGATCCAGCATTTTGTACCTTTTACAACCTTTGGAACAAGTCGTGAGCCATGTCATGGCCCGTTTGGAGCTGCTGCGATGACCGTCGTACTCCCGCTGGGGGCTCTCGGGGCGCTGCGCGACGCGCTCGACTGCGAACTGCCGGGCGCGGTATGCCTGCGCCGGGAACTCCATGCCCGACCCAGCCTGTCCGGCCAGGAGGAGCCCACCCTGAACCTGCTCCTGGACGCCCTCCCCGGCGGGGCCGACGCCGAGCGGGTAGCCGGCACCGGGGCCGTGCTGCGGATCAGCGCGCCGGGCCCAGCAGTGGGCGTCCGCACCGAACTCGACGCGCTGCCCATCACCGAGGCCACCGGCGTGCCCTGGGCAGCCAGGCCCGGTGCCATGCATGCCTGCGGCCATGACATCCACATGGCGGCGCTCGTCGCACTGGCCCGCGCCCTGCACGAGGTAGGCCCGCCCGTCCCCATGCTGGCCATACTGCAGCCTCGCGAGGAAGGTCCCCCGTCGGGAGGCCGCGATGTCGTCTCCTCCGGCCTGCTGCAGGATCACCAGCTCGCTGCCATGGCCGCCGCGCACGTGCAGCCGCTGCTGCCGGCCGGTGATGTGGCCTGTGCGCCGGGGGTGATCAACGCTTCGGCCGACAGGTTCCGCGTAACCATGGCAGGCAGCCCCGGGCATGCTGCCTACCCGCACCTCACCCATGATCCAGTGCTGGCCCTGGCCAACTTCGTGGTCAGCGTTCAGCAACTGGTCAGCAGGAACACAGACCCGATGCAGCCAGCGGTGGTCACCGTGGGCACGCTGGCCGCGGGCGAGGCCGCCAATGCCATCCCGGGCACAGCTACCGCCCAGGGCACCATGCGGGCCATGTCGGAAGCGCACCGCACCCGCTTGCATGAGCGGCTCCGCGACGTCGCCAACGGCATCGGGCTGGCACATGGCTGCACCGCGAAGGTAGTGATCGATCCCGGCATGCCGGTGCTCGACAACGACCCAAGCCTGGCCGCGCTGACCGCGGAACAGCTGACCCGGCTCGGCGTCAGAGTCACTGAGCCACTGCGCACCTGCGGGGCGGACGACTTCTCGTTCTACAACAGCGTGGCCCCAGGGCTGATGCTGTTCGTCGGCACCGACGGCCAACCGGGTTCGGGCCTGCACACCGCCACGTTCCTGCCCAGCGACCGTGCCGTCGGCGACCTGGCCCACGCCCTGCTGGCCTGCTACCTGGCCGGCTGCGCCACCATCACGGGCTGATCAGCCTGCCCAGGCGACGTCGGTCAATGTCACTGCTGGCTAAGAACCCGCTCAGTCTGCTTTGCGCGCTCGCCGAGGACATGCCTCGATCACGCACCGTGATCGAGGCTGAGGACCGGAGGCTGATAGATCGCCGACTCTGTCGCTGTCAGCGACCGTGCCGATGGGCTCAGTCCGGCGCGCAGAACATCTGTTATCTGGAGCCGTCCCTGCCCACGTCGGGCCTGACCAAGACGTCTGCGGCGTTGACATGCAGCTGAACAGCGCTCACATAGTAGCAGGTTAGTTATGAAACAGCCGCGAAAAGGGGATTCGCACGGGCTCTGCGGCGGAGGCACTGAGCCATTTTCATCCTGTTTGTGATGGGTTCGTCACGGTCTGATCACCTCCCGGCGTGTCGCTGCCGGAAATGAGGAAGCCCCCGGTAGATGAGCTAGTCGACCAAAACTCGCTTCATCACCACTACCAGGGGCTTCCATGCTGTTCTACCGTGCCGCGCTGCCGTTGTCCCGCAAGACCCTGACGTTTGTGGCCGGGATCATCCGCCGGCACCGGGCCTCGATCGGGTCGTGCTGGCGGAAGCTGAACCCCGGGCAGCAAGCCCTGCTGGTGCTGGCTCACCTGCGCAAAGGCGAGACGCTCGCCGAGCTGGCGGCCGGGTTCGGAGTCGGTGTCACCACCGCCTGGCGGTACGTGAACGAGACGGTCGCGCTGCTGGCGGCCCGGGCGCCGAAGCTGCGCAGGGCGGTCCGGGACGCGAAGAAGGCCGGGTACGCCTATGTCGTTGTCGACGGGACGCTGATCCCGATCGACCGGGTGGCCGCCGACCGGCCGTTCTACTCCGGCAAGCACAAGAAGCACGGGATGAACCTGCAGGTCATCGCCAGCCCTGGCGGCGACATCTTGTGGGTGTCCGGGGCGCTGCCCGGGTCGGTGCACGACAAGAAAGCCGAGTGGATCTGGGGCGTGCTGGCCGAACTGGAGGCCGCGGGCCTGGTCACCCTGGCCGACAAGGGCTATCTGGGCAGCACGTACGCGAAGATCCCGTACCGGGGGAAGAACAAGCCCGAGTCCCAAAAGCAGGCCAACAAAGCGCACGCGAAGCTCCGCGCACCCGCAGAGCGCGCGAACGCCCAGCTGAAGAACTGGCGCATCCTCCGCAAGCTGCGCTGCTGCCCGTGGCGCGCCGGGCAGCTCGCCAAGGCCATCCACGTGCTGCAGATCCGCGAGGCATAACCAGGATGGAAAAGGCTGACTGTCTAGGTAATGCGCCCATCGCCTAGGGAAAGCACATAAACACCTGATTGCCGCGACTTGCCGGTCACCTCTTGTCGCGGCTTCGGTGGGACTATGTATGTACGTGAACGGCCTCATATACTAGTAAGTCGGGCTGCTGGCGGTATGGCCCTACCTGTGCTTGAGGTTAGCCGTCTCGATGATGGCCCGGGCATCGAGGTTTTGTCCCGTCGTGTATTGGCCGACGGCAACGCAATTGCCGGGTGCCGGGCAGTGCACCGAGTCGAGGAAGGCGTAATGGTGCGAGGCTGCGACCGCCGCTGGGGGAAGGGGTGCCTTCGCCGCCGTCCAGGTTCCGTCCGACAGCGTGTCGATCACGCTGTCAGTTGCCCCGCTGAGAGATGTGTAGGGCGCGAAGGCCACGCAGGAGCCGGCCGCCCAGCACGCGACGGCTTCCGTTTCGAAAGTACCCGCGTACTGCGAAAGCCCTGCCTGGGATGCTGCGGCATCGCCGGGCAGCGGGAGTACCGCCGGGGTCCAGGAACCGCCGGACAGCGTCTCGGCCAGGTACCGGGCCAGGCCACCGTCGCTTGCGTATTGTCCTACTGCCACGCAGTTCCCCGGCATGAGGCAGGAGATCCCGACGAGTTCGGCGAGGTTGCCGTCTGCCGCGCCGCGCGGCAGTGGCACCGTCGCTGGCGTCCACGACCCGCCGGACAGCGTGTCGGCGAAGGGCGCGGACGCACCGCCGTGCACGGTGTACTTCCCGACAGCGATGCACGATCCGATGGCCGGGCATGCCGCGCCCTCGAGGGCGGCCGTTACTACCGACCCCGTGCCGGGAACCGCGCCTGCGGGAACCGCGCCTGCGGGCAGCGGTGCCCGCATGGCCGTCCATCTCCCACCGGACAGCATCTCGATGAGCGCCTGCCAGCCGTTGTTCTGGTCGAGGTAATAGCCGGTGGCGATGCACGTGCCCTGGGCCGGGCACTCGACATCATCCAGTTGCGCAGACGTCTTCCGGTCCGCATCTGGTGGCAGTGGCAGGCCGGATGCGGTCCAGGTGCCATAGGAGAGCGTCCCGGCGACGAGGCCGAGGCTGCCCAGGGCGTTGTCGTAAGCCCCTACGGCCACGCAGGAGCCGGGTGCCGGGCAGGCGACCGCAGTGAACCCGGAAACCTTCGTGCCGGCCACGCCGACGGAGGCCGTCCATGTGCCGCCCGAAAGCGTCTCGACCAAGGGTTTGTTGGAGTTAAGGCCGCCTTGTCCACCGTAGAGGCCGACGGCCACGCAGTTTCCTGCAGCAGGGCACGCCACGCCGTACAGCCTGGCGCCCAGCGGGCTTGCGCCGACGGCACCCGCAGGCAGCGGCGCCTGCCCCGCGGTCCACGCGAGGGGCGCCGGGGATGCGCCCCCGAACACTGCCGGCGGCCAGCGTGCCAGCCACCCGGCCGCCCCGGCCGCGGCGAGCACAGCGGCTGCCGCCACCATGATCGCCTTACGGTGCCGGTGCGGCGGGCCTGCAGACAGGATCCTCCGCTGTTTCCGGGCACGGCGAGATGATGACGCGTGACCCGGGCCGAAGTCGGAGGCGGCGCCGGGTGCGAGCCGGAAGGCAGTTTGCGTTGGCATGTCGGAAGTGCCTTCCGATGGCGGGGCGGAGGCTGCCATGGTCGCCGGGTGCGGCGCGGGGGTGCCGGGAACGGCCTGCTGCGCTGCGACCGGCGCACTGCCCGCGGCGGCGCTGCCGACGGGCAGCACGGTGCCGTCAGGAGCGAGCGCGCGGGTGACGGCCTGCGCGTCCGGGCGCATGGCCGGATCTTTGGTCAGCAGCGCGCCGATCAGCTCCCCCAGCAATCCGGCGTGCTCCGGGGGGTCCGGGGAGCGGGTGAGGATGGCCGCCATGATCGCGGTCAGGGTCGGGCCGCCGAACGGCGGTCGGCCCTCAACGGCGGCGTACAGCGTGGCACCCAGCGCCCACATGTCCGCAGGCGGACCAGCATCGCTGCCTTCCAGCTGCTCGGGTGCCATGTAGAAGGCGGTGCCGATCCGCGTTCCGGCGCTGGTCAGCCTAGTCGTGGCGTCGATGATGCGGGCGATGCCGAAGTCGGTCACGATGACCCGGCCTTCGGCCAGCAGTATGTTGTCTGGCTTCAGGTCACGGTGCACGATCCCGGCCCTGTGCGCGTGCGCTAGCGCGCCCGCTACTTGCGCGCCGACCTCCGCTGCCTGCTGCCACGGAAGGCGTCCGGCCGCGGCGATCCTGGCGCTGAGTGCCTCCCCGGGGACGTACTGCATCACGATCCACGGTGTACCGTCATGTTCGACCACGTCATGTATGGTGACCACGCCGGGGTGGTCCAGCCGGGCCGCCGCCCGCGCCTCGCGCATCGTGCGGGCGGCCAGGTCGGCGTGCTGTCCTGGCGACTGCGGTGGCAGCAGGATCTCCTTGATGGCCACTACCCGGTCCAGCAGCTGGTCATGACCGCGCCACACCCGGCCCATGCCGCCCTGCCCCACGGGCTCGGCCAGCAGGTACCGCCCGCCGACCAAAAGCCCCGCCTCACCCGCCATGGCAGGATAATAGGCGAAAGCCCCAACTCCCGGCGCCCGGCAAGCCCTCGCAGTTCCTCGTGGCCGAAAAATGTGAGTTTCGGTTCACTTACAGTAAGTCAGCTTAAAGGCCCTGGGGATCGCCGCGATGAGCTCGTGGGACTGCACTCAAATCACTA
>NZ_JASIAL010000027.1:0-18721 GCF_030042015.1 Trebonia sp. | reverse complement strand
GCCGGTCCCCGCGTGCTAGTAGCCTGGGTAGGCCTACCCAAAAACCGCAGATAGTCAAGGCCGGAGCCATGGCTTGCGGCCGTGCCTGACCCGAGGGGTTTCTCATGCGACGCGCAGCCGCGCTTGTTGTCATACCGTTGCTCGCCGTCGCCGCCGTCGCCGGCTGCGGCTCGTCGTCATCCCCGTCCTCATCGGCCAGCGCGCAGCCCGCCGACACGTACAAGCTGGTGACCGCGACGGGGACGTTCGGCACCGCGCCGAAGGTGACGATCCCCGACAAGAAGGCCAGCGGGGCGCTGTACACCAAGACGCTCATCAAGGGCACCGGCGCGCCGCTGACCAAGTCCGAGACGCTGCTCGGCGACTTCGTGCTCTACGACTGGAGCGGCACGACGCACAAGCTCCTCGGCAGCACCTACACCGACGGTACCCCGACGCTGTTCGCCGGGGCGATGCTGCCCGGGCTGGAGACCGCGCTGATCGGTCAGCCGATCGGCAGCAGGGTGCTCGCCGTGATCCCGCCCGCCGACGGCTTCGGCGCGCAGGGTAACTCGGAGATCGGCGTCAGCGGCACCGACACGCTCGTGTTCGTCATCGACATGGTGCGGACGTTCGACAACTCCGCCGTGGTCGCCGGCAAGCAGACCTCCGACGGCGGCTCGGGGCTGCCCACGGTGACCGCGACCCCCGGCAAGCCGCCCACGATCACGATCCCGGCGACCGCCGCGCCGAAGACCCTCCAGGTCGAGACCCTCCTCAAGGGCACCGGCCCGAAGATCGTCAAGGACCAGTACATCGTCGTGCAGTACGTCGGCGTCATCTGGCGCACCAAGAAGGTCTTCAACTCCTCGTGGCAAAGCGGCGCGCCGTTCGCCTTCAATGTCGGCGAGGGCCAGGTCATCCCTGGCTGGGATGACGGGCTGGTCGGCCAGACGGTCGGCAGCCGGGTGCTCCTGGTGATCCCGCCGGCGGACGGCTACGGCACGAGCGGGAACTCCGAGGTCGGCATCAAGGGCACCGACACGCTGGTCTTCGCCGTCGACATCCTCGCCGCCTACGGCTCCTGATCCCGGGCGCCCGGGCGCCCGTAGCGCCCCGGGCGCCCGGGCGCCCTAGCCGTCGGCCAGCAGGCTGGCCGCGTGGCGGCCAGCGGCGGCCGCGGCCAGGAAGTACTCCAGGTCGGCGTCCAGGCCCCTGCCCATCGTGGACAGCGGCACCGGGCAGCCGCGCAGCGCCTCCGCCAGGCCGTCCACGGGAACCGTCACCACGCGGTGCCGCGCCGCCAGCGCGGCCGCCTGCGCCGCGATCCGTGACCCGAGCGGCTCGGGCAGCACGGGCACCACGACGTCGGCCCGGGCCAGCGCGACCCGCCCGTAGGCGGTCAGGCTGTGATGGGAGATCCCCTGGTGCCGCTCCCTGGCATCGGCGCCGGACACCCGCAGCGAGGCGACCGGACGCCCGCCCAGCGCGGCGGCAGCGTTGACCGCCTCGCCCGCGGCGACCCCGGAGAACCCCCACCGGGTGCCGGTGCCGAGGTTGCCAGGCCCTTGGGACACGATGGCCACGTCGGCGCCGATGACATGCCGCGCGGCGAGCAGGCCGGTGTGCACGGTCACCGCCTCCAGGTCACCGCCGAACGACTGGCCGGTCGTCACGGTCGCGGCCAGCCACCCGGCCGCCCGCAGCCCGGCCACCGTGCGGGAGAACCACACGGGCAGCGCCCCGCCGTCCTGCATCAGATAGGCGACCCGCGGAGAGCCGGCCCGCTTCGTTCGGGATGCGGAAAAGAGCCCGGCCAGCACGGCCGGGAGAGCGGAATGCAGGTCGGCCACCACCACCGGCATCCCCGCCACAGAATCCGCCGCGCGCAGCACGTCGTGGTAGGCCGAGCCCTGCTCGTCCACGCTCGCCACCATCGCCTGCAGCGGCGTATACCGGTTTTTCACGATGTGCCCGGACGCGGCGCTGTCCGGATCGGGCGGCAGCCGGTCGGGCAGCGCCACCACGAGCGCGTACCCGCCGGTGCCGAGCCCGGCGTCCAGCGCGTTCGTGTTCAGCAGCACCCGGTCGCCGACCTGCGGGCGCCCGGTCAAAAACGGGTACGCGAGCGCGCGGACCTCGTCCCCGTCCACGGTTACCATGATCTCGGCTGCTCCGGGCCATTCTCGCCGCAGCGCCGTCACGATTCCGCTCCGCCACCGGATCACGACGGCAGACTAGTCCACGGGCCGCAGACACGAGGGAGGACCGCCATGTCCAAGCGCAGGACCGAACGGCTCCTGTCGATCGTCGTGCTGCTGCTCTCCTCCCGGCGGTACCTGACCGCCGAGGAGATCCGCGCCGCCGTGTACGGCTACCCCGACCAGGATGACGCGTTCAAGCGGATGTTCGAGCGGGACAAGGAGGAGCTGCGCGACCTCGCGATCCCGCTGGAGACCGGTCGCAGCAACCCGCTGGATGAGGAGATCGGCTACCGGATCAGGCGGCAGGACTACGAGCTGCCCGAGATCAGGCTGGAGGCCGACGAGGCCGCGGTGCTCGGCATCGCGGCGCGTGTCTGGCAAAGCGCAGAACTCGCCGCCGCCGCGGCCGGGGCGCTGCTCAAGCTCAAGGCGGCGGGGGCGCTCGGGGCGCCCGGGGTGGTCGGGGCGCCCGGGGTGGTCGGGGCATCCGGGGCGGGTGAGGCGCCAGACGCCGACGACGACCAGCGGCCGCGGCCGGGGATAGAGCCGAGGCTGGCGACGGCCGAGCCCGCGTTCGGCCCGCTGTGGGAGGCGGTGCGCGACCGCAGGCCGGTCACGTTCAGCTACAAGGCGCAGGGCCGCGGCGACGCGTCCAGGCGCGAGGTCGAGCCGTGGGGCGTGGTCAACTGGCACGGGCGCTGGTACGTGGCCGGGCACGACCGCACCAGGAACGCCACGCGGGTGTTCCGGCTCGGCCGCATCGACGGGCCGGTGAAGATGTCGGGCCCGCCAGGCAGCGTCACCGTGCCGGCCGGAGCCGACGTGCGGGAACTGGTCAAGGACTGGGACGCGCCGCCGCGGGACCACGAGGCCGTGCTGAACGTCCGGGCCGGCGCGGGCTACGGCGTGCGCCGGTACGCCAAGGCCGTCACGCCGGGCGACGACGGCTGGGACCGCGTGACGGTGCAGTTCGCCGACGTCTCCTGGTACGCCGACTACCTGGCGTGGTTCGGTGCCGATCTCATGGTGGTCGGGCCGCCGGACCTGCGCGAGGCGGTCATCAGCCGGCTGAAGGGGGTGCTCGCGTGAGCCGGGGGGGTATGGGGGGCGCGGAGCCCCCCAAGCCGGGGGGTCTGAGGGGGGTCGTCCCCCCGGGTAAACAGCGCATGGTCACCTCGGCCGAAAGGCTGCGGCGGCTGCTCGCGCTGGTCCCCTACGTCGTCAGCCGCAAGGTGGTGGGTCTGGCCGAGACGGCCGCCGCCTTCGGGGTGACCGAGCGCGAGCTTGTCGACGACCTGAACCTTGTCTGGTGCGTGGAGCTGAAGGCGCCGGACCCGTACTGCCCGATCGACCTGTCCTACGAGGGCGGCGAGATCGTGGTCAGCCAGGCCGAGTCGATCGCCCGCCCGCTGCGGCTGGCCGCCGACGAGGCGAGCGCGCTGCTCGTCGCGCTGCGCATGCTGGCCGAGGTGCCAGGGGACGGGTCCGCGGTCGCCCGGGTGATCGCGAAGATCGAGGCCGCCGCCGGGGCCGCCGCCGCCGCCAGCGCGCAGGTCAGCATCCAGATCGATCCTCCGAACGGACACGGGGTGGCTGCCCAGGTCCGCGCCGCTCTGGCCGATGGCCGGCGGGTGCACCTGCGCTATTACGTGCCCGGACGGGATGAGGCGACCGAGCGGGACGTGGACCCGATGCGCCTGCTCGTCGTGGAAGGGCACACCTACCTGGAGGGCTGGTGCCGGCGCGCCGAAGGGGTGCGGCTGTTCCGGCTCGACCGCGTGCTCGACATGGCGGTGCTCGACGTGCCCGCGCAGGTGCCTGACGAGGCCGAGCACGTCGACGTCGACCACGGCCTGTTCCGGCCGTCGGAGTCCGACGAGCGGGTGGAGCTCGAGCTGTCCGCGCCCGCGCGCTGGGTGGCCGAGTACTACCCGTGCGAGTCGGTGGAAGAAGCCGAAGAAGGCAGGCTGCGCGTGGTGCTGCGCACGCCGGACACCAGGTGGGTGCGGCGGCTGGCGCTGCGGCTGGGGGAGGACGCCCGGGTCGTGTCGCCACCGGCGCTGGCCGAGACGATAAGGGCGGACGCCGCGGCGGCGCTTGCGCTGTACGACTGAAGCCCGCTAGCGGCGGGACGGGTCAATCAGGACCAGGGGACTGCCACTACCCTTTAGGCGTGCTGAAAAGCGTGCGCGGACAGGTAGCAGCGCCCGCGGCCGACGGTGTCCGGCCAGCGGCCCAGGCGAGATGGTCGCACCGCTGGCGGGCGGCCTGGCCGTACCTGGCGTGGGCAGCCGGGCTGGCGGCAGCGGCGGTCGTGCTGTTCTGGTGCTACCTGCGGCAGTCGCAGTCCACGGCGGTGAACTCCGACGGCGCGGGCACGGCACTGCAGGCCTGGCAGATGCTGCACGGCAACCTGCTGCTGTCGGGCTGGTGGCTGGCGGACGTGACGTTCTACTCGTTCGAGGTTCCGGTCAACGCCGTGGTCGAAGCCATCAACGGGCTGAACCCGGACGTGGTGCACATCTCCGCCGCGCTGATCTACACGCTGCTCGTGCTGACCGCCGCGCTGCTTGCCAGGGGAACCGCACGCGGCGCCGAGGGCATCACGCGCGCGCTGCTCGGCGGCGGCGTGCTGGTGGCGCCGGCGATCAGCCCGGGGACCCGCATCCTGATGCTGTCGCCAGACCACGTCGGGGTCGGGGTGCCGATCCTGCTCACGCTGCTGCTCGTCGACCGCGCGCGGGAGCGCTGGTGGGTGCCGGCGGCGGCGTGCGTGCTGCTGACCTGGGCGCAGGTCGACGACCCGATCGCGACCTACGCGGCCGCCCTGCCGGTCGCGGCGGTCTGCCTGCTGCGGGCCGCCCTGCCCCTGCTGCGCCGCCGCCGCCCGGGCTGGTACGACGGCGCCCTCGGGGTCGCGGCCGTCGTCTCGGCGGAACTGGCACGGCTGGTGGTGGCGGCCATCAAGGCGGCCGGCGGCTACAGCATGCAGTCGCTGACGAACGTCGGCAAGCTCCAGCCGTACGCGGACTGGGGCCACCTGATCAAGGCGAGCGGGGAGAACGTGCTGATCCTGTTCGGCGCCGACTTCTACGAGCAGCCGGCCGGCGTGCGGACCGTGATCGCGTACCTGCACTTCGCCGGGCTCGCGCTCGCGGTCGCTGGGCTGCTCGCGGGCATCGCCGGGCTCTTGCGCCGTGCCGACCGGGTGACCCAGGTCCTGACCGTCGGCACGCTTGTCGTGCTCGGCGCGGGCACCCTGGGAACCAAGATGACCCCGGTCTCGGGAGCGCATCAGATCGCCGCCGTCCTGCCGTTCGGCGCCGTGCTGGCCGGCCGGACGCTCGGCCCCTGGCTGGCGCGCCGCAGGCTGCCGCGGATCACGCTGGCGCCGCTGCTCGGCCTCGCGCTCGCCGGCTACCTGGCGGCCCTCGGGTACAGCGCGGCGCAGCCCGCCAGCCCGGCCGAGACCCAGGGCCTGGCCGACTTCCTGCTGGCCCATCACCTGACCTACGGGCTGGGCAGGTACTGGGCGGCGAACAGCACCACGCTGGCCAGCGACGGGCGGGTGCGGGTGGCCGCCGTGCAGGACGGCGCGCGGCTGGCGTATCCATGGGTGACGAAGCCGTCGTGGTATGACCCGGCGGTGTCCTACGCGAACTTCGTCGTCGCCACGTCCGGCCCGCCGACCGCCTACGCGTTCAACGATGTCATCGTGCGTCATACCTTCGGCAAGCCGGCCCGTGAGTACCGGTACGGGTCCTACCTCATCATGGTCTGGAACAAGAACCTGCTGCTCCAGGTGCCCCCGCCGAACCAGAGCCGGGTGGACTAGTCCCAATGCCGGGGAGTTAGGCGTTCCGGCGCGTGGTCGGGCGGTTTGCCGGAGTTGCGGGTTCGGCGGGTACGGTAACGGTGGTCGCGGTATGAGCCAGCCCGCGGCACGCCAGCGGAAATCCGCGGCAACCGCTGACGGGCCCCCAACTCCCCGGCACTGCGGCCAGCCCCACCGCCGGCAGTGAAGGCAACCGGGCCGCTGGCGCAGCCGGCCCGATCCGGCCGGGCCGCTGGCGCAACCGGCCCAGCCAGGCAGGCCGGGGCAGCGGCCGACGGCACCAGGCACGGCCACAGCCCCCGGCCCGCCGGCACCCTGCCCGGCCACCAAGCCCGCCCCGCCGGGACGCCGGCCTTTCCTCACCGTGAGTGCCGGGAGCACGAGAACCTACCTCGCGCCGCGGCACACCCCGCCCCGCGCCGGCCCCGCCAGGCCAGATCACCCCCCAGCCGGCGGAGCAGGCACCCGCCCGGCAAGCCCCGCACCAGCAACCACAGCACCCAGCCCCTGCCAGGACCAAAACAGCACACGCCGCCGACAGTCCATGACCCACGCGCCCGCACCTCAACTCCCCGGCACCGGGGCGCGCGGGCGCCCAGGAAAGGGCACCTGCCAGCGGGCGCGGGAGCCGATACTGGACTCATGCCCGACAAGCCGGCACGGCGCGGAGCGGAGCGGCGCGCCGTGCACCACCAGGTCGGCTCTGGCCTGGCCGAGCTCGTACCGGATCTGTCCAGAACGCGCAGCTGGCTGCTCTTCCTCGACGGCATCCCGCAGAGCCAGGTGGACCTGGACGACCCGGGCTACCTGGAGTTCGAGTACGTGCGCAGGATCGGGCATATCGCCGACCTCGCGTTCCCCGGCCCCGTGGCACTGCGCGTGCTGCACCTGGGCGGGGGCGCGATGACGCTCCCCCGGTACATCGCGCACACCCGGCCCGATTCCCGCCAGCTCGTGGCCGAGGTCGACGCCGAGCTGACCGAACTCGTGCGGCGCCATCTGCCGCTGTCGGCGGGGCGGCGCATCCGGGTGCGGGCCGGCGATGCCAGGCAGGTGCTCGAGTCCGTCCCGCCCGCGAGCTACGACCTGGTGATCAGCGACGTGTTCGCGGGCGCGCGGACCCCGTTTCACCTGACCACGGCGGAATGCGCCGGCGCGGTCGCCCGCGCGCTGCGGCCCGGCGGGGTGTACACGGTCAACGTGGCGGACGGACCGCCGCTTGACCGGGTGCGCGGGGCAGTCGCCACGGTTCGTTCGGTATTCGGGGAGACGTGCATGATCGCCGAGACCGGCGTGCTGCACGCGCGGCGGGTGGGGAACTTTGTGCTCGCGGCAAGCGAGCGCCCGCTGCCGTACGAGCAGCTGCGGCGCGCGGTGGCGGCCGACCCCTTCCCTGCCCGCTTGGTGGACGGCGCTGAGCTTGTCCAGTTCGTCTCAGGAGCTTCAGTGGTAACAGACGCCGCGGGACCGTCCAGTCCGCCCCTGCAGTCAACAAACTGGTAACAGGCGCATTTCGCGCGTGCTGCTTGGTCCCGTCCGTCTACCCTTGCGACATGGACTTGCCGCCCTCAGGTTGGTACCCGGATCCGTACCGGGTGCCCGGACTCCTGCGCTGGTGGGATGGGTCGAGGTGGACCCACCACACCCATCAGGGCGACGGGACGGATGACGCGGACGGGAACGGGGCCGACGCGGTCCAGGCCACGACCGTGCAGCCGACGGTCCAGCCGTCAGCGGTCCAGCCCACGACCGTCCAGCCCACGACCGTCCAGCCCACGACCGTGCAGCCGACGGTCCAGCTGTCAGCGGTCCAGCCGACGAGCGTGCAGCCAGCGGCACAGCCCACCACGGTCCAGCCCACCACGGTCCAGCCCACCACGGTCCAGCCCGGCGCTGGGCTGCCGGCCGTCATGCCGCCGCAGGGACCGGATGCCAACGGCACCAAGGTGCTCTTCCTCGGCGACGATGCGTGGACCACACCCGGTACCCCGGGGCGCGGCGGGCCAGGCGACCGCTACGGCTACGCGCGCGCGCAACGGCGCCGCCGGATGTGGGTGGCGGGCGGCCTCGCGGGCTGCACCGTGGCCGCGCTCGCCGCGGTCACGCTGATCCTCACCGTCTTCGGCCGGACCCCGGCGACGACGCCGGCGGCCGACAAGACCCCGGCGACCCCGACCGTCGCGCGCACGACGCCACCGCCCTCGCCCTCCCCGTCACCCTCGGCCAGCCCGTCCTTCTCGACGATCGTCGACGGCCAGTCGGGGCTGTCCTATGCCCAGCTTCCCTCCCCGTGGCAGCCCAACTGCCCCAGCGGCCTGAACGGCCAGTCGTTCACCTGGACGGCCGGCGAGTTCGCCATCGCCGGGCAGATCAACGGCGGCCAGCAGACGTGGTACGGCGTCGCGTGCTCGGGGCCGCTGCCACAGCAATACGGCTACAGCGGCGTGGCGGACCTGGACAACGTCACGACCAACCTGGTGACCACGTTCGAGAACACGTACTACAGCGCGCTGCAGCCCAGCTTCCAGACCGAGCTCAGCCAGCCGGTCATGGTCAGCGGGCACGCCGGCTGGGAGATCAAGTTCCTGGTGACCTACCCGAACGCGCAGGCCCAGGGGCTGGCGTGGAGCAATGAGCTTGCCGCGGTCGTGGTCGCCGACCTGGGGAGCGGGGTCGCGCCCGCGGTGTTCTACACTTCCATCCCCGGCAACCGCGGGGAGGGCAACGTGGACACGCTCGTGTCCTCGCTCCAGGTGAGCGTCCCGCCGCAACCGGGCGGCGGCGGCTCGCCGGGCGACGGCTCGCCGGGCGACGACGGCTCGCCGCCGGCGGGCTCGCCTAACCCGTGACTCAATCGCCTGACCCGTGACTTAGGAGTTCACGGGGAAGCCGAGGTTCACACCGCCGTGGCTCGGGTCCAGCCACCGTGAGGTGACGACCTTCCCGCGGGTGTAGAAGTGCACGCCTTCGGTGCCATGCACGTGCGTGTCGCCGAACAGCGACGCCTTCCACCCGCCGAACGAGTAGTACGCCATCGGCACAGGGATCGGCACGTTGACGCCGACCATGCCGATCTCGGCTTCGGACACGAACCGGCGGGCGGCTCCCCCGTCGCAGGTGAAGATCGCCACGCCGTTGCCGTACGGGCTGGAGTTGACCAGGCGGACGGCTGCCTCATAGGACGGCACGCGCAGCACCGACAGCACCGGCCCGAAGATCTCGTCGGCGTAGCAGCTCATCGCCGGCGTGACGTGGTCCAGGACGCTCGGCCCGAGCCAGAAACCGTCCGACGAGCCGCCGATCACCGGGTGCACCCGGCCGTCGACCGCGAGCGTCGCGCCCTGCGCCACACCCGAGTCCAGGTAGGACGCGACCCGCTCCCTGTGCGGCCTGGTCACCAGCGGCCCCATCTCGGACCGTTCGTCGCTGCCGGGGCCGACGCGCAGCGCGCCGACCCGCTCCCTGATCCGCGCGACCAGGTCATCGCCGATCGGGTCCACCGCCACCAGCGCCGAGATCGCCATGCACCGCTCCCCCGCCGAGCCGAACCCGGCGGAAACGGCGGCGTCGGCGGCCCGGTCAAGGTCCGCGTCGGGCAGCACGACCATGTGGTTCTTCGCGCCGCCGAGCGCCTGCACCCGCTTGCCGTTGCCCGTGCCCGTCTCGTAGACGTGGCGGGCGATCGGCGTGGAGCCGACGAAGCTGATCGCGGCGACGTCCGGGTGGGTGAGCAGCCCGTCGACCGCGTCCTTGTCGCCGTGCAGCACGTTGAACACGCCGTCCGGCAGCCCGGCCTCGGCCCACAGCTGGGCGAGCAGCAGCGACGCCGACGGGTCCTTCTCCGATGGCTTGAGCACGAACGTGTTGCCGCAGGCGATCGCCAGCGGGAACATCCACATCGGCACCATGGCCGGGAAGTTGAACGGCGTGATGCCCGCGACCACCCCGACCGGCTGCCTGATCGAGTACGAGTCCACGCCGGTGGACACGTTCTCGGAGAAGCCGCCCTTGAGCAGGTGCGGAACGCCGCACGCGAACTCGACGACCTCAACGCCGCGGGCTACCTCGCCCGCGGCGTCGGCGGGCACCTTGCCGTGCTCGGCGGTGATGAGCTTCGCGAGCTCGCCCGCGTGCTGCCTGACGAGCTCGCGGAACGCGAACAGGAGCTGCGATCGCCTGGCCAGCGACACGCGCCGCCAGGACGGCAGCGCCTGCGCGGCGGCCGCCACGGCGGCGTCGACCTCGCCGGCCCCGGCGAAGTCGACGGACCCCGTGACCTGCCCGGTCGCGGGGTCGTAGACGTCACCCTGCCGCTGCGCCTGGCCCGTCCAGGGCTTGCCGTTGATCCAGTGCGTAATGTGCTTGACTGCCTTGTCCATTGCCCTTGCCAGTGCCGTTGCCTACCGCCGAATTACCCCGCAGCCTCCGTGTCGACCGCGCGCAGCGCGTCTACGAGCAGGCCAAGCCCTTCCCTGGCCTCGGCCACGCTGATCGTCAGCGGCGGCGCCATCCGCAGCGTCGCGCCGTACAGGCCGCCCTTGCCGACCAGCAGCCCGCGTTCGCGGGTCGCCTCAAGCGCCTTACCGGCCAGCTTCGGGCTCAGCCGCTTCGTCGCCGGGTCGACGAGGTCGACCGCGAACATCAGGCCCCGTCCGCGCACCTCCCCGACGATCGCCAGGTCCGCGGCGGCTGCCCTGATCCCGTCGATGATGATCGCCCCGGTGACGGCGGCGTTCTTCTGCAGGTCGTGGGACAGCACGTAGTCCAGCGTGGCGTTGCCCGCGGCGGTGGCGACCGGGTTGCCGCCGAACGTGGAGATGCCGTTGCCGCGGATCCCGTCGAGCAGGTCGCCGCGGCCGACGACGCCGCCGATCGCGAACCCGTTGCCCAGGCCCTTGGCGAACGTCATCATGTCCGGGGTCACCCCGTGCGCCTGGATGCCCCAGAAGTGCGCCCCGGTGCGGCCCCAGCCGGTCTGCACCTCGTCGGAGATCAGCAGGATGCCGTGCTCGTCGAGCACCTCCTTGTACGCCGCGAACAGGCCGTCTGGCGCCATCGTGAACCCGCCGACGCCCTGGATGGGCTCGGCGATCAGCGCGCCAACGTCGCCCGGGTGGATCCCGCCGGACAGCAGGGCACGCAGGTCGGCCACGCAGGCGTCGATGAACTCGGCGTCGGACAGGGTGCGGTAGGGGGGCAGCTGCCGGTCGGTCCCGTGCAGGTAATGGGTTCCGAACGGGTCGTTGCTACTCGCCTTCCAGGCAGCGTTCCCTGTCACCGCGACGGTGCCGAACGAACGGCCGTGGTAGCTGCCCCGCATCGCGAGTACCTGGTTGGCCTTGCGGGCGACCAGCGCCGCGACCAGCGCGGTCTCGTTGGCCTCGGAGCCGGAGTTGGTGAAGAACACCTTGGCGTCCGGGATTTGCGAGAGTTTGGCGATCTTCTCCGCGAGCTCGACCTGGTTGCGGATCAGGTACAGCGTCGAGGTGTGCACCACACCGGACGCGAGCTGGCGCTCGACCGCCTCGCGCACCTCGGCCACGTCGTAGCCCAGCATGTTGGTCAGGATCCCGGCGAAAAAGTCGAGGTAGCCGCGGCCCTGCGAGTCCGTGACGCGGCAGCCCTTGCCGCTGACGATCTCGATCGGCTGGTCGTAGTAGACGTTCACCCAGTTGGGGATGACCGCGCGGTGGCGGGCGAGAAGATCAGTCATGGTTTCAGTCTGCCCGCGGTTGCCTCCCGCGCATAGCTACGACCTGTCATAGATTTTCACCAAATCCATACATGTTGTATTGTGGTCAACCATGGCCCTGACGTTGCGCGAGGTGCTTGACCTCGACGTCGTCCGCCGCGGCCAGCCGCAGGTGATGGCCGCGGCGGACCGGCTCGACACGCCGGTCCGGTGGGTGCACGCCGCCGAGCTGACCGACGTCGGGCGGCTGCTGCGCGGCGGCGAGCTGCTGCTGTCCACCGGGATCGCGCTGCCGGACTCCGCCACGGGGCTCGCCGCGTACGTCGCGGAGCTGGCAGGCGCGGGCGTGACGGGGCTGGCCATCGAGCTCGGCCGCCGGTACACGGGGACGCTGCCCGCCCCGCTCGTCGCCGCCGCGCAGGCGCACGGCGTGCCGCTCGTCGCGTTCGGCCGCGAGGTGCCGTTCGTCGAGATCACCGAGGCGGTGCACGCCCGGATCATCGACGCCCAGCTCGCCCGGCTGCGCGCGGCGGAGCGGATGCACGAGACGTTCACCGAGCTGTCGGTGGCCGGCGCCCCGGCCGAGCAAATCGTCCGGTCGGCGGGGCAGCTGGCGGACCGGCCGCTGATCCTCGCCGACCTGTCCTACCAGGTGCTCGCGTTCTCCCCCGGCTCACCCGACGCTGGCACCGGCCCCAGGCGGGCGGACCGCGATCCGCGGCGGCTGCTCGACGGGTTCGCCAGCCGGGCCCGCGCCGCCTGCGACGGCCGGCCGCGCACGTTCTACGCGCAGGGGCCTGGCTGGCTGGTCACCACCGTCGGCGCGCGCGGCGAGGACTGGGGCCGGCTGTTCCTCGTCTGCGACGGCGGGTCCCCGCCGGCGCCAGAGGACACGGTGCTTGTCGAGCGCGCCGCGACCACGCTGGCCCTCGGCCGCCTGCTCACCCGGCAGGCGGAGTCCCTGGAACGGCAGGCGCACCGGACGCTGATCAGCGCGATCATCGAGCAGTCCGACGCCGACCCGGCAGAGGCAGCGGCACGCGCGCGGGCGATGGGGGTGCCGGTGACCGGCCGGCAGCTGGTCGCGGCCGTGGTCCGGATACCGGACTCCGGCCCCGGGCTCTCGGCGCACGCCGCGGTGCTCGGCGTCGCCGAGGCCGTGGCGGATGCCTGCCGGGACGCGCGCGTTCCGGCGCTTGTCGGGTCGCTCGACGACGTGCGGGCCGGCGCGCTGCTGTCGCTGCCTGAGCACGCGGACACCGACGACGCGCTGACCGCGCTGTCGGCCCGGCTGACGGCGCGGCTTTCTGCGCGGCCCTTCCTGCAGCGGCCCGGTGTCCCGGCCGCGGCCGGGGCGGGGTCGACGGCGCTCGTGATCGGGACCGGCCCGCCCGCCACGGCGCTGCGGGACGTGCGCCGGTCGTTCCTCGACGCGCGCGAGGTCGCCGACGTCGCCATCAGGCATCCCGACGGGCGGCCCTACTACCGGCTGCCCGACCTGCGGCTGCGCGGCCTGCTGCACCTGCTGCGCGACGACGCCCGGGTGCGGGCGTTCGCCGAGCGCGAGCTCGGCCCGCTGCTGTCCTACGACGCCGCGCACGGCACGCACCTGGTGTCCGACCTAGCGGTCTACCTGAACGCCGGCGGCAACAAGGCGCTGGCCGCCGCGCACGCCCACCTCGCGCGGCCCACCTTCTACCAGCGGCTGCGGCTGATCGAGCGCGTCCTGTCGGTCGGCCTCGCCGAACCGGAGTCCCGCGCCTCATTGCACGTCGCCCTGCTCACGCTCAAGCCGGACGGGTGAGCCGGCGTAAGGGGCGGGTTACGGCGGCGGCGGTGACCGAGGCGATGTCGGGGACGCCGGCCAGGATCATCAGCGTGCGCAGTTCCGCGGTGAGCAGCTCGATCGTCCGGCGGACGCCGGTCTCCCCGGCGGCGGCCAGGCCGTAGGCGGCAAGGCGGCCGATCACCACGGCGTCCGCGCCGAGGGCTAGGGCGAGGAAGACGTCGGCGCCCGTGCGGACACCGCTGTCCAGCAGAATCGGCACCCGGCCGGCCACCGCGTCCGCGACCTCGGGCAGCGCGTCCAGGCTGGCCGGGGCAGGGTCCACCTGGCGGCCGCCGTGGTTGGAGACGTAGACCGCGGCCGCGCCCGCGGCGAGGGCGGCCTGCGCCGCCTCCCCGGTGAGGATGCCCTTGGCGATCCACGGCAATTCCTGGCGCGCGGCGGCGTCGCCAAGCTGGTCCCAGGTCCAGGGCGGATGCTGCGCGTTGATCCCGTCGCGGAACATGCGCGTCACGCTCGGCGCGCCGTCGTGGGTGACGTTGCCCGCCCACACGCCGCGGTCGGGATCGAAGCGATTCATCCGGTTGCGCGCGCGGAAGCCGGTCAGCGGGCAGTCCACCGTCACGCACAGCGCGTCGTAGCCGGCGGCGCGGACTCGCCTGGCCACGTGGCCGAAGGAGTCATACGGGTGCAGTTGCGCGATCCGCGCCGCGGCGGGGGCGGCCGCGGCGACCTCCTCGTAGGAGAACGTGCCGAGCTCGGGCACGATCGAGGCGGTCCCGCATGCGGCGTTGGCGCTGGCAACCGCCATGTGCCCATCGGCCGCGAACATGCCGTCGCCGCCGAACGGGGCGGTGAGGACCGGGACGGCGAGCGGGATGCCGAGGACGGTCGTCGACGTGTCCGGCGCGCTGACCCCGCTCATCGGCCGCGGCCTGATCACCCAGCGGCCGAACGCCTCCCGGTTGGCGCGCAGGGTCGACTCCGTGCCCGCGCCGCTTTCCAGGAACACCGCCACCTCGGGGACGAGGCTGCGCAGCGCTGCCTCGTGGATCTCCTCCAGGGCGGCAAACCCCGCGTCCCGCGGATACATCGACGTGACCGTCACGGCTTTTCCCGCACCGTGGCGGGAGTGATCGAGGCGATGTCGGGCAGGCCGGAGAGGATCATCAGCGTGCGCAGTTCCTCGGTGAGCAGCTCGATCGTCCGGCGGACGCCGGTCTCCCCGGCGGCGGCCAGGCCGTAGGCGGCAAGGCGCCCGATCACCACCGCGTCCGCGCCGAGCGCGAGCGCCAGCAGCACGTCGGCACCGCTGCGCACGCCGCTGTCCAGCAGGACCGGCGCCCGGCCGGCGACGGCTCGCGCGATCGCGGGCAGGGCGTCCAGGCTGGCGGGTGCCGGGTCCACCTGGCGGCCGCCGTGGTTGGAGACGTAAACCGCGGCCGCGCCCGCGGCCAGGGCCGTCTCGGCGGCCTCGGCCGTGAGGATGCCCTTGGCGATCCACGGCAGGTCCTGCCGCGCCGTCGCCTCGGCGAGCTGGTCCCAGCCCCAGCACGAGGCGGCGCCGCTGGCCAGCCCGGCGAACGCCTCGCGCACCGAGGGCGTGCCGTCGCCGACGGCGTTGCCCTCGAACACGGCCGCGTCGGGGGTGAACCGGTTGACCCGGTTCCGCACGCGGAACCCAGGCAGCGGGCAGTCCACTGTTACGCAGAGCGCGTCGTAGCCGGCGGCGCGGATCCGCTTCACCACGGCGTCGAACGAATCGAGCGGGTGGACCTGCGCGATCCGCGCGGCAGCCGGGGCGGCCGCGCGGACTTCCCCGAAGGAGAACGTCCCGGCTTCCGGGACGATGGAGGCGGTCCCGCAGCATGCGTTGGCGCGGGCGACCGCCAGGTGGCCGTCGGCGCCGAACATCGCGTCGCCGCCGAACGGTGCGGTCAGGATGGGCACGGACAGCGGGATCCCGAGCAGCGTCGTCGACGTGTCCGGCGCGCTGACGCCGCTCATCGGCCGTGGCCTGATCACCCAGCGGCCGAACGCCTCCCGGTTAGCGCGCAGCGTCGACTCCGTCCCGGCACCGGTCTCGAGGAAGTCCGCCACATCGTGCGGCAGGTTCCTGATCGCGGCGGAGCGGATCTCCTCGATCGCCGCAAACCCGGCGTCCTTGGGGTACATCGCCATAACCGTCACGAGCGCACCCTACTGTGGCGCGGCCACTGACCGGCGCGCCCTGGTCCTTGGTATCCTCGGATGCAGCATGCGGTTGCGTCTAGGGTTCCGCTGGCCGTCCGTCGTCACGGGCTTGCACAATCAGGCCGGCCAGGGCTGGACCGAGCGGCGCCAGGAACCGGTTCCCGCACGGCCGGCGAACACCTGACGGGAGAAAAGCCCTGAGGGCTCCTAGTCGATGGTTGCCGAAAACCGGCCGGCACTTGAGGAGCCCTGGGATGCACGCCTCCGCGCTACCGCTCAACGTCACGCTCGCCGTTCTCGCGGCCGCGGTCACCCATGCCACCTGGAACGCGATCGCGCACGGGATCAAGGATCAGGTCCTGGCGTTCGGGCTGATCGGGGTTGGAAGCATCGCCGTGGCGGTGCCGCTGGTGATTTTCGGCCCGTTTCCGCTGTCCGCCTGCTGGCCTTACCTGCTCGGGTCGGTGTTCATCCACGTGTTCTACAACCTGCTGCTCATGCGGTGCTACCGGTACGGGGACTTCGGGCAGGTGTACCCGCTGGCGCGGGGCACCTCGCCGCTCGTGGTGACCGTGCTCGCGGCCGTGTTCGCCGGGGAGCGGCCCGCGCCGCCGCAGGTGGCCGGCGTGCTTGTCGTGTCGTGCGGGCTGGCGGTGCTGGTGTTCGGGGGGCGCCGCGCGGGCTCCGGGTCCCGGCCGGAGTCTGGGCCGAGTCGGGCGGCATTGATCGCGGCGGTCGCGACCGGGCTGACGATCGCGGCCTACACCACGGTGGACGGGCTGGGGGTGCGGCTGTCGGGGTCCTCCGTCGGGTACATCGGGTGGCTGATGCTGCTCGAAAGCCTGTGCGTGCCCGCGTGGGCGCTGGCCCGGCGACGGCGGGAGGTGGTGGGCGGCGTGTCCCGGCGGGTTCTGCTTTCGGGCGTGGCCGCCGGGGCGCTCTCCGTGCTCGCCTACGGGCTGGTGCTCTGGGCGCAGACGCGCGGCGCGCTCGCGCCGATCGCGGCCCTGCGGGAGACCAGCGTCATCTTCGGCGCGATCATCGCGACCGTGGTGTTCCGCGAGCCCTTCGGCCGGTCGCGCATCGCGGCGACAGTGCTGGTCGTGATCGGCGTTGTGCTGCTGAACGTGGCCTAGGGCCGGGACTTAGGATGACAGCAGTCTCGTCGTACCGCTCGTACCGCTCGTACCGCCGAACTCCGTGAGGGGCATCCAGCCATGAAGCTGAGCGCGCGCAACCAGATTCCCGCCCGTGTCACCGGCATCAACTCCGGCGAGGCGATCGCCAACGTGGAACTGGACGCGGCCGGGGTGCGCCTGGTCGCCTCGATCACTGTGGAGGCCGTCCGTGAGCTCGGACTGGCCGTAGGGACCGAGGTCACGGCGATCATCAAGGCCTCCGACGTCATCGTGGCCATCGGCAGCTAGGGGGGCGGCGGTACTCCTGTCACTCGCGACGCCGGCGCAGGGCCGTTGACCGGTTCGCTGCTGCGCCCAGACCTGTCCCCGCTGCGCGGCTCGCGTTACGTTCGCGCGGTCTTCGCGAGCCGGACCGTGGCCATGTTCGGCTCGCAGGCCGCCGAGGTCGCGCTGCTCGTCCAGGCCAAGCAGCTCACCGGGTCGCCGCTGGTTGTCGGCCTGCTCGGGATAGCCGAGCTGGTGCCGCTGGTGGTTTTCGGCTTGTACGGAGGGGCGCTGGCGGACCGGTTCGACCGGCGGATCCTGATGCGCTGGTGCGAGCCGGGCCTGGCCGGCTGCGCCGGGCTGCTGCTGCTCAACGCGCTGCTCCCGCACCCGGCGGTGTGGCCGCTGTACGTGGTGTCGGCTGTCATGATGGCGTTCGCGTCGCTGCAGCGTCCCGCGTTCGAGGCGGCGATCCCGCGCCTGGTCCGGCGCGAGCAGATCACCGCAACGGTGGCCCTGCTGTCGATGTCGCAGAACGTCAGCGTGCTGCTCGGCTCTTCGCTCGGGGGCGTGCTTGCCGTCACGCCCGGGCCGTGGGTCGTCTACGCGCTGGACGCCGTGGGCTTCGCCGTGTCCTTCGGCATGCTTGGCAGGCTTCCGTCCCTGCCCGCGGCACCCGATGACGGCTCGGCCGGTGCCCGAGGGCAGGGTGGTGGCGGCTCGGCCGGTGACGGCGCGGCGGGCGCCGGCTCGCCCGGGCCGGCGTTGCGCGACATCATCGTCGGGCTGCGCTATGCGGTCAGCCGCAAGGACCTGCTCGGGTCGTACCTCGCCGACCTGTCCGCGATGATCTTCGCTTACCCGAACGCGCTGTTCCCGTTCATGGCCGTAATCCTGCACGCGCCGTGGGCCACCGGGCTGATGTTCGCCGCACCATCGGCCGGCGCGTTGGCGGTGTCGGCGACCAGCGGATGGATGACCCGGGTACGGCGGCACGGCCTGGCCATCGCGGCGGCCGCCACGCTGTGGGGGGCCGCGATGGCGGGCTTCGGTCTTTCCCCTGACATCTACGTGGCTCTGGGCTTCCTCGCCGTGGCCGGCGGGGCCGACGAGACCAGTGGCATCTTCCGTGACACGCTGTGGAAGCAGACCATCCCCGATCAGCTGCGCGGCCGGATGGCCGGCATCGAGCTGCTCAGCTACGCGGCCGGGCCGCCCGCCGGCCAGCTGCGCTCTGGCGTGGTCGCCAGCCTGGCCGGGCTGCGGTTCTCGCTCGTCTCTGGCGGAGTCGCCTGCATCGCGGCCGTCGGCGTCGTATGCGCGGCACTCCCCGCGTTCAGCGGCTACGTCGACGCGCCTGCGGCCAGCGCCGCCGAGGCCGACTAGCCAAGGAAACGCCGAAGGCCGGCCCTTTCGGGCCGGCCTTCGGTATGTGTGTTCCGGCGGTGTCCTGCTCTCCCGCGAGGCTTCCCTTGCAGTACCATCGGCGCTGGAGGGCTTAACTTCCGGGTTCGGGATGGGACCGGGTGTTTCCCCTTCGCTGTGGCCGCCGGAACGTCCTGGGGTGCGTGCCCGGGGGGCGGGTGTGTCCCGGGAACTGCACAGGGGCGCGAGTGTCTTTCCCCCCCG
>NZ_JASIAL010000187.1:0-3789 GCF_030042015.1 Trebonia sp. | reverse complement strand
TCGAGGACCAGTTCGCGTTCTTGTCGTCGATCGAGCGTATGACACGGCACGACGTGGTGGAGCGTGCGGAGGAGCTGCAGCCACCGATGGTGGGCCCCGAGGTATGGCTGCACCGATCTCCGCTGGCCGAGGAACCTCCTCCTCCGGAGGTCATCAAGGCGGAGCTGAGCGGGATGCTTGCGATCTGGCGCGCCGGGGAGGTGGTCAGGATCATGTGGTCTGGCCGCTCGAACTCCGACAGGTGCCACCGTAGCCGCTGGGCGCTTCGGACGAGCCGCCCGCGGCGTGGTCTGACGATCACCAGGCCTTCGCGTTCGAGGCCTTGCATGGCGGCACGCGCGGTCTGCCTGCTGACCCCGTAGGCGCGTGCTCGGCCACCGTCGGCAAGAAGGCTGAGCGTGAGGAGTTCGCGGCGCTGGCCCGTGACCTGATCGCCCGCGGCCGGGCCGCCGGGGTGATCCTCGTGCTGGCCACCCAGCGGCCATCCCACCAGATCATCGACCCGTCCATGCGCGACCTGTTCTCCTACCGGCTGGCGTTCCGCTGCACCACCGACTCCTCCTCCGACGTGATCCTCGGCCAGGGCTGGGCCGCCCAGGCCTACAGCGCCGCCGACATCGACCCCCTCGCCCGCGGCACCGCCTGGCTGCTCGCCGAAACCGGCGTCCCCCGCCGGATCCGCACCGCGTTCCTCACCGACTCCGACATCCACCACCTGGCCGCCTACGCGGCCCAGCTCCGCAGGAAGGACACCCCCCATGCCCGCTAGCCAGCCATCTCGCCAGCCCGGGAACACTGTCAAGCCGCGCTTGACAGCAAACCGGCGACGGCCGTACGTCGAGAACGACGAGTACGCCGCCTTCGTCCGCCGCGTCCTGCGCGCCTACGCCCGCCGCATCGCCACCGGCGACATCGACGCCCTGCACGAACTCAACGCCCTCTTCGAAGACGTCGAGAACGCGCTCGGCCGGTCCGTGACCGGGCTGCGGCTGCACGGCTACTCCTGGGCCGACATCAGCACCCGGCTCGGCGTCACCCGCCAGGCCGCACACCAGCGCTGGGCAGACACCCGGCCATGACACCACGCGGCGCGGCCGCGCCCATCGCCCCCGAACCACCCGGCTCGGGGCCGGTGGCAACAGCCGACGACGCCATCAGCTTCCCGGCCTGGGAACGAGAGCTCACCAGCACCGGCACTTGCTCGCACCCGATCCGGGTACACGGCCGCATCGACGCCATCGACCTGGCCACGGGAGAGACCGCCCCGGTCTTCAAGACCTGGACCGAAATCACCATCCCCCAGACCGGCGATACCGTGCGGATCGGTGAGCCGGTCCACGTCCCGTGCGGCAACCGCCGCGAAACTGCCTGCCCGTCCTGCTCGCAGGTTTACAAGCGCGACGCCCGCCAGCTCGTCCGTGCGGGCCTGACCGGCGGCAAGGGCGTCCCCGAATCAGTGGCGACACATCCGTGCGTGTTCGCCACCCTGACCGCCCCCTCGTTCGGCCCGGTCCACTCCCGGCGCGTGCGCGGCAAGACCGTGCTGCCCTGCCGTCCCCGCCGCGACGGCAAGGACCGCCGCTGCCCGCACGGCCGTGACATCTCCTGCCCGACGAGGCACGTCGAGGCTGACCCGCGGCTCGGCAGGCCGCTGTGCTGCGACTGCTACGACTACCAGGCCGCGGTGCTGTTCAACCGGCATGCCGGGGACCTATGGCGCCGGTTCACCACCTACCTGCCCCGGCACCTGGCCCGGTTGGCCGGGATCACCGGCAAGCAGCTGCGCGCCGAACTGCGCATCCGCTTCGTCAAGGTCGCCGAATACCAGGCACGCGGCGTCGTCCACTACCACGCCGTCATCCGCCTCGACGCCAACGCCAAGACCGGCTATTACCCGCCCCCTGCCCGCTACTCTGCCGCGCTCCTGGCTGACGCCATCGCCCTGGCCGCCAAGGCTGTCCGCCTCGACGCCCCTACCGGGCGCGGTCCGCGTATCCGGCTCGGCTTCGGCCGCCAGGTCGACGCCCGCCCCATCTGGCGCGACCCGGTTGCGGCTTCGGGTCAGCCGCTCGATGCCGGCGCGGTCGCCAACTACATCGCCAAGTACGCCACCAAAAGCACCAGCGTGCCCGGCCTGCCCGCTGCCCGCATCCGCCATCCCGGCGACATCGCCGCGCTGCGCTGCCCGGCCCACCACAAGCGCATGGTCACCAGCGCCTGGGACCTCGGTGCGCGCGATGCCACCGCAGACCCCCGGCTGCGCCTGTGGTCGCACATGCTCGGCTACGGCGGCCACTTCCTCACCAAATCCCGCCGCTACTCCGTCACCTTCGGCCAGCTCCGCCGCGCGCGCGCCGAACACCGCCGCCTCGAGCGCTACCCCGACGGCGAACGCGACCCCTGGGGCCGCCCCCTCGACGAGCGCGTCGTCCTGGTCCTCGCGCACTGGACCTATGCCGGAACCGGCTACAGGCCCCGGACGCCCGCCGCAGAACTCGCGCTCGTCTCAGCTGACATGGCACGCGGCGACTAACCAGACCGGCGGTTCATCGTCAATCCGAACTTGACACCTAGACCAGGCCCAGAAGGGAGGCGGAATGCCCGCCACTCACAGCGATGACGAGTCGCTGCTAACGGTTCAGGAGGTGGCCGACTGGCTGCGGACTGAACCCCGCCACGTCTACCGGCTGGCCAGCTCGGGCGCTCTGCTGCGGGTCTACGTCGGCCGGTACGTCCGCATCCCGGTCGCGTCGGTCCGGGCCTACATCAAGGCCAACACCGTCGAGCCTGTCAGTCCGTCGCTTCGTGGTGCTCGTCGGCCTGGTGCTCGTCCTCGTCGGCATCTGCGGAGGGCGGGCTGATGCCCAACAGCAAGGGGCGGCGCCGCCGGTTCGGCACGATCCGCAAGCTTCCCTCTGGCCGCTTCCAGGCGCGCTATCCAGGGCCTGATGGCGTGGTCCGCCCTGCCGATGACACGTTCGTCACCAAGACTGAGGCCGAGGATTGGCTCACGCTCAAGGAAGCCGAAATTCTCGAAGATGACTGGATCGACCCGGACGCGGGCGAAACCCTCATCCCCGACTACGCCGCGACTTGGATTGAGGAACGTCCGGGCCTGCGTCGTAAGACGGTCGTCAACTACCGCTCCTTGCTCCACTGCCATATCGCGCCGCACCTGACGACTGTGACCGTTGGTGAATTGACCCTGGCGGGGGTCCGTCGCTGGCGTAAGAAGCTCCTCGACTCAGGCACGGGTCCGGTCGCCACTGCTAAGGCGTACCGGTTCCTGCGTGCCGTCATGAACACTGCCGTTGACGACGGGCTGATCAAGCGCAACCCGTGCCGGATCAAAGGCGCTGGTTCTGAGCACTCGCCAGAGCGCCCGGTTCTGTCGGTCGCACAGGTCTACGCTCTGGCCGATGCGGTCGGGCTGCGCTATCGGGCGCTCATCCTGCTGGCCGCGTTCTCTAGCCTCCGCTGGGGCGAGCTGGCCGCGCTGCGCCCGGAAGACATCGACCCCGACGGCTGTACCGTGCGGGTAACCCGCCAGCTCAACAAGCCTGGCGCTGCGCCCGTATTCGGGCCACCGAAGTCACGCGCTGGTCGTCGGGTGGTTGACTTCGCGGACTTGATCGTGCCCGATCTGCGCCAGCATCTGCGCGCGGTTCCTGCCGGTGCTCTCGCGTTCACCAGTCCCGAGGGCGCAGCGTTGTCTAATACCAACTTCCGACGGCGGGTCTGGGTTCCAGCGCTCGCCGCGGTCGGCCTGGAAGGCGTCCACATTCACGA
>NZ_JASIAL010000186.1:0-10231 GCF_030042015.1 Trebonia sp. | reverse complement strand
TCACCGGCGGGGCGCCCGGGTGCGGCCGGCGCGGCGATATGCCGGGAACGCCGCCCCGCCGGAATCGGGCATTCCGGGCACCGCGGTTATCGGGGAAGAAAATGCGCGCCAGAGGGCGCAGGATCTTCCCCGTTAACTGGCTGGCGGTGCCGGGGGCCTGGCGATGCGGGAACGGTGATGCGGGCGGGGCTCAAGGTTCCCGCGGGGCTGGACCTGGCGCGGCGCGGGAACCAGAAATCAGCGTGTTGTTTGATCTGCGAGCACTTTGCACACTCCATGCATGGACAAATCGCCCATAACGGACTCCAAAATGGTCACAGAGTGTGCAAAGTAGCATGCAAGTGGTTCTTGTGGCAGCCGGTGCCGCCGCGGAGGGCCCGCGCCCGGGACCGCGGAACGTCACGCGCCAGGGACCGCGGAACGTCCCGCGCCCGGGACCGCGGAAGGCCCGCGCCAGGGGCTGGAGCCGCTGCCGTTGCTGGTTTTCAGCCCGCGCGCAAGAAAAATTTTGCAACTATTCAGATTGAGATAGTAGGATTTACGCTCGTCAGACCCGCGCCTATGTCTGGAGCACACCGACCTTGACCAAGCTCTCAACAGTCCGAAGGACGACCGGACTTGCCTTCGCGGTGGCCGTCGCACTGGCGCTCTCCGCCTGCGCGTCATCGTCATCCTCGTCCTCGTCGACGGCGTCATCGTCGCCGAGCACTTCGCCTTCCGCCGCGGCCTCCGCCGGAAGCGGCGGCGTCTACAACCTCGGGCTCATCACTCCCGAGGGCAACATCAACCCGCTGACCACGGCCAACTTCAACACGATGGAAATCGTGGGGCTCGCCTCGGCCCAGCTGATCATCGAGAACACGAGCGGAAAGCTCGAGCCGCAGCTCGCGAGCTCGTGGACGCCGTCGGCCAACAAGCTCGCCTGGACCATCGCGCTGCGCCCGAACCTGAAATTCAGCAACGGTCAGCCCCTCACCGCCAACGACGTCGTGGCCACCTTCGACAGCATCATCAGCCCGAAGAGCCAGTCGCCCGCGCAGAGCAGCTTCGCGGGGATCGTCAAGTCGGTGGCGGCCGGGCCGAACGGCCAGTCGGTGATCTTCACGCTCGACGAGCCCTACTCGGACTTCCCGTACCTGCTGACCGGCGCGAACACCTGGATCCTGCCGGCCGGCTTCAACGCCGGCAACTGGATCAACGACCCGGTTGGCGCCGGCCAGTTCATCCTGCAGAAGTACACGCCGGGCCAGGGCGTCACCTACACGAAGAACCCCTACTACTGGGACGCTTCCGCGGTCGACCTGTCGGGCATCGACGCGAAGTTCTATTCAGACGACCAGTCTGAGCTGCTCGCGTTCCAGAGCGGCGAGATCGACCAGATCACGTCGGACCCGACGATCGTCGCCGCCCTGGGCACCAGCTACCGCCAGGAACGCGAGGGCTACGCGAAATTCGACGGCATCGTGTTCAACGTCACCAAGGCCCCGTTCAACAGTCAGAACGTCCGCCAGGCGATCGCCTGGGCGCTGAACCGCCAGGCGATCGTCCAGGTCGCCTACAGCGGTGACGCGACCGTCGGCGACGACTACGCCACGTTCCCCGACTACGGGGTGCAGCCTCAGGGCGTGCCCGTGCGCGACCAGAACGACGCCAAGGTCAAGCAGCTGCTTGGCGGCCAAACGATCAGCTTCACGATCACCACCTACCAGGGTGAGCAGACGCTGGCCGAACTCGTGCAGCAGGAGCTCGAGGCCACCGGCAGCTTCAACGTCAAGCTGGACGTGATGACCGAGGCGCAGTACTACGCGGGGACCACGGTCTCGCCGTGGCTGGACTCGCCCGTGACGATCACCGACTGGGCGGACCGGCTGCCCGCGCAGCTGTACTCGCTGATGTACGCGGCGGGCAGCGCGTGGAACGCGTCGCACTACGCGAACTCCCAGCTAGCGACCCTTAACACGGAGTTCGAGGCGGCCACGTCGGCCGCGCAGCGGCAGTCGCTCGCCAACCAGATCGCCGAGATCGAGTGGACCGACGTGCCGGTCATCATCGCGGCGTTCGAGGAGAACGACGTTTACCTGAGCAACGCGGTCCAGGGGACGTTCCCCAACGGGCAGGACTTCTCAGGAGGATTCGACTTCCGCGGCATCTCGGTAGCGAGCTGACCACCCGCGACGATCAGGGAAGGGGTGGTACGCCCACGTGAGCGCGCTGAGCCCGGGGACGGCGACAACGACGCCTGAGCGCGGGTTCAGCGCGCTTTCCGACCGGCACAGCAGGATTCTCGTGCTGCTCGGAAAGCGGCTGATCCAGATTCCTATGGTCCTGTTCGTCGTCTCGATCATGACCTTCTGGCTGGTCCAGCTCGTACCGGGCGACCCGGGCCGCAACGCGCTCGGCCCGTACGCCACGCAGGCCCAGGTGCACGCGTGGGATGTGAGCAACGGCCTCACCGGACCGGTCGTCGCGCGCTACCTGCGCTGGCTGGGCGGCTTCTGCACCGGCAACTGGGGGACGAGCTTCGTCTACCTCGTGCCCTGCCGCGGGCTCGTGCTCGGCCATCTGGTGAACAGCATGCTGCTCGGCCTGTACGGGTTCGTGCTCATGGTGCCGCTGTCGATCGCCCTCGGCTCGGTGCAGGCTTACCGGGAGGGGCGGCGCTCCGACCGCGCGATCACGATCTCGCTGATGTCGCTGTCGTCGGTGCCCGAGTTCGTCGTCGGCGTGCTGCTGCTCGTCGTGTTCGCCGCCTGGCTCAAGATGGTTCCCGTCCAGTCGTCCGCCGACGCCACCGGCGACCTGCCGCAGCGTCTGCACGCGATGACGCTGCCCGCGGTGGTGCTCGCGATCGCCTACCTGGCGGTGCTCAGCCGCATGGTGCGCACCGGCACGGCCGGCGCGATCACCGCGCAGTTCCACCGCACCGCCGTGCTCAAGGGGCTGCCCCCAGCCCAGATCGTGCGGCGCCATGTCACGCGCAACGCGCTGATCCCCACCATGCAGCTGCTCGGCCTGTACCTGGGCGCGCTGCTCGGCGGCAACGCCGTGGTAGAGACGCTGTTCAACTATCCAGGGCTCGGCGCCCTCCTCGTGGTCGCGGCCGAGCACAAGGACGTCGTGCTGCTCACCGACGCCGTCATGGTCACCGGGGTCGTCTCGCTGCTGGCGCTCCTGCTGACCGACGTCTGCCTGATCTTGATGGACCCGCGCATCCGCTTCGAAAACACGGAGAGCTGATGGACTCCCCGCCCCAGCGCGTGCCGGAAACGATCGCGGGAGCTGGCACCCCGCACTTCGCCGCGATGGCGCTGCCGGTGACCCTGGACGCCGCGGACACCGAGGACACCGGGACCGCCGGGCGGGGGCGGCGCCTGCGCGCCCTGCTGCGCCGCCCGACGTTCGTCGTCAGCGCGCTCATCGTGGCCTGGTGGGTGGGGGCCGCGCTGACCTGGCACCTGTTCGGCCTGAACCCCTACGTCAGCACAGGCGTGTACAACGCGCCGCCGAGCTGGGCACAGCCGTTCGGCACCGACTACCTCGGCCGGAGCGTCTTCGCCCGGACCCTGGCCGGAGCGGATTCCGCGCTGGCCGTCGGCCCGCTTGGCTCGGTCCTGGCCACCCTCATCGGCGGCGCGCTCGGCGTCATCGCCGGCTACTTCCGCGGCTGGGTCGACACCGCGCTCATGCGGCTCTTCGACGTCCTCGTCGTGTTGCCGCCGCTCATCTTCCTGATCGTGGTCGTCGGCGCCTTCGGCGCCAGCACGCCCGCCCTGATCGTGATCATCGGCGTCGTCTTCGCCCCCGGCATCGCGCGCATCATCCGCGCCGCGGTCCTCGCGGAAATGGGCAAGAAGTACGTGACCACGGCCAAAGTGCAGGGCGAGTCGCGGCTGCGGATCATGATGACCGAACTCGTGCCGAACGTCCTGCCCACCCTGATCATCCAGGTCACCCTGAGCATGTCCGCCGCCATCTTGATGACGGCGACGCTGTCGTTCCTCGGCCTCGGCTGGCAGCCGCCGTCGCCGGACTGGGGCCTGACGATCGGCGAGAACCTCGGCTACCTGGAAAGCGCCTGGTGGACCGTGCTTGCCCCGGCGTTCGCGGTCGCCTCCCTCGTGGTGGCGACCCAGCTGATCGCCGACAACATCAAGGAGGTGTCGGCGTGAGGGCGTCGTCCGCCCCGGTCGTGGCCGTGGACAACCTCACGGTCGCCTACCGCGCCCGCCGGCAGACCGTGACCGCGATCCGCGGCCTGAGCTTCGCGGTCGAGGCAGGAGAGTCCTACGGGCTCGTCGGCGAGTCCGGCTCGGGCAAGACCACGGCCGCGATGGCGCTGACCCGGTACCTGCCGGCGAACACGGAGATCCATGCCGACGAGCTCGCCGTCGCCGGGGTCCCGGTCCTCGGACTGGACGGCCACGCGCTGCGCGGCTTCCGCTCGGGCACGCTCGCGGTCGTCTACCAGGAGCCCGGGCTGGCGCTGAACCCGACCATGCCCGTCGGCGAGCAGATCGCGGAGGTCTACCGGCTGCACGGCGCGAGCCGGCCGCGAGCCCGGATGAGCACCCTCGCCGCGATCGAGCGGGTGCGCCTGTCGCCGCCGCGGACGATCGCCAAGCGGTACCCGCACGAGCTTTCCGGGGGGCAGCAGCAGCGCATCGTCATAGCGATGGCGCTGGCCAATGAGCCGCGGCTGCTGATCCTTGACGAGCCGACAACCGGCCTGGACAGCCGGGTCGAGACCGAGATCATGGCACTGATCGACAGCCTGCAGGCCGACCTCGCGTTCGCGAGCATCCTGATCAGTCACAACCTGCCGCTGGTGGCCGCGCACTGCCAGCGCATCGGCGTGCTGCGCCGTGGCGTGCTCGTCGAGGAAGGGGCGGCCGCCGACGTGCTGCTCGCGCCGCAGCACCCCTACACGCGGTCGCTGATCGCCGCGCTGCCCGACATAACCGCGGCGCGCGGCCCAGGCCGTTCCGCCGCCGCGGCCGTCGCGGCCGTCGCGGCCGCCGACGGCCAGGGAACGCCAGCCCCGGCGGGGGCAGCGCCTGCTCAGGCGACCGGGCCCACCCAGGCGACCACGTTCGGTCCCGGCAGGCCGTCAGGTCCGCTGGTGACCGTGGAGCACGTGACCAAGCGCTACCATCGCAAGGTCGCGCTGCGGGACGTGTCGTTCACGATCGGCCGCGCCGAGGTGCTCGGCCTGGTCGGCGAGTCGGGCAGCGGCAAGACCACCCTCGGCCTCAGCGTCGCGGGCCTGACCGGCTACGAGGGCAGCATCAGCTTCGATGTCGAGGACCGGCGGCGCAGCCGCAAGGCCCTGCCGCGGGTGCAGGTCGTCTTCCAGAACGCCGACGCCTCGCTGAACCCCCGCCGCACGGTCAGGCAGGTGCTGACGCGGTCCATCGAGCTGCTTGGCGGCACCCAGACCGTCGAGGAACTCGGCGCGAGCACGGGGGTGTCACCGGACCTGCTCGGCAAGCTGCCGCACCAGCTGTCCGGCGGGCAGAAGCAGCGCGTTGCCATCGCCCGCGCCTTCGCCGGGCAGGTGCCGCTCGTGATCTGCGATGAGCCGACCTCCGCGCTCGACGTGTCCAGCCAGGCGCGCCTGCTTGACCTGCTCGGCGAGCTGCAAGAGCGCACCGGGGTGTCGTACCTGTTCATCTCCCATGACCTGGCCGTGGTGCGCCAGGTCTCCGATCGCATCGGCGTGCTGTACGACGGGGAGCTGGTGGAGCTCAAGGCCGCTGACGAGATCTTCGACAGACCTGAGCACCCGTACACGCAATCGCTCGTCGACTCCGCGGTCTCGCTGCGGCGGCGGCTGTCGGCATGACGCGGCAAGTCACGCGGCGAGTCACGCGGCGAGTCACAACGCAGAAAGCAGGGTTCCATGCCGATCGAACTGCGCTCCTGGATCAACCCGCAGTCCTACAGCAACAGCTACTCGACAGCGGGGATAGCGCGGGAGGCCGCTTACTTCACGCCGGTGCCCGAGCCCGTCACGGCCGACCCGGAGTACATCAGCTCAGAGGCCCGCGAGTACGAGGCGGCCGGCTACGACTCCAGCATCATCCCGCAGAGCGCGACCTGGCCGGATGTCACCGTGACGGCCGCGTGGGCGCTCGCGCACACGCGGCGGCTCAGCATCGTGCTGGCCCACCGGCCCGGCACGCAGGCGCCCACGGCGGCCGCGCGCGCCGTGGCGACACTGGACCGGGTGTCGGAGGGACGCACCGGGGTGCACCTGATCCTCGGCAGCGCCGGCGGCTCGGACCTGCCGCGCGACGGGGACCACGCCGACCGCGAGGAGCGCTACCGGCGCGCGGCGGAGTACCTGGAGATCTTCACCGGCGTGCTCACCAGGGACGAGCCGTTCGACTTCGACGGCGAGTTCTACCGGGTGCGCGGCGCCTTCTCCGGCGTCAAGCCCGTCCAGCGGCCCCGCCCGGTCATCTCCCTGCCGGCCGAGTCGGAGCAGGCGGTCGAGCTCGCGGCCCGCCACGGCGACGTGCTCGCCTTCCACGGCACCTCCCGCGCCAAGGTGGCCGCGAAGATCGCGCAGGCACGGCAGGCCGCACCCGGACGGGAGCTGCGTTTCTGGATCAACCTCAACATGATCGCCGGTGAGACCGACGAGCAGGCCCGCCAGCACGTGCGCGACCTCGAGCAGGCGATCCGGCGGCTGCAGGAGTACCGCTCGGGACAGCGCGGCGGGATCCGCTCGATTCGCGAGGACCGGTTCGCCGACCTCGGCGCGGCCGACGGGCAGTGGGAGGATGACGTGCTCTACCTGGGCCTCACCGCGCTCTCGCGCGCCACCCCGGCGCTCGTCGGGTCGCCGTCGACGATCGCGGACGCCGTCCTTGCCTACCACGAGCTCGGGGTCGGGGTTGTCACGCTCGGCAGCCACGTCACCAGCGAGCGCGACGCCGACCTGCGCCGGCAGACGCTCCGGCTGATCAGGCAGGCCGTCACGGTGCGGGACGCCGCCCCGGGCCGGGCCGCGTGAGGAAGCCGGGAACCATGACCGCCGAATACCGCAGCCGAGCGCCCCGCGCCCACTTCACCGCGTTCCTGTCCGGTGTCGGCTACCACGAGTCCGCGTGGCGGCTCGCGGACCCCGCCGACCTGACGGGCCCCGCGCGCTTCGGCGTGCTCGAGCGGGCGGCCCGCAGCGCCGAGCGCGGCCTGCTCGACGCCGCGTTCTTCGCCGACTCGCCCGGCCTGGCGATCTTCCGCGCCCGCTACTTCCCCCAGGTCGGCTTCGACCCGCTGGAGATCATCGCCGCGCTGTCGCGCGCCACGACGCGGGTCGGACTTGTCGCGACGGCGTCCACGACCTACAGCTCGCCCTACGACCTGGCCCGCAGGTTCGCCACCATCGATCACCTGTCCGGCGGCCGGGCCGGCTGGAACATCGTGACCACCCGCTATGCGGGGGCGGCGGGAAACTTCGGGCTCGCCGCGCACCCCGCCCACAAGGACCGTTACGCCCGGGCCGATGAGTTCGTCGAGGTGGTCTCGCGGCTGTGGGAGAGCTGGGACGCCGACGCGGTCCTCGCCGACCAGGACGCCGGCGTCTGGGCGAACACCGACCTGATCAGGCCGGTCGACTTCCACGGCCGCTTCTTCGACGTCAGCGGTGCGCTGACACTGCCGCGCTCGCCGCAGGGCCGCCCCGCGTTCGCCCAGGCGGGATCGTCAGGCCCCGGCGTCGAGCTGGCCGGCAAGCACGCCGACCTCGTCTTCACCGCGCAGCCTGACATCCCCTCCGGCCGCCGCTTCCGCGACTCGGTCCGCGCGGCCGCCCGCCGCCACGGGCGGGACCCGGGCAGCGTCCTCGTGCTGCCCGGCGTGGCCTTCGTGCTCGGCAGCACGCAGGCGGAGGCGGACGCCGCCCGGGCCGGCCTTGAGGACCGGGTCGACCCCGAGTTCCGGTGGCGCAACCTGGCCCACAACGCCGGGCTCGACGCCGCGCTGATCGACCCTGACCGCCCGCTCAGCGCCGCGGCGGTCGCGGCCGCGCAGCCGACCAGCCGCACCGAGGACATCGTGCGCCGCACCGAGCAGACGGGAAAGACCTTCCGCCAGCTCGCCGCCGAACTCACCGGGCTGCCGGGCGGCCTGGAGTTCACCGGCACACCGGAGCAGTTCGCCGACCTCATCGAGCGCTGGGTCGCCGACGGCGCCAGCGACGGCTTCACCCTGCAGCCGACCACGCTGCCCGGTGCGCTTGACCTGTTCGCCGACCACGTCGTGCCGATCCTGCAGCGACGCGGCCTGCACCGGCGCGAGTACGAGACCACCACGTTGCGCGGGCACCTCGGTGCCGGCCGCGGCCCGCAGTCCCTCGCCGGGCGGACCGCGTGACCCCCGTCCGCAGGCTGCGCATCGGCATCCACTCCGACCTGCGTGAACACGGCGAGCAGGCGGCCGTCTACCGCCAGACGCTCGACTTGTTCGTCCGCGCCGAGCAGCTTGGTTTCGACACCGCCTGGGTGCGCTCGTACCACTTCCGCCGCGCGAGCGGCACCCCCGGCCTCAGCTTCCCTGGCGGCCTGCCGTCCCCCTTCACCTTTCTCGGCGCGCTGGCGGCGCGCACGTCGCGCATCCGGCTCGGGACGTCGGTGGTGCCGCTGCCGCTGGAGAACGTCGTGCGGGTCGCCGAGGACGCGGCGGTGCTCGACGCGATCAGCGGCGGGCGCCTTGAGCTCGGCGTCTCCAATGGCGGCCAGCCGCCGATCGCCGCGGCGCTCGGCGTCGCCCTCGAACCAGACCGCGAGCGGAAGAAGGCCGCCTACCAGCGGTCGCTTGAGGCGCTGCGCCGCATCCTTGACGGGGAACCGATCAACGGCACCGCGCACGAGCTGAACCCGCGGGCCAGCGGGCTGGCGGGCCGCATCTGGGAGTCCGCGCTCACCGAGCAGACCGGGCGGGACAGCGCCGCCCGCCGCAATGGGGTGCTCATCGGCACCACCCAGACCGTTCCCGCCGAGGTCACCGGGGCCGCCTACCACGCCTGCCTGCCGCGCGGCGCCGTGCCGCGCGTCGGTCTCGTGGTGCACGTGCACCTGGCCAGGGACCGCCGGACCGGCCTCGCGGAGCTGGCGGCGGACATCGCGACCGTGTACGCCTGGGGCAAGGACTGGCTGCCCGCGGCCGACACGCTCGAGCAGCAGGCGGCGGCGATCAACGTGCACTACGGGACGCCGGACCAGATCGCCGAGTCGATCGAATCGTTCCCGGCGTTCCCGTACGCCACCGAGCTGCAGTTCTCGGTGGGGTACGGGACGACCGACCCCGCCCAGCGCCGGGAGGCGGTCGAGGCGGTCGCCGGGCAGATCGCGCCGCAGCTCGGCTGGGCGCCGCAGGCGTCAGCGGTCCGCCAGTGACCGAAGCAGCCGCGGGCTCTCCGGTGAGGCCCCGTCGGGTGGCCCCGGCGTGCGCTGGAGCAGGCCGTCGACGACCTCGTAGTAGCCGATGGCGCGCAGCGGGGGCGAGTAGACGTGGACGGTGACCGCCCCGGCGTCGTGGTCCATCCGGTGAATGCCGCCGGACGGCACGGAGAACGAGTCGCCGGGCCCGTAGCGCCTGACGCGCCGCGGGCCGCCGATCGGCAGGCCCTCGTTCGTCACGCTCCCCTCGATCACGTAGACGCCGACCGCGCAGCCGTCATGGTCGTGGTACCCGGTGTCGCGCCGGTCCGCCGCGACGTTGAGCCAGGCGACGGAGTCCTCGTCCTCCCAGAGCACGACGGACGCGCCGCCGGCGGCCAGCGGCAGCGCGGCGCGGCCCCGCACCGCCAGGTCGGCCGCGTGCCTGGCCAGGGTGGCGCATTCGTCCGGCTGCAGCGCCGCCATCAGCGGCCCGCCGAGTTCTCGGCGAGCTCGGCGACGTAGGGCCTGCCTTCGCGCCAGGCCGTGACCTGCTCGGGCCTGCCGAACACCTTGAGGTAGTTCGCCACGCCGTCCTTCACCAGGTCCCAGGTCGTGACCGGCTCGAAACCGGTCTCCTCCCCCGGCGCCGCGAACGGCGGCAGCGGCTCGAGCACCTGGGCAAGGCCCGGGTAGTAGAAGATGGCCGTCGACCGCCTGGTCACGGTGCCGCCGGCCACCACGCGGTGGCGGGCCGGGCGCAGCAGCCCGTTGGTCCACCGGGTGAGCAGGGTGCCGGAGAAGACCTGCAGGGCGCCTGGCACGATCGGCACGGGCAGCCAGTCCCC
>NZ_JASIAL010000185.1:0-10689 GCF_030042015.1 Trebonia sp. | reverse complement strand
CGTTGCGCGTCGACCTGGCAGGGGGGACGGAGCGGCTTGGCGAAGCCATCGCAACCGGTGGTGCAGACGCTGACCTAGCGGTGGTGCTTCAGGTTGCCGCCGCCTTCGGCCCGCGAGGTCTGGCAGCGCTCCGTCGGCTCGCATCGCTAGCGCATGTGCTGGAGTTGCCGCTCCCACTGAAACCACGACTCGACCCTCATCAGCCGGTCATCCGCCTAGATCCAGGAGACGATCAAGTCGAGTGGACCGATCAGGTGTTCCGGGTCGCGTGGAACGTGACTGCGGACGAGCTACGCGCTGTGGTCGGACAGTAGCCATGCTGACCGGGCACGCGATCACCCGGCGAGCGGACGTCGACGGGGTTGATGCCCTGGTTGCCGAGCGCGACTACGTCCTAGCGCATATCGTCGCTCAGCTTCATCATGCGGTTCCCGCGGACGGAGGACGCCTGGCGTTCAAGGGTGGAACCGCGCTCCGGTTCGTCCATATCAGCGACTACCGCTACTCGGCAGACCTGGACTTCTCGGTCATCGATGCGGGCACTGAACCCGCAGTCGCCGCACTCGGCGATGCACTAGGGTCGGCGAGAACCCACGCCGGGCTTCCGCACCTTGAACTCACAGCCTCGGCCGGAAGGCAGTGCCAGTAGCCCTGCGACCGAGCGGCTGGCAACTCATAACCCTGGCCGACGGAGCACTTCACGCGAGACGAGGCAGGCCCGCCTTGTCGAAGCGTTCTTGTTGGTCGTGGTGCCGCCGGTGCTTACGGCGCTGATGTGACCTTAATGGTCCAGTTGCCTGTGGCCTGGACGTTGAAACTCTCGACACCCGACGCCCCTGTGACTTCTGTGCTCCCGGACCCGTACGTTGCGATGACGTTGGGTAGGGACAGTGCGATAGCGGCCGTGTCGGTGTCGCTGATGATGAAGTTGTCACCGCCGGGAGCGCCGTCGGCGTCGTTGCCCGAAAAGGTCCACGCGACGATGTAATCGCCGCTGGACGGCGCGTTGAACGCCGGAGTCACCTGGTTGCCGGTGCCGGACCAGGAGCCTATCTCGGTGCCGGCTGGAGGTGGTGGCGCGGACACGGTCTGGGTCACGGTGGGACCGGCCACCTGGACCGTAGCGGTTATGGTCGGGCCAGGGATGGTGCGGCTTACCGTGCTGGTCCTGCTGCATGCTCCGAGACAGATGGCTAGGCCGACGCCAACGATCCCGGTCGCGGCGTAGGTCAGAGGCTTTACGCCAATTCGCTGCTTCTTCGGCTTTGGCGCGTTCGTAGCAGATGTCACTGTCCTCGCCCCCCGTTCTTGCCCGGTCTCCCAACCGGGCAATAGCTCCCCATTTTGCGATACCGCACACTGTGCCCGCTCGTGCACGCTGGTATGCCAGTGGCGGACGGTTCGCGCCATGCTCCGCTGCGAGGGTTGTCGGTTCTCGTGGCTCCGCGTCCGCTTCGGTGGCAGCTCTGAGGGTCGGCCGAGTTCGTCAAGCTCGATGCTGGTCAATGCGAAGCGATCGCCTCTCAAAGCCGTTTCCAGCCCGTAGTGCTCAGCCAGGTCGCGTTGTGTCGCAGTCGTCGGTCTCAGGGCGGACATTGCGCAGCCTTCGGCTGCGCGGAGATCCTGCGGTTCGCTGTCCAGCGACGAGCCGCAAGTGCCACAGTCACGGTCGTCGCGGTGGCAGGTTGCCGGTCTGCGGTTGCTGTCGCCGCAGTGCGGGACAGGACGAGTTTGGTGATGGCGGGGAAGGCCAGGGCGGCGACGGCCGAGCGCGCGCGGGAACAGTTGGGAACCGAGTTCTTCGTCCGGTCGCCGAGCAGGTGCCGGAAGTACGCCAGCGGGTGGAGCCGGGTACCGGTGCTGTCGGCGATCTGCTGCCAGGTAAGCAGCTCGTCACCCATTCCCCTCATCAGCACCCCTTTCCCCCGGAGCGCAGTATGCGGCACCGCTCTGGCGTTTCCGCGGAAGCGGATCGTGAACTGTTTCACAACCCGCGCGCAGCCGTCCGGGATGTACGCCGCAACGACCTAGAGACTCAGGTGGATGCGGAGTGCCTGGTCGAGTTCGGCCATGAGGTCTGCGGGCAGCTGGCCGATGTGCTTGCCGATGCGCTCGACAGCAACCGATCGGACTTGCTCGGCGTGCGCTTTGGAGTCATGACGCAGGCCGGTGAGGTCGGCCGGCAGCAGGACCTGGAACGGATAGATCCGCTCAGTGCTTGAGGTAACTGGCACGACCGTGACTACCCCGCGGCCAAGGCGGGTCGCGGTGCCGTTAGCGGCGTCGTTACTGACGATCACGGCCGGGCGGGTCTTGGTGGCTTCCTGGCCGAGGGCCGGGTCGAGGTTAACGGTGACGACTTCCCCACGGCGCACTCAGGCCCCCAGACCATCGGCAGTGACAGCTTCCCATGCCCTGGCGTCTTCGGAGTCGGTCCATGACTCCCACGCGTCCTCATATGCGCTGGCGAGCTGTGCGGTCCGCAGGAGCACGACAGCCTTGTGCAGTGCCGCGGACCGGGAAGCCATGCCCTGTTCACGGGCATAAGAGTCCAGGAACTCGACATCTTCCTCCGGAAGGCTCATACTTACTTTCATACCTTGATACTACCTTTAGTAAGATCATGGTAGCAAGGATTGACGGGCTGCTGGTGGCTGTCATACGGCAATCCTGTCGCTGGCGGTCGAGAACCGCGCTCCTTCGCCCGCTACCGTTACTCCGGTGAGCAGCGAGTACCGCAGCATGCGCGCCATGCCCCCCAGCTGCGCTGATTTTTGGCCGAGATTTTGCTAATGCGGACTTTCCACAGGAAATAGCGGTAACCACAAAAGGCGGCCTTAGCGTGCTCAGGGAAGGCAGCCAGGTAATCCACAGGCGCCCGGTGGCGGTGGAGGGTCTTATCCACAGCGGCGGTGGGATTGCGCACATAGCGATGCACAGGCTGTCGCCGGTAAGTTCTCGTCCGTCTTACCTGGCGCGGCGAGCTGGCTGGCAAGGGATCGCAGCGCCCTTGATGCGCACGTGCGTCGTTCCACTGGTGGTTTTGCGCTGGTACCGGCCCGGGGAGGGGTCTTGGATATTCGGTCAGGGCAGAAGCTGGCCTGGGAGAACAAGGTCGCGAAGGGCTTCAACACGACCGATGTGCCACTGGAGTTCTGCCTGCTGCAGGGAGAGGTGGCTGAGGCGTTCGACGCCTGGCGCAAGAATCGCGGTAGTGCGGGGGAGGAACTTGCGGACGTGGCGATCTATCTGCTCAGCCTCGCCGAGATGATAGGCGTCGACCTGCAGGGCGAAGTGGAAGCGAAGATCGTCAAGAACGCCTCCCGCGCCTACACCAGGCTGCCCAACGGGGTCCTGGTGAAGGACGGCACGGGGGCAGGAGCCTAGCCGTGGGCTGGGTTGGCGGTGATGACCGGAGTGGTACCGTCTCTCGTCGGCGTGTCCTCCGATATCCAAAGGCCTGTGGCATGTGGCATCGAAGATCCTTGAATCGGCTAGTGATTACCAGCATCCCCAGACGAGGCGGGCGGAGGTCTGGAGTTGAGCCAGGGCAAGCTGGTACGCGACAACATCCCGCAGATCATCAGGTCCAAAGGGCTAGAACCGGTAATTTATACGGCCAGTGCCGAAGAGTACGGCGTCCGGCTGAGGGACAAGCTCCGCGAAGAGGTCGAGGAGTTCCTTGCCTCGGACAACGACCCAGAGGAACTCGCCGACATCCTGGAGGTGCTTTACGCCTTGGGCGACCAGGCTGGAACGGACCGTCGGCAGATAGAGAAGCTGCGCGCGGCCAAGGCCGAGGCGCGGGGCGGTTTCGCCGCCCGCATCATCTGGTCCGGGAACCGGCCAGCCGCCACGGCTACGGGCGGGGACGGCGTGCAGGCTAATGTCTCACAGTGAGTAAGGGTCGCCAGAAGCGATCTCGTCGGCAAACGCCTGCCATATCAGGAGGTGCGGCATTCCTTGGCGTCCTCACTGTGAGTCGTACATCATACTGTCAATGAGCCAGTATATGCTGGTTTTATGACAGTATCATCGGTGGCTAACCGGACAGCGGGTACTTAGCGTGCGGGAGCAGGCCCCACCGCTGTTTCCTATCTTCCGGTCGCGGGTCACCGCTGAAGTGCTGGCGCGGACACACGTGGGGGATGGCGAGTACTCGATTGCGGAGCTGGCGGCCATGGCCAAGACCGACACCGGCACGATGACGCGTGAGGTCAGGCGCCTGGAGACCGCCGGGATTCTCCGGACCCGGGCAGTAGGCCGTACCAAACTTGTCCGCGCTAACAAGCATGCGCCTTTCTACAGTGCGCTGCGGGATCTTGCCGTTATCGTCCTGGGGCCCGCAGAAGTGCTTGGTGAGGAGCTCAGGGGGCTGGAGGGGATCGAGGCGGCGGCGATCTTCGGGTCCTGGGCGGCGCGAGCGGCAGGCGAGGCCGGCCCTTCGCCTGTCGATATCGATCTCCTGGTGATCGGACGCCCTGACCGGGACGACCTGCAGGACGCCGCAGGACGCGCCCGAGCACGGCTGGGCCGCGAGGTCAACACCGTCGTGGTTTCGGCTGATCGGTGGAACTCGGCGGACGACGCCTTCCTGGCGGAGTTGCGGAGCAGACCCATGGCCGCGCTCGCCGGAATCCCGGAACCCCGCGATATCGAGGATGAGCAGTGACCGGGTGGACCCGCGGGCGCGCCGAGATCATCGAAATGATCGAACGGCGGGAGCTTACCCAGGTGACCGCCAATACAGAGCTCGCCGACCGGCTGCTGGCCACCACACGGCAGCATGTGGCAAGCGCCCGCCTGCTCGCGGCCAGCGATCCCCACCTCGCGTACGCCGCGCTGCACGACGCCATCAGGAAGGCCCTGTCTGCGCTGCTCCAAATTCAAGGATTGCGAGCGACGACATCAGGAGGGCACCTCGCAGTCATGCATGTGGTTCAAGCACAGTTCGGCGCGTCGATGGGCGCGATCTTGCGGCCGGTTGACCGGATCCGTATCACGCGCCATGAGGCCGAGTATCCCGGCCCGGCCACCTATATCGACGAGGATGCGGTCCACGATGACCTGCCGAAGGCCGAGGCTGAGATTGAAGCGGTAGCCAAAACTCTGCCGCACTTGCCGGTATTCAGCGCCGAACCGTGAGCGGATCGTGAGCAGCGAGTACCGCAGCATGCGCGCCGAACTCCCCGCGCAAGTCGTGGAGCTGGTCGACAGGTTCCGCAACCCGCTCAAGCAGATCGAGTTCCTGAACCTGCTCTACGAGGCCGGCATCCTGGAGCCGGTCCTCGTCGACACCGACACCGCCGCCCGCATGGTCCGCCCCTACTCGTGGTTCCTGGACCGCGTCGGCGCCGAAGGCATCAAGCTCACCGCCCACGGTTACCTCCCGCCGCCCGACGTGGAGGCCGCGGCCGCCGAGCTCGGCCTGGCCGAAGAGTGGTACGGCAAGTTCAACCGCGAGTCCCAGACCTACCCCGTGCTCGACCCGCGCGAATCCGCCATGCGCCTGGGCCTGCTGCGCAAGTACAAGGGCACGCTCCTCGCCACTCCCCGCGGCCGCACGCTGCGCAGCGATCCCGTCGCCCTGTGGTGGCACCTGGCCGGCCAGCTGCCGCCAGCCAAGCTCCCCCGCCCCGAAACGCACGCCAGCCTGCTCCTCCTCGCGGCCGTCGCCGCCGGTCCGCAGGCTGGCCCCGACCCGCTGGACTACGTCGCCCGGATGCTCTGGGAGGCCGGCTGGCAGGCCAGCGACGGCACACCCCTGACCGGCTGGCAGGCCCGCGACGCCGCGTGGGACACCCACCTGGCGCTCATCCGCCTCGGCGCCCTCGTCCAGGACTGGCACAAGCTGTCGGACCCCGAGCAGCCAACCCGCGACGGCACCACATTCGCCCGCGCCGCCCTCCTCACCTGGCCCGCATAAGCCGCTGCGGCACAAGCTTTCAATTCAAATTATCCCGAACGAACCGTGCCGCCTCTCCAGCCCCGCCATCCCGCCCGGTGACATGGTCGGCCTTTCCCTGATCTCTCCGAATCGGCGTGTCGATCCTCTAATTCGAACCCATATCCGATAGAATGATCGTATCCCCAAACCAAGCGGGCCGCCCAGGTGCTAGCACACCCAAGCGGCCCTCGATCACCCATCTACTCAGGAGACGAAGTGACCGTAGACGACATCATCCCTCAGCGCGCCCAAGACGCGCTCGCCCAGGCCCACGCACGCCTAAGCCGTCTGGCCGCCCTCGACCCGGCCCGCATGTCCGAGGCGCTGACCTGGCTAGCTGGCTACAGCCCGTCCACTTTCGACGCCACGCTGGACGCCACCGAACCCTGCACCGACGACGACATCCCGACCCTGCGGACGACCCGGAGCCGTTCTGCGCAGTCTGTGGCGCAGACGTCGGAATCTTCCTGCGATTCGGCCTGGACTGGCGCCACTTCCGCGGCGACGGCACCACCGCCGGCCCGATCGAACTCTTCGACCCCGGCCACACTCCAGTCATCGCCTGGCGCCCCACACCCGCCCCCGCCGATCCGACAGCCCGATAGTCGCGGAGATTGCCATACGAACAGGGCGTGCGGGGCCCAGAGGGCCCCGCACGCCCTGTCGCTCCTCTGCCGCGACTACCGTCTAAGCAGTCGCCCATGGGCGCGGTTGAGCACGGCGACTGCCAACGTCTGCCGAGATTAGCCCAGATAATCCGATGGCAATCCGACCCCGGACGGCGTGTGGCGCAGCGTAGGAGGATCGGAAGCGCGCGGCAGCAAGTTGGACTCGCACAATCAGCTTTCAACCGTCCGGACGGGATCCCCGTGGCTCGGGTAGCCTTAAGAGATCGGTTCTAGCGCTGAGATCCTGCGCCTAGCGGGGGCAACCGAGTGGTTACTGAGAGTGATCGCTATGTTTAGCCAATGACAAACACGGTGACATGTGTCACCGTGAGAAGAGTAGCAAGGGGACATGCGTGGCACGTAGTGTCGGGCGTCCGTGGGGGCAGAAGAGGCCGGCGGTCCCGCCAACCGCAGCAAGGGAGGCAGCCACTGACCTTCCGGGGGATATGCAACTAACACAGCTCGGTAGCAAGCGGGCCGACGGCAAACCCCCGTTTCTCAACAAACCGCGCGTAGATGTTGATTACGATGGACTATCGCTCACTACAGGCAAAGAGACGATAGAGGAGGCTTTCCCAAGGGTGTTCCGGCGATCAGCCAGGGTAGGCGACGGCGTACGGTACACGAGCGTTGATGCGCTCATCGATAAAGGGTTCAGTGTCAAGCGGAGCCCTGGCAGGAATCCAAATCACGTATCTGTATCGAAGAAGAAGTGGTCGGACAAGGATGCTCGGGCATTTGATTCATGTTTCGACGATCCCACATGGAAGGAGGAGGATCCAAAATAATGAGTGACCAAATTGCTCTACGCATGGGCGCGGTTCCTTGGCGTCCGGCGAGCACTGCAGAGTCAGTTATCGTACTCGACCGTTACGATATTCCCCTCCTAGGCGTCGTACACCAGCATGGATCCAATTTCCTGTTCAACTTCCTTGACGGTCAGCCGCAAGAAGTGAACATGTGGGGCTATGCAAACATAGCCGATCAAGAGCTTGAGACTCTCCGGGGAGCAGCGCCCGAAGAGATTGATGATCTGGTCGATCAGATATTCGGAACTCGCGATACAACAGTAGCGATCGCGACAGAAGAAACGGGCTTGCTCTTGAGCGCTGTAATCAGGCCCCACAAAACACGCAGAGATCTTATCACTGCAGCAATAACCGAACTCGCGCGTATGGCACGAGCTGAAGTAAATGCAGTAGAAAGCATCCGCGAGCATCGCGATTCTGCTCCTGGCATACAGCCGTGTCCCGCATGACCCAGGGGTCATCGCTGTCGTACATGGATTTTCCTCTTTTCCCTGCGTCGAACGCGGTCGCGTCGCCATCTGGTAGCTAGGTTCCGCCTGCATGTACTGCGGTCGTGCAAGCATTCAGTGCTGAACCGTGAGCGCGCGCCGCAGCGGGGTGAGCGCGACCCAGCCGATAAGCGCGCCCGCTTCCCCGGCGACAACCACGTGCCACATAAGGGCGCTGGGGAAACGGCGCCAGTCGTCGACGGGAATCTGCTCGCCGAGACCATCATGGGCTGATCGACGACCAGACCGCCGCGGGTATGGTCCGCCCCTGCTCGTGGTTCCCGGACCGCGTCGGCGCCGAAGGCATCAAGCTCACCGTCCACGGCTACCTCCCACCGACCATGAGGCACAATGAGGTCGGATTCGGCCGAAGCACGACGTTATAGGCGGGAGGCGGGAGGCGGGGTTGTGAGCGTGGACCGGTTCTCAACGTTGCTCTACGGCATCGGGGAAGCCGCGGGATACCTGTCCGTCCCACCCCCAACCTTGACCGCGTGGGCCTACGGATATGAGCGTCATCGGCGTGGGACGTGCGTCTTCCGGGCTAGGCCGATCATCACGGCGGTGCGCCCGCAGCGCCCCGGCGACCCAGCCGTGCCTTTCATCGGGCTCGCCGAAGCATATGCGCTGGCCGCGTTCCGCAGCGCCGGGGTTCCCATGCAGCGCATCCGGCCAGCCATCGACGCCCTCGGCCGTGAGCTGGGACTTGCGCACGCGCTAGCCAGCAAGAGGCTGTACACCGACGGGGCAGAAGTGCTGTACGACTACGCCGAGCGTGTCGGCGACACCCCCGAGGGCGAGTCCGCGCGCGAGCTGGTCGTCGTGCGCAACAACCAGCGCGTCTTCAGCGAGGTCGTCGAGCTGTACCTGCGGCGCATCGACTTCGCGCCGGACGGCTACGCCCAGCTCATCTACCTTCCCCAGTACAGGGTTGCGGAAGTGACCGTCGATCCCGACCACGCGTTCGGGCGGCCCAGGTTTACGCGCGGCGGGGCTAGCGTCGATGACGTGCTCGACTTGTTCCAGTCGGGAGAGCCAGTCGACCTGGTGGCCGGCGAATTCGGGTTGTCCCGTGATGAGGTTGAGGACGCCATCCGTGTCGTCACCCGAGCAGCCACCCAGATTCCCCATTATTCGCAGTCAGCCATGGGCTGAAGGTGGCGTCCAGATCCGGGTGTAAATGAGTGAACGGGCGTAGGTTCCCTTCAAGACGGCCAAGTCATCGAAGGGAAGGACCTACACCCGTGTCTGTACGAGTATTGCCTACTGACCGTATCCGCGCCAGGATCGACGAGCTGTTCAGCCAGGACCGGGAGCTGCCGGAGATCCTGGAAGACGTCGCCCGGCTCGGCGCGCAGCTGCTGATGCAGGCTGCTCTCGAAGCCGAAGTCACCGAGTTCCCCGGCCGTGACCGGTACCAGCGGTCCGCTGCCTGCGAGGATGCCCGCCCCGGGTCCCGCAACGGGTACCGCGAGGTCACCGTCAAGACGACCGCCGGGCCGGTGCAGCTGTCCCGGCCGAAGCTGCGCGGCACCGCCGGGGCGTTCGCATCGCGGCTGTTCGGCGCGCACGTGACGAAGACGAACGCGCTGGAGACGCTGGTGATCGCCTCGTTCGTGCGCGGCCTGTCGGTCCGCGACGTCGAGGCCGCGCTCGCTGAGGCCCTCGGCGACCAGGCCGCGATCTCCAAGTCCACCGTGTCATCGGTGTGCCAGGCCATCAAGGAGGAGTACCAGGCCTGGGCGCGGCGCCGCCTGGATGAGGTGATGCTGGACTACCTGTACCTGGACGCCTCGTTCTTCCGGATGCATCCCGGCTCCCCGGCCGAGCCGGTGCTCGCCGCCTGGGGCATCACCACCGACGGCAAGCCCGCCTTCACCGGCCTGGCCCCCGGCTCCGGCGAGTCCGCCGACGCCTGGCACGACTTCCTCACCGACCTGAAGGACCGGGGCCTGCCGTCCCCGCTGCTGGTCATCTCCGACGGGGCGGCGGGCCTGATCGCCGCGACCGGGCAGGCCTTCCCCAAGGCCCTGCGCCAAAGGTGCCTGGTCCACCGGGCGAGAAACATCCTGGCCAAGGTCCCGGCCGGGATGCAGCCCGAGATCAAGGACGCCTTCTGGGCGCTGTTCGATACCAGCGACCTGAAGACCAAGCCCGGCCCCCGGCTCGTCGAGCTCATCGAACACCGCATCACCGAGATGGCCGCGAAATACTCCGCCACCTACCCGGCCGCGATGAAATGCCTGCTCGCCGACCATGAAGGGCTCACCGCCTACCTGCGGTTCCCCGCCGGGCACCACCAGCGCATCCGGCACTCCAACTTCATCGAGCGGACCTTCGGCGAGACCCGCCGCCGGACCAAGGTGATCGGCCGGCTCCCCGGCGAGACCTCCTGCCTGACCCTGGTCTGGGCCGTCCTCGACCGCGCATCCCGCGGCTGGCGCGGCCTGACCATGACCAGCGACGGCCTGCGCCTGCTCCAGGACCTGCGCCGCTCGCTGCCCGGCCCGCCCCGCCAGCTACGGCCACGCACCGTAGCTGCCGGCCAGGCCCACGACACCACTCAGAATGTCAGTGCCACACTACAGTTCCGATATTACCGATGGTGTAGACGATATCACTAATGGTGACCAAAGGTGATGCGCCCTTCAGGGCGCTGCCCGCTCCCGGTCATCACGGAACGTAATGTCCACCGGATCGATGCATTGAAGTCTGCCAATTAAGCGGGCATGCGAAGCGGCCGTTTCTATTGTTTTAATCGTGACAAGAAAACTAAA
>NZ_JASIAL010000184.1:0-4019 GCF_030042015.1 Trebonia sp. | reverse complement strand
GCGTCCGTCCTGGTCGAGGCGATCAACTCGGTCGACGTTCCCGCGTTCCCGATCGACTCAAGCGCCGCCGCGTTCGCGGTGATCGACAAGGTGCCCGCGGCCAACGTCGCGTTCCTCGCCGACGCCTACCACCTCGCGACGATGGGAGAAGACGTGCCGCGGGTGCTGTCGCGGCACCGGGACCGGATCGGTCACGTGCAGATCGCCGACCCGCCGGGGCGAGGCGCGCCCGGCACCGGGACGCTGGACTTCGAGCCGCTGTTCGCGCAGCTCGCCGCGCAGGGCTACGCGGGCAGCGTCGGGCTGGAGTACTTCCCTGCCGACCCGGCGGACAGCTCCGGCAGTTTCGGGTGGCTATGAGCGAGACGCTGGTCATCAGGTCGACCCGGGTGGCGCTGCCTGATGGGGTACGGGAGGCGGCCGTGCTCGTTCGGGATAAAAGGATCGCGGACATCGCGGCCTACGGTGCCCAGCTTGGCGCGGCCGCGGATGTGGACCTCGGCGAGCTTGCCCTGCTGCCCGGACTGGTGGACACGCATGTGCACGTGAACGAGCCGGGGCGGACCGAGTGGGAGGGGTTCGCGACCGCCACCAGGGCGGCGCTGGCAGGCGGGATCACGACGATCTGCGACATGCCGCTGAACTCGGTGCCGGCGACGACGTCGGCGGCGGCGCTGCGCGCGAAGGCCGCGGCGGCGGCCGGCCAGTGCGCGGTGGACGTGGCGTTCTGGGGCGGCGCGGTGCCGGGAAACCTCGGCGAGCTCTCGGCGCTGCTTGACGCGGGCGCGGTCGGGTTCAAGTGCTTCCTGATCGACTCAGGTCTGCCGGAGTTCGCTCCGCTCGACCGCGGTGAGCTGCGGGCCGCGATGAAGGCCGTCGCCGCCGACGGCGCGCCGCTGATCGTGCACGCGGAGGACCCCGGTGAGGTGACCGCGCCCCGCGGGCCCGGTTACGACGCCTTCGTGGCGTCCCGGCCGACGGTCGCCGAACGGCGGGCGATCGAGACCGTGGTGTCCGCCGCCGCCGCGACCGGTGCGCGGGCGCACATCGCGCACCTGGCCGCCGGTGACTGCGCGGCGCTGATCGGCGCGGCCAAGGCGGCCGGGGTCCTGCTGTCCGCGGAGACCTGCCCGCATTACCTGTTCTTCGCCGCCGAGGAGGTGCCGGACGGGCGCACCGAGTTCAAGTGCTGCCCGCCGATCAGGTACGCGGCCAACAGGGAGGCGCTGTGGCGGGCCCTCGCGGCGGGCGTGATCGACTGCGTGGTCTCTGACCACTCGCCGTGCGCGCCTGCCCTGAAGGACCTGGCGGGCGGGGACTTCAGGACCGCGTTCGGCGGGATCGCGTCGCTGCAGGTCGGGCTGCCCGCGGTGTGGTCGGTGGCGGGGCGGCGGGGACACTCGCTGGCAGACGTCGCCCGGTGGATGTCCGCGTTCCCCGCGTCGCTGGCGGGGCTGCCGTCGAAAGGGCGGATCGCCGTGGGCTGTGACGCGGACCTGGTGGCGTTCGACCCGGTGGCGTCGTTCGCGGTGCGGGGGGAGGATTTGCTGCACCGGCACCCGGTCACCCCGTATGAGGGGCGGACGCTGACCGGGCGGGTGTCCCGGGTATGGCTGGGCGGCGTTGAAGTCGACGCTGCCGGGCCGCCGCGCGGGCGTCTGCTGCGGCGCGGGGGCGGCGAGATGTGATGGGCGGCGTGCTTGTTCGTGGCGACAGTTGCCGCCTTCGCGAGAGGCTGACCATGGCTGAGCGGGTGCTGATCGCCCCGGACAAGTTCAAGGGCAGCCTGTCCGCGGGCGAGGTCGCCGACCGGGTCGCGTGCGGCCTGGCGCGCGCGGGCTTCGCCGGCGATGCCGTGCGGCTGCCGGTCGCCGACGGGGGTGACGGGACGGTCGACGCGGCGGTCACGGCGGGCTACCAGCGGATTGTCGCCGGGGTGTCCGGACCCGTCGGGCGGCCGGTCGCCGCCGCGTTCGGGCTGCTTGACGGGACCGCGGTCATCGAGGCGGCGCAGGCGTGCGGGCTGTCGCGGCTGGGGGCCGGCTCGCTCGCGCCCTTGACGGCATCCAGTTTCGGCGTCGGCGAGCTGATCCTGGCGGCCATCGGGATCGGCGCCACCCGGATCGTGCTCGGCCTCGGCGGGGTCGCCACCACGGACGGCGGGGCCGGGCTGGTGCAGGCGCTCGGGGCGCGGCTCGCCGACGGCCGCGGGCGGGAGCTCGCGCCGGGCGGGGCGGCGCTGGCCCGGCTCGCCGCGCTTGACCTGTCACGGATGTCCGACCTGTCCGGCGTCGAGTTCCTCGTGGCGAGCGACGTGGACAACCCGCTGCTCGGGCCGTCGGGGGCGGCCGCGGTCTACGCGCCGCAAAAGGGCGCGTCGGCCGCGGACGTCAAGCTGCTCGAGGCGGGCCTGGCGCGCTGGGCGGACGTGGCGGAGGCGGCTGAGGCGGCTGAGGCGGCGTGCGGCCGGGGCGGGAACGCCGCCCGCGACGCGCCCGGCGCCGGGGCCGCGGGCGGGCTTGGCTTCGCGGCGCTGCTGTTCCTGCGCGCCCGGCTGCGGCCAGGGATCGCGCTGCTGCTCGACATGCTCTCGTTCGGCCGGCAGCTGGACGGCGCGCGGCTGGTGATCACCGGCGAGGGCGCGCTCGACGCGCAGACGCTGCGCGGCAAGGCCCCGGTAGGCGTGGCGCGCGCGGCCGCCGCGCACGATCCGCCGGTCCCTGCGGTCGCGGTCGCCGGGGTGTGCACGCTGTCCGCCGCGCAGTTGGCCGCGGCCGGGATCGCGGCCGCCTATCCGCTCACCGCCATCGAACCCGACGCGGGCCGCTCCATGGCGAACGCGGGGCCGCTCGTCGAGCGGCTCGCGGAGCACATCGCCGCCGACTGGCTTCGGTGATGCCGTCCGAGACCGTTGACGTCGGTCGCCTCGCGGCGGATGGCCGGGAGACGCCGGATCGCGAAGACTTTTTTTCTGGACGAAGACTTGTGTACCCGGAAGTGCAAAATCTCTACTCGATAAAATGAGTCTTCGCGACAACGCGGCGCGGGCGATGGGGCAGGGCTGTTCACGTGGCTAGCGGGGCGAGAGTTGCTTCGGCGACCGTTTCGCAGTCGTCGGCGTAGGTGAACGTGGCGCGCACCCGCTCCCCGGCGAGGATGCGCGGCAGCCAGTACCTCGCGTCGTCCCACATGCGGTCGAGCGGAAGGCCGGTGACCGGGAACCATTCGGGGGTGATCTCGGCGGTCTCCGCCGCCTCGCCCGTCCAGTCGGCGCCGGTGAAGATCGAGACCGTCATGTCCCACCGCGGGCACACAGGGAACAGGAACGTCACGTAGGCGGCCTCGCGCAGGGCCGCGGGCGGCACGTCGATCCCCGCTTCCTCTTTCACCTCGCGGGCGGCCGCGTCGGCCGGGGACTCCCCGGGTTCGACGTGCCCGCCGAGCCCGACGATCTTCCCGGTGCCGAAGCCGGTCTTCTTGTGCCCGAGGAGCACCTGGCGCTGGCCGTCGCCGCCGATCCGGGTGAGCAGGCACAGGCACGTGGCGATGAGGGGCACGACGCCAGTATCTCAGGACGGGCGCCGCGGCGGCAGTTACGAGTGCGCCCCCGCGCAGGAGGCGTAGGACTCAAGCGCGGCGGTCACCGCCTCGTCCTCGGTGGGGAGCGCGGCACCCCGCTTGGCCGCCGCGTCCCGCAGCCGGGCGGCCAGCGCCGGGTCTTCGAGCACCAACCGGACCGCGTTCGCCAGGCTCACGGGGTTCCCTGGCGGCACGAGGAGCGCCGCGCCCTTGCCGGTGAGGTCCGGTATTCCGCCGGCCCGTGACGCGACGATCGGCACGCCCGCGCGCAGCGCCTCCTGCAGCACAAGCGGCTGGCCTTCCCACTGGCTGGGCAGCACGAACACCGCGGCCGCCGCCAGCAGCGCGGGCACGTCGTCGCGGTGCCCCGGGAATCTCGCGTCCACCCCGAGAGAGACCGCCCTGGACTGCAGGCTCACCGACAGCGGGCCGTCGCCGGC
>NZ_JASIAL010000183.1:0-12854 GCF_030042015.1 Trebonia sp. | reverse complement strand
TGGGACGCGGCGCAGATCCGCAAGGCGATCGACGCGACGCTCGCGCTGACCGACGGCTCGCACGCCCCGTGGGTGCTCGGCAACCACGACGTCGTCCGCCCGGTGACGCGGTACGGCGCCGAGGGCGCCCGGGCCGCCGCGCTGCTGCTGCTCGCGCTGCCCGGCTCGGCGTACGTGTACCAGGGCGAGGAGCTCGGGCTGCCGGAGGTGCTCGACATCCCCGCCGCCGCGCGCCAGGATCCCGCTTTCCGCCGCACCAAGGGCAGGGTCCGCGGTCGCGACGGCTGCCGGGTCCCGCTTCCCTGGGAGCGCGCCGGAGCTTCTTTCGGATTTTCCCGAACGATCCCCGGTGCCTCCCCAGCGCCACCCTGGCTCCCGCAGCCGCGCAACTGGGGCCGGCACAGCGTCGCCGCCGAGCGGGACGCACCGGGCTCCTTCCTGCGCCTGTACGAGGCGGCGCTGCGCCTGCGCCGCGCCCATCCGGCGCTCGGCGCCGGCGCGATGCGCTGGCTGGCCGCGCCGGACGACGCGCTGGTCTTCGCCCGCGACCCCGGCTTCGTGTTCGCCGCCAACCTGGGCGCCGACCCGATCCCGCTGCCGCCGCATCGCGAGGTGCTGCTGGCCAGCTCGGGCGCCGCGGTCGACGGCGAGCTGCCCCCCGGCATGGCGGTGTGGCTGGGGTTGCCCGGCTGACCGGCGCTGGCCGGCCCAGGCAAATCGGGCGCGCTTAGCCGCGCGTACTCGTGAAAGTCGTCCTGAGCAGCTCTGCTGCCTGCTAGTCTCCGGCCCGTGAGCGGGAAGCTCCCCAGCACGGGGGACATGGTCAGCGCGCCGGGCCTGCCCGCCGGCGAAGGAGCTTCGCCGCGGGCCAGCGGGGTTCGCGCAGCGCTTGACCGGACAGCGTGGGCGGTGCGCCGCGCGCGGCTGCGCGCCTACTGGCTGACGGCTCCTGGCAAGGTCATGCTGCTCGCGACCGCGCTCGCCGTCGCAATCCGGCTTTTCACGCTCACCCGCCCGGGCTACCTGACCGGCATCACCGAATATGACGACGGGGTCTATCTCGGTGCCGCGCTGCGGATGACGCAGGGCGCGATGCCGTACCGGGATTTCGCGTTCGTCCAGCCGCCCGGCATCCTGCTGCTGATGGCCCCGGTGGCGCTGATCGCCCAGCTGACCACGACCGTGAAGGCGCTCGCGCTGGCCCGGCTGCTGACCGCGCTGGCCAGCGCCGGCTGCGTCCCGCTCGCCGGGAACCTGGTCCGCTACCGCGGCACCGTCGTGACGCTGGTGACCTGCGGGGTGCTCGCCGTCTACCCCGACGACATCGCCACCGCGCACACGCTGATGCTCGAGCCGTGGATGAACTTGTGCTGCCTGCTGGCGATCAACGCGGCGTTCCGCCGCGGCCGCCTCGCGCGCCCCGGCAGGCTGGCATGGGCCGGCCTTGCCCTCGGCTTCGCGGGCGCCATCAAGTTCTGGGCGATCGCGCCCGCCGCGGTGCTGCTCGTCCTGTGCCTGGCGGTCCGCGGGGACGGGGCCAGGATGCGGCGGGTGCGCGGCTACCTGCCCGCGCTCGCGGCCGGCTTCCTGGTCCCTGTGGCACCGTTCCTGGCGTCCGCGCCCGTGACGTTCCTGCGCAGCACGATCACCGATCAGGCCGCCCGTGCGGGCAGTTCGGTGCCTATCTCCATCCGGCTGGCGAACCTGACCGGCGTCATCGACATCCTGACCACCGCGGGCAAGGTCTCGCTGAACGCGGGCGTGCACTCGATGTTCGCCGGGGGCGCCTCCCCCGACGCCACCGAATCCTCCAGCCTGGGCTGGCTGCCTTTCGTCGCCACCGTAGGGCTGATCGCGCTGGTCGCGGTCGGCTACGCGTGGCAGTCGCGCCGGCTGTCGGAGCTGGAGTGGCTCGCGCTGGTCACGGCGGTCCTCGCGATCGCGGCGGTCCTGGACTACTCGGCGTTCTTCTACCACTACGCCGACTTCCCGGCCCCGTGGCTGGCGATCACCGTGGGCAGCGCCGCCGGCATGCTGGCCGGCCGCCGCCTGCTGCCCACTCGGGTCGTCGTGCCCGCGGTCGCCGTGACGCTGCTGCTTGTCGCGGGCCTGCAGGTCAGGGAGACCTACCCGATGCGCCAGCCGACCGGCGAGGCGATGGCGCACTACATCCCCAAGGGAACCTGCGTCGTCACCGACGAGGTGTCGCTGACGATCGCGTCCGACCGCTTCGCCGACCTGCCGCCCGGCTGCCCGGACATCGTCGACTCGCTCGCCGCGACGCTCGTGCTCAGCGACGGGGTGAGCCCGCAGGGCGGCGCGAACCAGGTGCCCCAGGTGGTGGCGACCTGGCGGGAGTGGCTGGGCAAGGCCGACTACGTCTGGCTGTCCGCCGCGCACGGCTCCAAGCGCCGGATCCCGTGGACGCCCGCGCTCAGCGACTGGTTCAACGCCGCCTTCGCCAAGCTCGGCTCCTACGCGCCAGGCACCGGCCAGCTCTACGTCCGCGTCGCCGGCCACTGACCGGGGCCCGTTCAGCGCGGGAACAGCGGCCCGTGGTCAAGGTGCGGCAGCACGTGGCGGGCGAACAGGTCCGCCTCGGCGACGTGCGGGTAGCCGGACAGGATGAACGCTTCCATGCCGAGGTCGGCGTAGCCGCGGAGCTTGGCCAGCACCTGGCCGGGATCACCGACGATCGCCGCCCCGGCGCCTGAGCGCGCCCGGCCGATCCCCGTCCACAGGTTCGGTTCTGCGTACCCGGCGGGGTCGGCGAGCTCGCGCAGTTCGTTCTGCCGCCGGGTTCCCGCGGACGTGGTGTCAAGCGAGCGGCGGCGGATCATTTCCCCGGTCTGATCGTCCAGCCGTGAGACGAGGCGCGCGGCGGCGGCCCGCGCTTCCTGCTCGGTGGCGCGGACGATGACGTGTGCCCGGTATCCGAACCGCAGCTCCCGGCCGTAGCGGGCCGCGCGGGCCCGCATGTCCGCCACGACGGCCTCGACCGCGGACATCGTGTCTGGCCACATCAGGAAGACGTCCGCTGCCTGGGCAGCGACCTCGCGCGCCGCCTCGGAAAGCCCGCCGAAGTAAAAAGGCGGGCAGCCGCGGGCCGGGCGCAGCCGCGGCGGGTCCAGGGCGACGGTGATGAACTCGCCACGGTAGTCGACGGGCTTGCCGTCGAGGAGCGCGCGCAGCACGCGCATGAACTCCAGGGTGCGGCGGTACCGCGGCTCGGACTCCAATGCCTGGCCGGGCAGGTCAGAGGAGATGACGTTGACGGTCAGCCGCCCGCCGAGCATCTGGTCGATGGTCGCGAGCTGGCGAGCGAGCTGCGGCGGCCACATCTCGCCCATGCGCACGGCGACAAGCAGCCGCATCCGCCGCAGCAGCGGGGCGATCCCGGCGGCGAACGCGACGGAGTCGATGCCCAGCGTGTAGCCGGACGGCAGCAGCAGGTTGTCGTACCCGGCCTGTTCCGCGCCCAGGGCGATCGTGCGGCAGTGTTCCCAGCTGGACAGCAGCCGGTCCTCCTGGACACCGAGAAACTCATAGTCGTCGTCGCACAGCGCCGCGAACCAGGAGACCTCACAGCCCATAGGGCAAGTATGACCTCCGCGGCCCGACGCGCGCACCGCACGCACCACGCGCACCAGCGAGGCCAACGACCCAGCCCTATCGGGGTCCCGCGCCCGCTTGCCCAGGCTCCCGTCAGGCGAGCCTCCCCCCACTTCGCACACTCCATGACGATTTTGGAGTCCATTATGGGCGATTTGTCCATGCAGGAAGTGTCCAAAGTAGTACTGGCGGGACGCCTGGGACGCCAGGGAAACCGCCGGCTGCCCCGGCTACCACGGGCCGGGCCGGTCGGGCGCAGCCACCTCCGCTGTCGCGCCTCCGGCGGGTAATGGCGGGTCTCCCGCCGCGCGGCTCGCGGTGGCGGGGTCGGCGGGACGGCCGCCGCGCCGCTACGGCTGCGTGTCCTCGTGTCCGGGGCGCAGGCGGCGCAGGTCGCCGGGCAGGCGTTCGGTGACACGGGCGCGGTCCAGGTACTCAAGCAGCGGGATCGCCACGCGGCGGGACGTGCGCAGCGCCTGCCGGGCCTGGGAGGTGGTGAACGGCTGCGGAAGCCGGGCGAGCAGGCGCGCCGCCTCCTTGTCCGCGCCTGGCGCGAGCACCACCAGGTCGGCGACCCGCAGCAGCAGCCCGCCGCGCGCCGCCGCGGCCAGCGCCTTGCCGTCCAGGCCAAGCTCGCGCAGCCGCGCGCTGTCCGGCGCGTCGAACGGCTGCCCGGCCAGGTCGTCGAGGATCGCCCGGATGCCGCGGGCGACCCGGGGCGGCAGCGACCCGGCGACCGCGCCCGCGCCGCCCGTAGCCGCGGACCCGGCTGCCGCCAGCGCGGCGCCGATCCGCAGGTAACCGCCGTCGAGGACAACGCCGCCACCGGCCTCGACGGCGGGAGCGGGCGGGGCGAGCAGCGCGACCACGAGGTCGCGGCTGGGCAGGCGCAGCGCGGCGCGGGCCGCCTCGACCGGCATTCCCTGGGCGAGCGGATCCTTGTCCATGAACGCGGCGACCGTCGCGGGCAGCTCGGCGCGCAGCCGGTCCCAGTGCGCCGGGTCGGCGAGCCAGTCCCCCGCGACCGGCGCGGGCGGCTCGGCGGCGCCCGTCGCGGCTACGGTGCCCGCGCGCAGCAGCCGGTGCCTGCGCAGCAGATCGGCCGCGGCGGGCACCGTCGGCCAGGCGGCCAGCTCCCTTGCCGCGGCCGCCGCGGCGCCGCGCCGGCCGAGCGGCGGCGGGGCCGGATCGAGCACGGTCGCGCCGACGATCGCAAGGCCTCGCGCCCCCGGCGCCCCGGCCGCCCCCGGGTCGCGCAGCAGCACCCGGTCGCCGACGTGCAGCGGCAGCGCGTCCCGCAGGTGCAGCCGCGCGTACACGTGCGGGGGTCCGCCCCCGAGCACCCGCAACCGCGCCTGGGTGCGCGCGGAGCCGATGTGCAGCAGCAACTCGGGCGGGAAGTTCGGCGTGGTACCCGCCGCGCCTGCCGTGATCCGCACGTCGAGCGCGGCGGTCAGCGTCCAGCGGCCGGCCGTGACCAGCGCCATGCCGCGCTGCGGCACGTCCGGGGGGACGCCGCGCAGGTTCAGCGCCACCCGGGCCACCCCGCTCACCTGCTCGGACGGCTCGCCGAGCGCCTGGACGGCGCGCACGCGCACCGGCTGGAGCGACGGCGTGAGCAGCAGTTCCTGGCCGGGCCTGACCGTGCCCGCGGGCAGCGTGCCCGTCACGACCGTGCCGCTGCCGCGGATCGTGAACGACCGGTCGATCCACAGCCGGACGGGGGCCGCCGGATCGGGGCTCGGCAGCGACGCCGCGAGGCGGGCAAGCGCGGCGCGCAGCTCGTCAAGGCCCGCCCCGGTGACCCCGCTGACCGCGACCGCCTCGACGTTGCCGAGGCTGGTGGCGGCGAGTTCGGCGGACGCGGACCGCAGCGCCTCGGCGGGGTCCGCCAGGTCCGCCCGAGTGACCACCAGCAGGCCATGGCGCACGCCGAGGGCGGCGACCGCAGCGAGGTGCTCGGCGGACTGCGGCATCCAGCCGCCGTCGGCCGCCACGACGAACATGACGGCGGGGACCGGTCCAAGGCCGGCGAGCGTGTTGGGGACGAAGCGCTCGTGGCCGGGCACGTCAACGAACGCCAGCTGGTCGCCGTCGGGCAGCGTCATCCAGGCGTAGCCGAGGTCGATCGTCATGCCCCGGCGACGTTCCTCCGCCCAGCGGTCAGGTTCCATCCCGGTCAGCGCCCGGACCAGCGTGGACTTGCCGTGGTCGACATGCCCGGCGGTCGCGACGACGTGCATCAGGCGTCACCTGGCTGTGCGGTGCTCGCCGCGGCGGCCGCCGCCGCGGCGAGCACCGCGGCCACCAGGAGCTCGTCGTCGTCCGGGTCCACCGAGCGCAGGTCGAGCAGCAGCCGGCCGCGTTCGGTCCGGCCGACGACCGCGGGCACCGCGCCGCGCCGGACGGGGGCCCCGCGGCGCAGCGGCGCCGCCAGCGCCTCGGGCAGCGCCACGGCGGCGCCGGGCAGCGTGACGCCGGGCGCGCCGCCGCCGCCGACGGCCCCCTCGGCGGCCACCACGCTCGCGGAGACGGAGTGGGCGACCAGAGCCGCGACGGCTCGTTCTGATCGATGGAAAAGAGCGGCGGGGTCGGCGGCGAGCGCGCGGGCGACCGGGGGCGGGGGTCCGGTGAGGGTCGCCTCGAGCGCGGCCAGCGTCAGCTTGTCCACCCGCAGCGCGCGGGCCAGCGGGTGGCGCAGCAGGCGGCGGACGAGATCCGCGCTGCCGAGCAGCAGTCCGGCCTGCGGGCCGCCGAGCAGCTTGTCGCCGCTCGCCGTCACCAGCCGCGCCCCGTCGGCCAGCGACGTGGCCGCGTCGGGCTCGCCGGGAAGCAGCGGGTGCGGCGCGAGCAGGCCGGAGCCGATGTCGTGCACGACCGGGACCGTGAGGGCGGCGAGCTCGCTGACCGTGGCGCTGGCGGTGAACCCCTCGATCCGGTAGTTGGACGGGTGCACCTTGAGGATGAACGCGGTGTCCGGCCCGACCGCCTGCTGGTAGTCGGCGGCGGTGGTGCGGTTCGTGGTGCCGACCTCGCGCAGCCGCGCGCCTGTCGAGGTGAGCAGGTCCGGCAGCCGAAACCGGTCGCCGATCTCGATGAGCTCGCCGCGGCTGATGACGATCTCGCGGCCGGCCGCGAGCGCGGTGGCGGCCAGCACGATGGCGGCGGCGTTGTTGTTCACCACGCCGACCGCCTCGGCGTGCGGGACCGCGGCCTGCAGCGCGGCCAGGGCGCCCTTGCCGCGCTGCGTTCTCGTGCCGGCCTGCAGGTCGAACTCGACGTCGCAGTTGCCCGCCGCGGCGGTCAGCGCGTGGATGGCGGCGGCGGACAGCGGCGCCCGGCCCAGGTTCGTGTGCACGACCACGCCGGTCGCGTTGATCACCGGGGTCAGCGTGGCGGCGCGCGGCGGCAGTTCCGCGACGGCGGCGTCGGCGACCTGCTCTGGGGTGATCTCGTTGTCGCGCGCCTTCTGCTGTGCGCGGGCGACGGCGGCCTTGACCAGTGGGCGGCCGAGGCGGCGCTGCGCGGCGGCCAGGCGCGGATCGTCGAGCAGCGCGTCCGTCCGCGGGATGCGGCGCCTGGCCTGGCTCCCGGCGTTGGCTGCGGGCGGGATCGCGGCGCCGCCGGAGCTTCCTGGCGCGTCGCGGGCGAGATCATCCACGGTGGCGAACATACCGTGCAGGGCGCCCGCGGCCTACCCTCGCGCCCTTGTGATAGGTTTGCCCCGCTCAGTGAGCGTTGGCCGCGGCCGGGCGTGGCACCGGCGATCATGGTGCAGCATTACCGTTACGGTAGGCCGGCAAGTTGTCTGGAGCGTCCCTGTGCCTGCTAGTCTCCGCCCGTGAGCGGCAACCCTGGTACTCCCAACGCCGTCGGCCCACCGACGGCGCGCGCCGGCGTGGCATCGCACCGTACCCAGGCTCCCGTAGTGCGCCGCCGGCTCCGCTGGGCGCGGCTGCGCGCGTACTGGCTGGCCCCGCAGGGCATCGTGATGCTGGCCGCGACCCTGCTCGCGCTGGCGATTCGGGTCTTCACGCTGACCAGGCCCGGCTACATCACGGGCGTCACCGAATATGACGATGGCGTCTACCTCGGCGGCGCCATCCGGCTCCTGCAGGGTGCGCTCCCCTACCAGAACTGGGCGTTCGTACAGCCGCCGGGCATCCTGCTGCTGATGTCCCCGGTGGCGCTGATCGCCAAGGTGGGCACGGCCACGGACGCGATGGCGACCGCCCGGGTGCTCACCGCGCTCGCGAGCACCGCCTGCGTGCCGATGGCCGGCAGCCTGCTGCGTTACCGCGGAACCTTCGTGACGCTCGTCACCTGCGGCGCGCTGGCCATCTACCCGGACGACATCACGACCGCGCATACGCTGATCCTCGAGCCGTGGATGAACTTGTTTCTGCTGCTTGGGGCGTGCCTGGCGTTCCGGCGGGGACACTTGGCGTTCCCTCAGCGGCTGCTGTGGGCGGGCGTCGCGATCGGGTTCGCCGGGGCGGTCAAGTACTGGGCGGCGCTGCCGGCCGTGGCCTTGCTCGTGCTGTGCGTGGTCACCGGGCCAGGCGCCGGGCGAGGCGCCTGGCATAGCGCCCTGCGGGTCCGGCGGGCGGCGTGTTACGCGGGTGGCGTGCTCGCGGGGTTCCTGGTGCCTGTGCTGCCGTTCGCGCTGACCGCGCCCTCGGTCTTCGTGCGCAGCACGCTGTTCGACCAGGCCGCGCGGGCCGGCACGTCCGTTCCGCAGTCGCTGCGGCTCGCGCACATCACCGGGCTGATCGACTTCCTCAGCAGCACGGGACATCTCAGCCTGGCCGCCGGGGTGCATTCGATGTTCGCCAGCGGCGGCGCGGCGGCGACGTCCACGACCGGCGCGGGCTGGCTGCCGTTCGCCGTCGCGCTGGTGGGCGTCGGCGTGATCGCGATCGGATACTGCTGGAACGCGGGCCGCATGTCCCCGCTTGAGTGGTTCGCGCTGGTCAGCGCCGCGTTGGCGATCGCCGCGGTGCTGAGCTACTCCGCGTTCTTCTACCACTACCCTGACTTCGCCGCGCCGTGGCTCGCCCTGACGGTCGGCGCCGTGGCCGGCTCGCTGGCGCACGCGGTCGCCGAATGGACGCGGGCCCAGCGCGTCGTGATCGCCGGCACCGGGGTTGTCATCCTCGCCCTGGCGGTCTTCCAGGCGAGTGAGGTGAGCGGGCTGCGCGCGCCGAACATCTCCGCGGACGCGGCGGCCATCCCGGCGGGCGCGTGCCTGGTCACCGACCAGACCTCGCTGGCGATCGCCGCTGACCGGTTCACCGCCGCGCGGCCTGGCTGTCCCGACATCATGGACTCACTGGCGGCGACGCTCGTGCTCAGCGACGGGGTAAGCGTGCAGGGCGGCGCCGCCGACCTGCCGGACGTGGTGGCGGCGTGGAAGAAGACCTTCAGCGAGGCGCAGTACGTCTGGCTGTCGCCGAACAACGCGCGCCGCATCCCGTGGACCCCCGCGCTGCAGTTGTGGTTCATCACCCACTTCCAGGTCCTGCAGTCCCCCGGCCCAGACGGGCTCGGCGACGTGTACGAGCAGGTGTCGCTCACAGGAACCGGGCCCGCCCAATCCGGCTGACGCGGTCAGGCTCGCACCTCGCGGTCAGGCTCGCGCCTTCGCCAGCAGCGCTCGCGCGACGCCGCCGCGCTCGTGTGCCAGCCGGATCGCGGTCACGCACACGACGACGAACAGCCCGAGGCCTGCGAGCAGGTACAGGTTCCCGGCGATGAGCTGCAGCCCGTGCCAGTGGTATTCGACGTACTTCGGGTTGTCCCCGTGCGCGAAGGGACTCGCCGGAGCGTAGTTGATCAGCCCGCCCTGCAGCAGGCCGGCGCTCCGCTTCCAGAAGTCGGGCCACGCGCCGTAGACGGCGAGCACGGCCGCTGCCAGCGCCAGCCACAGGGCCCGGGCGCCGACGGAAGCCGCCCGCACGCCCGCGTCGATGATCACGGCCAGCCCGGGCGCGATCCACACCCAGTGGTGGTCCCAGCTGATCGGCGAGATAAGCAGCGCGGTCAGCGCGCACGCCATCAGCCCGGCGAAGGTCCGCCCGGACTGGTGCAGGATGACCGCGGCCGCGAGCCCGAGCACGGCCACGATCACCGCGGCGGCCAGCCACAGCGGCTGCCCGTGGGCCACGCTCCCGGCGAGCCTGGTCAACAGGCCGTTCAGCGACTGGTTCTCCTGGTCGCCGACGAAGCCGGTCCGGCCCGCCTGGAAGAAGTCGCCGTCGAGCCACCAGGTCACCGAGGGCTTCGGCAGCACCGCGAACCCGATGATCACGGTGACCGCGAACGCCCCCGCGGCCACCGCCGCCTGGCGGAACCGCCGGGTGACCACCAGGTACACGATGAACAGCAGCGGCACGAGCTTGATGCCGGCCGCGATGCCGGTCGCCGCGCCCTTCAGCCGGCGGCGGTCCGGCTGGCACAGGTCCCAGACGACCAGCGCCATCAGGACCAGTTCTATCTGACCGAGGTAGAGCCCGCGCTGCACCGGCTCGGTCCAGAACGCCAGGCCGGTGAGCAGCAGCGTGGCCCCGGTCCTGGCGGTGCCACGCCAGCCCAGCTCGCGGAACGCGATCCAGATGGTCGCGGCCAGCGCGACCGTGCTGACCAGCACCACCAGATCCATGAGGGCGCGGAACGGCAGCAGCGACCCCACCGCGAACAGCAGTGCCGCGAACGGGGTGTAGGTGAACTGGATGCCCAGGTCGTTCTCGTAGTGCCAGCTGTACAGGTTCGCCGGGTGGTGCAGCGCCTGCTGCCCGCCGTCCAGGTAGACCTGCAGGTCGAACCCCTTCAGCAGGACCGACGACGGGTGCGTGGCGAGCGCCGCGAGGTAGGCGGCCGCGGCCACCGCGGCCACCGCGGCGCCCACGACCAGCAGCACCCGGCCGCGGGCCTCGTCCCGCCCGCCCGCGGGACGCCTGCTGGCCAGCCCCACCTCTGCTCTCATCACTGGCGTCTTCTCCTCATCCCGGGCACCCCGGCCGCTTTCGGCAGCATAGTGCACGTGCTTGGCCGCCCCCGTGCCAACGCGTGCCGGAACCCGCGCAACCCGGGCGCGCCTGGCGGAAGGACAAAACGCCCATACCGGACGCCAGCCCGTGCCCCGGTGGGGCCGCCGCGCGCCCGGCTGCACCGCGGTGTTCGACAGCATCACTTACCAGCCGGGCGCGCCCGACGATCTGCGCGACGGCAGTTAACCAAGTGAGCTCACCTGGCCCTGCTAACCGCCGAGGCATCAGCCCGCTACGGTCCACTGGCCCGTCTGCGGGCCAAGGCCGGTGTCCAGGGTGTACGTGACGTCCCTGATCGTCGCCGCGCTGGGCACGTCGAACAGCACGCACCCGGTTGCCGAGGCACCGGGTGCGATGGCGGAGTCCGAGAGCAGCGGGCAGCCCGTGACGGTGACGAACGTCTCGCCGCCGTAGGACTTCCCGGCCGTGTCGATGACCGTGGCTTCGAGGGCAGGGGTCGGGCTGTACGGCACGCGTCCCGTGTTGTCGAAGTGGAACTGCACCGTGTAGTACCGTTCGCCGGCCGGGGGGCCGAAGATCGGATCAGACGCCGTCGCTGAGTTGATCACCCGGACGGGGGTGATAGTCACCTGCTCGCCGCTGCTGATCCCGGCGAGCTTGATGGCCGAGCCGAACGATGCCGTCGTCGTGCTGGTCGGGGGCAGATTCACGTTCACGGACACGGACACGGACACTGTCGGAGCCGGGCCCGACGCCTGGCTCTGCCCGGCCTGCGCGGTGTTGGGCCAGATCAGTCCGATCAATCCGGCGATCGCTACCTTGCCCCCCACGACAAGGCCCGCCGCGAGAGCGGTTGCCAGCAAGCCACGTGGCCGCCGCCGCAGCTTGACTCGCGCCTCGTCCTCCGTCAGGGACGGCGGTTCTTGGGACGTCTGCTCCGCCCGCAGCTGCCCGTCGGACCCGGCTGACACGGTTGCCGGTCCGCGGGCCGCCTTCTCTCTTCTGTACAGCAGCCAGTTGCGCACCATCTTCACGAAGAAGATCGCGACCACGACCGAGAAGCCGATGAACAGCAGGCTGACGCAGATGGCGACGATGGCGATCCTGTCGTTGTTGATCAGCGACGCGCCCAGCCCCCATTTCCATAGCGGTTCACGGACCAGGAACGGATGGTTGAGCGGCACCTGGTCCGGCCAGGTGGCGCTCATTCCCGCGCCGCCGGTCTCCAGGGTGCCGTCGGTGCTCGTGGCGCAGACATTCCCGCTGCTGGGGTAATACGAGCAGGTCGTCTGCCACGACTGCGGCACGAACAGGACGCTGTTCCCGCCGGACAGGTACGAGACCCCGTTGACAACGCCGGGCAGGAAGAGCACGCCGAGCCCGAGGACGCACGCCAGCATCACCCAGGCGGCCAGGAACGAGAGCCCGTGCCGCGGGGGATACCGGTACGCATGCGCGCGGCGCGAGTGCTGATCCTCGAACGAGATGGCCTGCCAGCGCAGAACGGCGGACCGGCGTCTGAGCAGCACGCTGTCGACTATCGCCAAGACCAGCCCGATGATGGTCAGGGCGGCGAGCACCATCATGATGACCAGGATCGCGACGGGCCCCGCTCCGGTCGCCGAGTACCGGTTGGAGTAGACGGCGCTGGCCAACAGGAATGCGAGGAAACCGCCGGCCGCGGTCCAGCTCCAGCCGCGCCGCCTGTGCAGCAGGAGCACAATCCTGGCTACCTGAGGATCCGGGCTGGCTGCCGGGGCGCCCGGGGCGCCAGGGGCGCCAGGCTGGGATGGGGATCTCACGCGGCAAGCGTAGATCCGCCGCACCGGCGGTAGCCAGGTTACGTTGGATTGTTATAGCCGCGCTTGCACGCGCAGGCGACGCGCTGTCATGGGGTCTGAACCGCCGTCTTGCGCCGGATCCTGGCCGGAGAGCGCGGTGAGTCCCTGCTGGACGGCCTCGATCCGGTCGACACCGCGAGCGCGGCGAGACGCTGGCCCGCCTTGGGCAGCAGTGACCGCGCAAAGACGCCGCAGCGGCTGGCCCCGCAGTGTCCCTTTCATAAGCTGGGGGCTAACTGGACGGCAGAGACGGCGGAGGCTGCGGTGTCTGACCACATCGAGATCGAGCAGAAGTTCGACGTGGACGAGGACTTCGGGCGGCCTGACTTCGGCGCCCTGTCCGCGGACGTGGCGGCAGCCCCGCCGGTCAGGCACCACCTGGCCGCCACCT
>NZ_JASIAL010000182.1:0-2863 GCF_030042015.1 Trebonia sp. | reverse complement strand
CCGGCCGGGTCAGAACGTGCCGACCTGGTTGACGTCGCCGGGGTTGATCAGGTCCGGGACCGTCCACCCGTCCAGGTCGTATTCGGACAGGCACAGGTCGGCGAAGTCCTCGTAGCCGCGGGTGAGGCCCATCGCGTCCTGCGCGGCGAGGATCTCGGTGCGGATGGCCTCGTGGTTGCCCGAGTAGTTCCGCTCGTACAGCTCGTGCCGGCCGCCGAACTCCGTGCCGATCGCGTCCCACAGCAGCTTCATCACCTTGACCCGGTTGACCGCGTCGTAGCCGTTGGAGCCGCGGACGTACTTGTCCAGGTACGGGCGGATCTCGGGGTTGGCGAAGTCGGCCGCGTGCGAGTTGAGGTAGATCAGCCCGGAACCGAGGTCCTGCTCGATGATCTCCTTGATCCGCGGGTAGCCCAGCGTCATGAACCAGCGGTAGGCGAGCCCGGAGTTCGTGTTGGGCAGGACGGTGCCGCCGATCCACGGGTCGGGGTTATGGGCCATGGAGTCGGTCAGCGCCCACATCAGGTTCCGCCAGGCGAGCACCTCCCCGACGCGCGACTGCACGCCGCGGAAGTCCCTGGTGCCGGTGATCGACAGCGCCTTGAGCAGCAGGCCGGCCAGGAAGTCCAGCTTGACGGCCAGCCGGGTGCAGCCCTGGAAGGTGAACCTGGGCAGGAACCCGGAGGCGGGGAAGAAGTTGCTTGCCTTCTCGACGTCGGCGTAGACGAACACGTTCTCCCACGGCACGAGCACGTTGTCGAGGATGAACATGGTGTCGTTCTCGTCCAGCCGGCTGGACAGCGGGTAGTCGAACGGGCTGCCCATGACCGCCGCCATCGCCGTGTAGGAGGGCCGGCAGATGAGCTTCATCCCGGGCGTCCCCATCGCGATCGTGCAGATCAGCGCGAACTCGCGCTTCCTGAGCGGGATGCCGTGGTGGGCGATGAAGTTCAGGTTGGTGATCGCCGAGCCGGTGGCGACCACCTTGGCGCCGCTGACGATCAGCCCGTTGTCGGTCTCCTTCTGCACGTGCACGAACACGTCGGCGACGTCGTCCGGCGCCCGGTTGCGGTCAACGGGCGGGTGGATGATCGCGTGGTTCCAGTACAGCACCTTCTCCTGGGACTCGCGGTACCAGCGCAGCGCGTTGGCCTGGTACGGATCGTAGAAGTCGGCGTTGGCGCCCAGCGTGCCGAGGAACGCGGCCTTGTAATCGGGGCTGCGGCCCATCCAGCCGTAGGTGAGCCGGGCCCACTGCGCGATCGCGTCCCTGTCGCCGACCAGGTCGGCGGCGCTGCGCGCGGCGCGGAAGTACCGCATGGTGTACCCGCCGCTTCCGGTGTCGGTCGGGCAGGTCACCAGGTCGTGCAGCTTCGGGTCGCGCATCGAGTCATACAGCCGGGCGGTCATCCGCACCGGGTTGCGGAAGGCCGGATGCGTGGTGACGTCGCGGACCCGGTCACCGTAGATGTACACCTCGCGTCCATCGCGGATGCTCTCGATGTATTCATCGCCGGTCATCGGACGGGTCGCGGCGGGCGTGCCGCCGGACACCGCGGCAGCCTGCGCCTGGCCGGTGTTCTGCGGATCGGTCACGGTCATGGTGTCGGGTTCCTCCGCGGTGAGATGGGAAGCGGGATCATCGGGCGGTGCTGCCGGTAAGGCGCGGCAGCACCCAGCCGATGTCGCATTCGGGAGAGTCGAGGGTGTCCAGCCACGGGGCGCCGGCCAGGTGCTCGCCGACCGACCGGAACTCGCCGCCGTGAAATACCAGCGGCCGGCTGTCGGGGCCGTCGGGGTGACGCTGGCAGTCCTGGACCAGGCCGACGTGCAGCACGTGGTCGCCGCCGTCATAGCTGGCCCACGGGGTACAGGCGAACCACGCCAGGCCGCCCGCGATGCGCGGCGCGACCTCGTGGTCGACCCAGCCGACCGCGGCGCCGTGCCCCTGCTGGCCGGCGAAGTGCAGCGCCATCTGGTGGGCGTCGCTGTCCAGCACGGTCACCGCGAACGGGCGCCCGGTGATGTAGCCGCAGACCTTGGCGCGCCGGTCGAGCGCGACAAGCACCAGCGGCGGGTCAAGGGAGACGGCCGTGAACGCGTTGACGGTCGCTCCGTGCAGTCCGGCCTCGGTCCGGCAGGTCACGACCGTCACCCCTGTCGCGAACTGCCCGAGGCACTGGCGGAACTCACGCGAGTCGACTCGCATCGCCGCTCCCGGCCAAGAGGGATTATGTTCGGTATGCGGACGGCTCGTTCGCTGCCCGGATAACTTCTAAGGCTTGCCAGGGTCAGGACCGAAGTCAAGGGGACGCGTGGACGGATGTGCCGGCGAGGCGCCGCAGTACGCCTTGCCGCTCGTCGTCCGCGTCGAGCGGGCCGCTCCCCGGCTTGAAGATCCGCTGCCGCCGGGCGAGGTAAGCGCGGGCACGCCCGTGCTCTGGCTGAATCCGGAGCTGGCGATGACCGCGGGAAAGGCCATGGCGCAGGCCGGCCACGCCGCGCAGCTGGCCTTGGTGGCGGCTGGAACCACGGGACCGTTCGGAATGGAAGGCCAATGATTTTGACCTTGCCGTGCGAACCGCAGCGCCGGAACCCTGGGCGCGGCTCGTGGCCAGCGGCCTGCCGGTGGTGCGCGACCGCGGGTTCACCGAGGTAGCCCCCGGATCGTGCACCGTGGTCGCGGACGTGCCGGCGCTGCGGCGGGGCCGGTCAGCCGCCGGCGGCTGACCGCAGCGCCCGCCGGGCGCGGTAGGCGGCGGCGTGCTGCCTGTTGCCGCAGTTACCGGTGTCGCAGTAGCGGTGCGAGCGGTTCCGTGACAGGTCGACGAGGACGGCGTGGCAGCCGGGCGCGGCGCACCGG
>NZ_JASIAL010000026.1:0-11100 GCF_030042015.1 Trebonia sp. | reverse complement strand
CGAGTTCGCCGGAATCCGGCCGGCTGCGGGTCGTCATCGCGGAGGACGAGGCGCTGATCCGCCTCGACCTGCGCGAGATGCTCGAAGAGGAGGGCTACGTCGTAGCCGGCGAGGCCGCCGACGGCGAGAGCGCGGTGCGGCTCGCCGAGCAGGTGCGGCCCGACCTGGTGATCATGGACGTGAAGATGCCGGGCCTGGACGGGATCTCGGCCGCCGAGCAGATCACCTCAAGCCAGCTTGCCCCGGTCATCATCCTGACCGCCTTCTCCCAGCGCGACCTCGTGCAGCGGGCCAGCGAGGCGGGCGCGATGGCCTACCTGATCAAGCCGTTCACCAAGGCCGACCTGGTGCCCGCGATCGAGATGGCGGTCAGCCGGTTCACCGAGATCCGCGCGCTGGACTCCGAGGTCAACACGCTGCGGGAGCGGCTGGAGGTGCGCAAGCTGCTCGACCGCGCGAAGGGGCTGCTGCAGTCCGAGCAGGGGATGACCGAGCCGCAGGCGTTCCGCTGGATCCAGAAGACCTCGATGGACCGGCGGCTGACGATGCGCAAGGTCGCCGAGGCCGTGATCGAGGGCTCCATGCGCGCGGACGCGGGCGGCGGCGGCGAAAAGGGCGGCGAAAAGGGCAGCACGGACAAGGCCGGCACCGACAGGGGCGGCGCCGGGAAAGGCTGACCGGCCAGCGGGGGTCCCCGGGGACCCGGGGACCCGTTGGTACCGTGTCCGCCTTCCCCGGGCTGACACGTTCTCTACTTGGGCCCCCGGGTCCGCTGTCCACACGTTAGCGATCCGCCGCCCGGACGGCAAAGGTCAGTTCCCCCTTTGGACCGCGGAAAGTCAGCCTGTGATTCCGCCACGTTTACCCAGATGATTCCTGATTTGGTGACGTACGGTAGCCCTGTGCGCGCTCGTCCCCGGCTTAGCGGCTGCGAACTGGGCAGGTTCCGCCGGCGTCGCGGCTTATACAGGGGCACGTGTGGATGCAATTGCGGCGGAGCGTGTTCGGCCGGGAATAGATAACAATCTCATAGCCATCGGCGTGTCGTCCCAGCTGCGGCGGCGATGACCGGTTTGCGTCGCGCGGTCCGTGCAGCCAGTCACGGGGACCTTGTGTCACCACCGGAACCTCCGGTTTCACATAGCTCTGCGGCCTTCGGCCACACATCGACGGAATGAGTGAGACTTTGCTCGATATCGCGTGACTTTCACGGTGTTAGCGTTCACAATCGCCAAGTAAGCATGCGCATGCCGGGCCGGCTACCGGGCCCACAGTGAGGCCGGCCCAACGGGACCCCAACGAAGGGAAGCCTTCATGCGCACAAAGATGGGAAGTTGGAGGAGCAGTAGCCTAATCGCCAGGTCCGCGGTCGCAGCGATCATCGTGGCCATCCTGACCGCGGGGGGCGCCATCGCGGCCACCAGCGCGCCAGCGGCGACCGTGCAGCCACCGCGCTGGCACGGCGCGCTGAGCATCACCAAGCAGTACTTCGGCAGCACGATCGAGCCGTACACCGGCCTGAACACGCCGACGTACCGGTACACGCTGACCAATGCCAGGGGCATGCAGGTCGAGCTCCTGTCCTACGGCGCGATCACCCAGGCGATCGACGTGCCTGGCCGTTCCGGCCAGACGGCGGACGTGGTGCTCGGCTTCAAGACCCTGCAGGACTACGTCACCTACGACAGCCCGCCGGTGACCGTCAACGGCGGCCCGTACTTCGGAGAGACGGTGGGCCGGTACGCCAACCGGATCGCCGACGGCACGTTCAAGCTGAACGGGCAGACGTACACGCTGCCGATCAACAACGGCGTCAACGACCTGCACGGCGGCCTGGTCGGCTTCGGCGACCACATCTGGTCGCAGGTCGGCGCCCTGATCGACACCAAGTCGGAAGTCGGCGTGACGCTCCAGCTCGTGAGCCCGAACGGCGACTCCAGCGGCGCCGTCGGCAGCCCCGGCTGCCCGGACGGGTGCACCGGATTCCCCGCCCAGCTCACCGTGGACGTCACGTTCACGCTGAACAACCAGAACCAGTACGCGATCCACTACCAGGCGGTCAACGACTCGTCCACGCTGAGCACGGTCGTGAACCTGACCAACCACAGCTACTTCAACCTGGCAGGGGAGAACTCGCCCGCCGGCTCGGCTTACGGCCAGTACGTGCAGATCAACGCCGACAACTACTCGCCGACCGACACCACGCAGATACCGCTGCCCGGGCTGCCCGACGGCGTCCCCGTCGCCGGCACGCCGTTCGACTTCCGCACCCCGCACACGATCGGGTCACGGATCGACGACGTGAGCGCGCCGGACAACGTCCCCGCGAGCTACGACTCGCTCACCAACGGCGAGAGCCAGCTGCTCATCGCCCAGGGATATGACCACAACTGGATACTGAACGCGCAGACCCCGCAGACCACTGGCCCGGACGGCCTCAACCTTGCTGCCCGCGCCTGGGACCCGGGCAGCGGGCGCGAGCTGACCGTCTGGACCGACCAGCCGGGCGTCCAGTTCTACAGCGGCAACTTCCTCACCGGCACGCTGACCGGTATCAGCGGCGACACCTACCGCCAGGGCGCCGGCTACACGTTCGAGACGCAGCACTTCCCGAACTCGCCGAACAACCCGGACTTCCCGTCCACGGTGCTCGGCCCGAACGACACCTTCACCTCGACGACGATCTTCGCGTTCTCGTCGAACGGCTTCTTCTAACCGGCGACATGACGGTGCCCGGCTGTTCCGCGCTGAGCAGCCGGGCACCGTCGCGCAGTCATTAGGATCGGAGGGTGACTGACAGGCTTTTGCTGCTCGACGGGCACTCGCTGGCCTACCGGGCGTTCTTCGCGCTCCCGGTGGAGAACTTCTCCACGACGACAGGCCAGCCGACCAACGCCGTGTACGGGTTCACCGCGATGCTCATCAACGTGCTGCGCGACGAGCAGCCCACACACGTGGCGGTGGCGTTCGACCGCGGCGAGCCCACGTTCAGGCACGAGCAGTACGTCGAATACAAGGCGAACAGGCGCGAGACCCCCGAGGACTTCCGCAGCCAGCTGAGCCTGATCTTCGAGGTGCTCGACGCGCTCGGCATCCCCCGCCTGTCCGCGCCCGGCTACGAGGCCGACGACCTGATCGCCACGCTCGCCACGCAGGCGGCGGCCGACGGCATGGACGTCCTGATCGTCACCGGCGACCGCGACGTGCTGCAGCTTGTGTGCGACAAGGTCACCGTGCTGATGACGCGCCGCGGCATCACGGAGATGACCAGGTTCACCCCGGCGGCGGTGGTCGAGAAATACGGGCTGACGCCGGACCAGTACCCGGACTTCGCCGCGCTGCGTGGCGACCCGAGCGACAACCTGCCCGGCATTCCGGGGGTGGGGGAGAAGACCGCGACGAAGTGGATCGCGGACTTCGGGTCACTTGACGAGCTCGTCAACCGGGTCGATGAGGTCAAGGGCAAGGCGGGCGACGCGCTGCGCGAGCACCTGGGCGGCGTGCTGCGCAACCGCCAGCTCACCGCGCTCGTCCGCGACCTGCCGGAGGCCACGGTCGGCGCGCTGCCGCGCGACCTGGTGCCGCAGCCGTGGAGCCGGGAGACGATCCACCAGCTTTTCGACACCCTGCAGTTCCGCGTGCTGCGCGACCGGCTCTACCAGACCCTGCCGGACGGCATCGCGGGCGTCAGCGCCCCTGACCGCGCCGCTGCCGCCGCGGCGGACATGTCAGGATTTGAGGTGGAGACTTCGGTGCTCGGACCCGATGAGGTTCCCGCCTGGCTGACCGAGCACCAGTCAGCAGAACGAGCCGGGCTGGCTGTCACGGGCACCTGGGGGCGCGGCACGGGAAACCTGACCGGGATCGGCATCGCCGCGGCGGACGGGGCTGGCGCGTACCTCGACCCCGAGGCGCTGACCCCGGCGGACACCGACGCCCTGGCGGCCTGGCTGGGTGCTGACCGCTACCCCAAGGCCATGCACGACGCCAAGGGGCCGATGCACGCGTTCGCCGCCCACGGGTTCGCCTTCGCCGGCCTGACCAGCGACACCGCGCTCGCCGCGTACCTGGCGCTGCCGGGCCAGCGGACCTTCGACCTGGCCGACCTCGCGCTGCGCTACCTCGGCAAGGAACTGCGCGGGGACGCCGAAGAGCCGCAGCAGCTGACCCTGGACGGCTCCGGCGAGGAGGAGAGCGCCACCGCGCTCGTGCTGCGCGCCCGCGCCACGCTCGACCTCGCCGCGGCGCTGGACGCGGACCTGGAAAGGCGCGGCGCGGCGCGGCTGCTCGCGGAGATCGAGCTGCCGCTTGTCGACGTGCTCGCGCAGATGGAGCGCACCGGGATCGCGGCCGACACCGATCACTTGGCGGAAATGTCGGCGACCCTGTACGGCGAGGTGAAATCCGCCGAACAGGCCGCCTACTCGGTCGTCGGGCACGAGTTCAACCTCGGCTCGCCCAAGCAGCTGCAGGAGGTGCTGTTCACCGAGCTCGGGCTGCCCAAGACCAAGCGGATCAAGACCGGGTACACGACCGACTCCGAGGCGCTGACCAGCCTGCTCGCCGCGACCGACCACCCGGTCCTCGAGCACCTGCTGCACCACAGGGACGTGGCGAAGCTGAAGTCGATCGTGGACTCGCTGATCCCGATGGCCGGCGAGGACGGCCGGATCCACACGACGTTCAACCAGATGGTGGCGGCGACCGGACGGCTGTCGTCCACGGACCCGAACCTGCAGAACATCCCGATCCGCACCGAACTCGGCCGCCGCATCCGCCAGGGCTTCGTCGTCGGCGGGGGATATGAGACCCTGCTGACGGCGGACTACAGCCAGATCGAGCTGCGCATCATGGCCGACCTGTCCCGCGATGCCGCGCTCATCGCCGCCTTCGAGTCGGGTCACGACTTCCACGCCGCGACGGCGTCCCGGGTGTTCGGCATGCCGCCGCACGAGGTCGGCCCGGAACAGCGGGCGAGGATCAAGGCGATGAACTACGGGCTGGCGTACGGGCTGTCCGCCTACGGGCTGTCCCAGCAGCTGCGCGTGTCAGTGGAGGAGGCGCGCGGGCTGATGGAGGAGTACTTCAAGGAGTTCGGCGGGGTGCGTGACTACCTGCAGTCGGTGGTGGCGCAGGCCCGGCTCGACGGTTACACCTCGACGATCATGGGCCGCCGCCGCTACCTGCCCGACCTCACCTCGGACAACCGTCAGCGCCGTGAGATGGCCGAACGCATGGCGCTCAACGCCCCGATCCAGGGCTCCGCCGCCGACGTGATCAAGGTGGCGATGCTGCGGGTCGCGTCCCGGCTGTCCGCGGCCGGGCTGCGCTCGCGGATGCTGCTGCAGGTGCACGACGAGCTGATCTTCGAAATCGCGCCAGGCGAGCTCGCCGGCGTGCGCGCGCTCGTCACCGAGGCGATGAGCGGCGCGGCCGACCTGCGCGTCCCGCTCGAGGTCTCCACCGGCACCGGCCGCAGCTGGGCCGAAGCCGCCCACTAGACGGCCCCGGTTCACAAACCTGAGACCTAGCTGTAGCCCAGCTCAATTGACCCGCCAGCCATTACTTCATATTCTGAACGCTGCGCTGTGTCCTCGTGCGGTCCATCGCAGTCACCTGACCCGCGGGTCGGCTGGCTGCATTGCCGGCCGCCGGGCGTGTCGTGGCCGACCCGGCCACGCAGGTCCCGCGCGTTCACTGCATAAGTTCCCGGCGCACCACCATCCCTGATCCTGTCCGTATCCGGAGCCAACCCACACATGACGAGCAGCACGCAAGCCACCTCGACCCCCAAGGTAGCGGTCAACGACATCGGGTCTGAGGAGGCATTCCTCGCCGCGATCGACCAAACCATCAAATACTTCAACGACGGTGACATCGTTGAGGGCACCGTCGTCAAGGTCGACCGAGACGAGGTTTTGCTCGATATCGGCTACAAGACCGAGGGCGTCATCCCGTCCCGCGAACTATCGATCAAGCACGACGTCGACCCGCACGAGGTCGTCAAGACCGGCGAGCAGATCGAGGCGCTTGTCCTGCAGAAGGAGGACAAGGAAGGCCGCCTCATCCTGTCCAAGAAGCGGGCACAGTACGAGCGCGCGTGGGGCACGATCGAGCGGATCAAGGAAGAGGACGGCGTCGTGACCGGCACGGTCATCGAGGTCGTCAAGGGGGGCCTGATCCTGGACATCGGGCTGCGCGGCTTCCTGCCGGCCTCGCTGGTGGAGATGCGCCGGGTCCGTGACCTCCAGCCGTACGTGGGCCGCGAGATCGAGGCCAAGATCATCGAGCTGGACAAGAACCGGAACAACGTGGTGCTGTCCCGGCGGGCCTGGCTGGAGCAGACCCAGTCCGAGGTCCGGCACACCTTCCTCAACACGCTGCGCAAGGGCCAGATCCGCAAGGGCGTGGTCTCGTCCATCGTCAACTTCGGCGCGTTCGTCGACCTCGGCGGGGTGGACGGCCTGGTGCACGTGTCGGAGCTGTCCTGGAAGCACATCGACCACCCGGGCGAGGTCGTCGAGGTCGGCCAGGAAGTCACGGTCGAGGTCCTTGACGTGGACATGGACCGCGAGCGCGTCTCGCTGTCGCTGAAGTCCACCCAGGAAGACCCGTGGCAGCAGTTCGCGCGCACCCACCAGATCGGGCAGGTCGTGCCCGGCCGGGTGACCAAGCTGGTGCCGTTCGGCGCGTTCGTCCGGGTGGAGGAGGGCATCGAGGGCCTGGTGCACATCTCCGAGCTGGCCGACCGCCACGTGGAGATCCCCGAGCAGGTCGTCCAGGTGGGCGAGGAGATCTTCGTCAAGATCATCGACATCGACCTGGACCGGCGGCGGATCTCGCTGTCGCTCAAGCAGGCCAACGAGGGCACGATCGGCGAGGCGGTCGGCGACGACTTCGACCCGACGCTGTACGGCATGCCCGCCACCTACGACGAGCAGGGCAACTACGAGTACCCCGAGGGTTTCGACCCGGAGACCGGGGAATGGCTGCCCGGCTACGACGCGCAGCGTGAGGAGTGGGAGCGGCAGTACGCCGAGGCCCGCGCCCGCTTCGAGGCGCACCGCCGGCAGGTGGAGGAGTCCCGCGCCAAGGCCGAGGAAGAAGGCGGGGAGGCCGAAGCCGGCGAGGAGGCGGCCGCCCAGCCGTCAGGGACACCAGGGCCGTCAGGGGCCGGGACGCCGGGCCAGCCCTCCGGCCGTGCCCCGCGCGGCGCTCGTCCCGCCGCGGAGCCGAGCGCTCCCGGCGGCACCCTCGCCTCGGACGAGGCCCTGGCAGCCCTGCGCGACAAGCTGTCCGGCCAGAGCTAACCGAACGAACAGCGGCGCCCGTGCCGCCGTACCCGACCCCGGGTACGGCGGCACGGCGTTCTCCCGGCCCGGATCTTTCTTGCTGTTATCAGCGCCGGGGATCAGCCGTCAGCACGGGCCCGCAGGTCCGCCCAGACCTCGGCCACCCGCCGGTCCAGGTCGGCGAGCGTACCCGAGTTGTCGATGACGATGTCGGCAACGGCCAGGCGCGCCTCCCGGCTCGCCTGGGCCGCCATTCGCGCCAGTGCCTGCTCCTGCGTCATCATGCGCTGTCCCGCGAGCCGCTCGGCCTGCACGTCCGGCGGCGCGTCCACGACGATGACCAGGTCGAACCCGGCCGCCCGCTGCTCGCCGCCCTCGGCGAGCAGCGGGACGTCGTGCACGACCACCAGGCCGTCGCCGCCCGCCCGGACGGCGGCCGCCTCGGCGGCCCGCATCCGCTCGTGCACGAGCGGGTGGACGATGGCGTTCAGCCGAGCCCGCGCAGCGCCGTCCGCGAACACGATCGCCGCCAGCCGCGCCCGGTCCAGCGAACCGTCGGGCCGCAGCACCTTCGGCCCGAAAGCCGCCGCGATCCGGTCGAGCCCGGGTGTGCCGGGCTCGACCACCTCCCGCGCGGCCGTGTCCGCGTCGATGACGACCGCGCCGAGCGCGGCGAACCGCCGGGACACCTCGCTCTTCCCGGCCCCGATCCCGCCGGTCAGCCCGACCCGCAGCATGATTCTCCCTCCGCCGGGCCGGCCTGCCCGGCCGCGGCTACCCTAGCGCGGCGGCCGGGCAGCGCCTCAGGTCGGGTTCCGCGTGGCCGAAAGCCGCCACTTGCCGTGTGCGTACACCTCGGCGAAGGTGTTCGCGGGCACGGTGTCGCCCACCGCCACGCACGACTGCGAGCTTGCGCAGGAGACCGCGCTGACCTGCGTGTAGAGGTCGCCGCCCGGCGGCTCAGGCAGCTGGGTTAGCCGCCACGTCTTCCCGTCCCAGGTCTCCGCCACCGGGGTGTCCTGGTAGGTGCCGGCCGCGACGCAGAAGCCCGCAGCCGGGCAGGACACGCCGGCCAGCTCGAGGTAGCCGATGCTGCTCACCGTGGGCATCGGCTCGACCCGCCAGGTCTTGCCGTTCCAGCGCTCGGCCAGCGGATACTGCCCCTGGTTGTCGCCCACAGCGGTGCAGTCGTCCGCGGCCGGGCAGGACACGGCGGTGAACTCGTCGTTGTGGCTCACGTCCACGGTGCCAGGCAGCAGGCTCCAGGAGCGGCCGTTCCATCGCTCGGCGAGCGTCTTGTCCCGGTAGGCGGGGCTGGGCTGGGCGGTGAGCCCGTAGGCGTAGTTGCCGACCGCCACGCAGTCGTCCGCCGCGGCGCACGACACCGCGGCGATGTCGGCCTGCTGTGCTTGCGGCGGCGGGGCGTGCATCGTCCCGGCATGCCAGGTCTTGCCGTTCCAGGTGGCGAACACGAGCGCCGTCCCGCTTCCCGTCCCTACCGCCATGCACGCGTCCGCGCTCGCGCACGAGACCGCGTCCAAGTCGGCGGCGTCACTGGGCGAGGCGATGACCCGCCAGTGGCTGCCGTACCCGGCGAGGATCGGGGCGCCAAGGGCCAGGCAGCCGGCCGAAGTGGCCGAGCTGGCCGGAGCGCAGGACACGGCTGCGAGACTGCTGTATTTCGGCCCGTCAGGCGACGGCTCCAGGATCCACGCCTTGCCCGTCCACTGCTCGACCAGCGTGTGCTCACGGGTGATGCCGTAGTACCACGCGCCGACGGCGACACACTGCGCGCCAGCGCAGGAAACGCCGTTAAACAAGTCGGCGCGCTTGACGGCGGCGCCGGCCTTGGCCGTGGCAACGGCTCCGTGCTCTTTGGCCGCCGCTTCTTTCTCTGCCACCGCCTTGGCCGCCGCCGCGCTCGCCGCCGATTCCGCCGCGCCTGTCTGCGAGTGCCCGGCTACCGCCCCCGACGGCGCCGCGCTGGTCGTGATCGCGGTCTCCCGCGCTCCGCTGCCCGCCGGGGAAACGGGCGCCGAGGCGCAAGCGGTCGCCAAGCCGAGGAGCCCCAGCAGCGCGATCACGCAACCGCCGGTTCTCAGTTGTCTCATCGGATTCTCTTTTCCTCGGGAACGCTTCACCCTTCTATGACGAACCCCGGGCCCGGATGGTTAAGCGCGCTCCATGCCGGACGCCCTTCGCGTGGCCGGAACATCTTAGGACCCGAGCTGCATGGACAAAACGGGACAAAGCTGGGCACAGACGCTGCGTCCCGGGTCCCAAGTTGGCAAAATCGTCCCAGTATGTGAGATATCCGGCCGGAACGGGGCGAGCTCGAGACCCGACCCCGGTCGCTGCGGGCGCGGCGCGGCCCCCCGCTCTCCCGGGACGGTACGGGCTCGCAGCCCCGCAGGATCGCAACCGCCCGGCCGGAATGTCAGACCCCCGCCGTAGTGTTGGATCGTGAGCCGCCGCGGGGGAGCACGGCGGCCGGGAGCGGCCAGGAATGGCCGGGAGGAGGTGGCGCGGTGCGGCCGGTTACGGACCTGCAGCGCAGGCTCGCGCCGTTCAATGTCGTCACGAACATGGTTCCCGCGGGAGACCAGCCCGGTGCGATCGCCGAGATCGAGCGGCGGATCCGGGCGGGCGAGAAGGACACGGTCCTGCTCGGCGCGACCGGGACCGGCAAGACCGCGACCGTCGCGTGGATAGCCGAGCGGCTGCAGCGTCCCGTCCTGGTCATGCTGCCGAACAAGACGCTCGCCGCCCAGTTCGCGAACGAGCTTCGCGAGATGCTGCCAGAGAACGCGGTCGAGTACTTCGTCTCGTACTACGACTACTACCAGCCCGAGGCGTACGTCCCGCAGACCGACACCTACATCGAGAAGGACTCCTCGATCAACGACGAGGTCGAGCGGCTGCGGCACTCCGCCACCAACTCGCTGCTCACCCGGCGGGACACGGTCGTCGTGGCGTCCGTGTCCTGCATCTACGGCCTGGGCACCCCGCAGGAGTACGTGGACCGGATGCTCACGCTGCGGATCGGCGACACCGTGGACAGGGACGGCCTGCTCAGGCAGCTGGTCGGCATGCAGTACAACCGCAACGACCTGTCGTTCACCAGGGGCACCTTCCGGGTGCGCGGCGACACGATCGAGATCATCCCGCAGTACGAGGAGCTCGCCGTCCGGATCGAGATGTTCGGCGACGAGATCGAGCGGCTGTCCACCCTGCACCCGCTGACCGGCGAGGTGATCAGCGAGGACGACGAGCTGTACGTCTTCCCCGCCTCGCACTACGTGGCGGGCGAGCAGCGGATGGAGCGCGCCATCGCCGGCATCGAGGCCGAGCTGGCCGAGCGGCTCGCGGAGCTGGAACGGGGCGGCAAGCTGCTCGAGGCGCAGCGGCTGCGCATGCGCACCACGTACGACATCGAGATGATGCGGCAGGTGGGCAGCTGCTCCGGCATCGAGAACTACTCGCGGCACATCGACGGCCGCGAGGCGGGCAGCCCGCCGAACACGCTGCTCGACTACTTCCCCGAGGACTTCCTGCTGGTGGTCGACGAGTCGCACGTCACGGTGCCGCAGATCGGCGCCATGTACGAGGGCGACGTGTCCCGCAAGCGGGTGCTGGTCGAGCACGGTTTCCGGCTGCCGAGCGCGATCGACAACAGGCCGCTGACGTGGGACGAGTTCTGCGACCGGATCGGCCAGACCCTCTACCTGTCGGCCACGCCCGGTCCGTATGAGCTGCGGCGCGTGAGCGGCGACGTGGTTGAGCAGGTGATCAGGCCGACAGGGCTGGT
>NZ_JASIAL010000181.1:0-6130 GCF_030042015.1 Trebonia sp. | reverse complement strand
CACCGCCGCACGAGCGCCAGGCACCTCCGCGGAATCGGCTGCCACGGCGTCGCGCGAGGTAGCCACATGAGTGCCCGACTCGGCCGCCTCGACGGGCACCGCCTCGTCGGCAGGCGCGGCCTGCCCGTCGGCCGCGGCACCCGCCGCGCTCACGACGGCTCCGGCGCCCCCGGCGCCCCCACCGCCCCCGGCGCTCGCAACGGCTGGCGCACCCACTGCCTGCGCCGCGGCGCCCGCAGCGTCCGCGCCGGCCGGAGCGGCCTTCGCCGCCAGCGCCGCCTCGCCTGCCTCGCCGGCGGGGGACGACGGCGCGGGCGCCACGAGCGAGCCCGCCGCGGCGGCCGGTTCAGCAACGTACGCGGAGCGCACGGTCGCCGTGTGCGGCGGACCGTCGGACAGTTGCGGCAAGACCTCCGCGAACAGCCGCGCGGCCGTCGAGGCGGAAGGCCGGGCCGATGGCTCGCGGCGCAGCAGCGCCGCGATGAGCGGGCCGAGCCGTCCGGCACTCACCGCCGGCGGCGCGTCCTCGTTGATGATCGCGGACATCGTGGTGATCGCCCCGCCGCGCGCCTCATACGGCCCCTGGCCCTCGACCGCGTTGTAAATCGTCGCGCCAAGCGACCACAGGTCCGACGCCGGCGTGGCGTCACCGCCCCGGATCCGCTCCGGCGCGGTGAACCCGGGGGAACCCATCACCATGCCGGTCTGCGTGAGCCGCGGGTCGCCCTCGAACTGCGCGATGCCGAAGTCGGTCAGGACCGCCCGTTCCTCCCAGACCCCGCCGGATCTGTCCGGGGCGATCAGGACATTGCTCGGCTTGACATCGCGGTGCAGCACCCCGGCGGCATGCGCGGCGGCGAGCGCGGCGAGCAGCTGCTGTCCCATCCGCCCCGCGCGCAGCGGGGACATCGGCCCTTCCGCCGTGAGCACCTGGTCCAGGGAACGCGACGGCACGAGCTCCATGACGATCCAGGGGCGGCCGTCTTCCTCCACCACGTCGTAGACGGTCACCACGCCCCGGTGGGACAGGCGCGCCGCGGTCCGCGCCTCGCGCAGCGTTCGCTGGTAGGCGTTCTTCCGCTCGTCCTCGCCGATCGCCGCCGACAGCACCACTTCCTTGACGGCCACGTCCCGGTCCAGGAGCTGGTCCCGGGCACGCCACACCACGCCCATGGCGCCACGGCCGATGGGTGCGGAAAGGGCGTATCGCCCGGCGATGACCCGCCCTGTCATAGGGGGCATAGCCGGACCATACCAGCGTTCAGGGTCGGCTGGTTTGTGCCAACAGGGACGCGGAACTGCCGATGGACAGCAGCGGGCCGGAAGCCTCGGCGTAGAAGTCGTTCCCCTTGTCGTCCACGATGATGAACGCGGGGAAGTCGCGGACCTCTATCTTCCACACCGCCTCCATGCCGAGTTCGGGGTATTCCAGCACGTCGACCTTCGTGATGCAGTCCTGGGCCAGACGCGCCGCCGCCCCGCCGATCGAGCCGAGGTAGAACCCGCCGTGCCGCTTGCACGCCTCGGTCACCCCCGCGGACCTGTTGCCCTTGGCCAGCATAACGAACGATCCGCCAGCGGCCTGGAACCGCTCTACGTAGGAGTCCATCCGGCCCGCGGTCGTCGGCCCGAACGACCCCGACGCGTACCCGGCGGGCGTCTTGGCCGGGCCCGCGTAGTACACCGGGTGATCCCGCAGGTACGCCGGCATGGGCTCGCCCGCGTCGAGCCGCTCGGCGATCTTCGCGTGCGCGATGTCCCTGGCCACCACCATCGGGCCGGTCAGCGACAGCCGCGTCTTGACCGGGTACTTCGCCAGCTCGGCCCTGATCTGCGACATCGGCCTGCCGAGGTCGATCGCGACCACCTCCCCCTGTGACTCCGTCACGGCGGACGGATCGGGCAGGTACTGGGCCGGATCGGTCTCCAGTTCCTCAAGGAACACGCCGTCGGCGGTGATCTTGCCGAGCGCCTGCCGGTCCGCCGAGCACGACACCGCGATCGCCACCGGGCACGACGCGCCGTGCCTGGGCAGCCGGATCACGCGCGCGTCGTGGCAGAAGTACTTGCCGCCGAACTGGGCGCCGATCCCGATCTTGCGCGTGATCCCGAGGACCAGCGCCTCAAGCTCCAGGTCACGGAACCCGTGCCCGCCCGGCGAACCCGACGCCGGCAGCGTGTCCAGGTACCTGGTCGAGGCGTACTTGGCGGTCTTGAGCGCGAACTCGGCGCTCGTGCCGCCGACGACGATCGCGAGGTGGTACGGCGGGCAGGCGGACGTCCCGATCGCGCGGATCTTCTCTTCGAGGAAGGACGCCATCCGCGCCGGGTTGAGCACCGCCTTCGTCTCCTGGAACAGGTACGACTTGTTGGCCGACCCGCCGCCCTTGGCCATGAAGAGGAACTTGTACTGCTCGCCGTCGGTGGCGTACAGCTCGATCTGCGCCGGGAGGTTGCAGCCGGTGTTCTTCTCTTCCCACATGGTCAGCGGCGCCAGCTGCGAATACCGCAGGTTCAGTGTCGTGTACGCGTCGTAGACGCCGCGGGCGATGTGCTCCTCGTCGCGGCCGTCGGTGAGCACCCGCTGGCCGCGCTTGCCCATGACGATGGCGGTGCCGGTGTCCTGGCACATCGGCAGCACGCCGCCCGCGGCAATGCAGGCGTTCTGCAGCAGGTCGCGGGCGACGTACCGGTCGTTCGGGCTCGCCTCGGGGTCGTCGAGGATGGACCGTAGCTGGCGCAGGTGCCCGGGTCGCAGCAGGTGGGCGATGTCGCGCATCGCCGTCGTGGTCAGCGAGGTGAGCGCCTGCGGGTCGACTTCGATGAATTTTCTCCCGAACGCAGCGTGCCTGCTCACCCCGCCCGCACCGATCTTCCGGTACACGGTCTCGTCGTGCCCGAGCGGAAGCAGCTCGGTGAACGAAAACTCAGTCATCGTCGCCATCCTCGTGTCGCGTCTTCCCGCCGTCTCAGCTTAGGTGTCCGGTTAGCGCCCTACCGTATGAGCTCCGTTGCGACAGCCCGCAGCGGCGTGTCCCGATAGTCACGACTTGTTTACGTTTACCCAAGCTTGTATTGTGACGGGAGCGGCGGCGCCGCGCCACGCGGTGCCCCCGTCCGCGAGTGGATTGCTCGTCACGCAGTGCCCCCGTCTGCGGCGGCTGAGCTGCGGCGCCGTCGCTCTATCGCCCGGTGGACGCTGTTAGCCCCGGGGGCGACCCCGAAACCCCCCGCATGGGCGGCTCCCCGCAGCGGTCTCACATACCGAAACGGCGTGTTCTGCAGTCCGTATCCTATGACCCTGCCCGGCAATAACCTGCCAGTTCGGGGACCGGTCCAGGCTGGCTCGGTCCCGGCCGCTATCGGCGGCGGAGCCCCCGCCGCCTGCCAATAGGCTTCAATGCCAGGAACTTAAGCCGCCCAGCCTGCCGGCGGACAAACCACCGATACCGGGCGCGGTCGGCGGGCGCCGGCCAAGATAGGAGCCGAGCGGCATCCGGAAATCGGTATAAAACGGGCAATAAACCTGCGGCCCGGGTCCTAAGTTCCCGGTGCCGTCCCGCTATCTGAGACGGCCGCCGGCCAGCCGCCCGCGCCCCGGCCAGCCTGCCGCGCCCTTGCCGCACTGCTCACACGCACATCAGCTGGCCAGGTGACGTGCACTCGAGGGAGCGGCGACGCGGCCCCTTAACTTCCCGAGATTGCAATGGGCTTCGCGGTGGGGGCCCCACCAGCACGCGCGGCGGCGTGAAGCGGGACCAACTACCGCCGCAATCCGGACAAATCATCCGGATAGGCGCAACCCGCGACACGCCCGCGACGGCCAGCCGCAGTGAAAACCGGCGGCTCCGGGGGTGGGCTGGGCACGCCAGCAGCGCGCACCAGGCGTATCAGGCGCACCGCGTGGGTCAGCGGTTGGCCAGCCGGGGGAGGAGCAGCGAGGCGCAGGTAATGCTCGCGACTGTCGCGCCCACCAGGACCACCGTGTCCAGCCACAGCGTCGTGGACGTGCCGATCAGCAGGCCGCGCAGTGCCTCGACCTCGTAGGTCAGCGGGTTCACCTTGCTGACGGCCTGCAGCCAGCCGGGCATGAACTTGGTCGGGTACAGCGCGCTTGAGCTGAAGAACAGCGGCATCGTGATCGCCTGGCCGATGCCCATCAGCCGGTCCCTGGCGAGCGCGACGCCGGCGATCGACATGGACAGGCAGGCGAAGAACGCCGAGCCGAGCACGAGGATGGCCATGGCGGCGATTATCTTCAGCGGATTGTCGGTGAAGGCGACGCCGAGGATCGCGGCGATGATCAGGACGACCACGCCCTGGATCAGCGACCGCACGCCCGCGGCGAACGCCTTTCCCGTGATCAGCGCGGACCTGGGGGTCGGCGTCACCATCAGCTTGGTCAGCACGCCGGCGTCGCGTTCCCAGATGATCTGGATGCCGTAGAAGATCGCGATGAACAGCGCGGACTGCGCCAGGATGCCGGGCGACAGATAGGCCAGGTAGGAGACGCCCTTTGGCATGGGGATCGCATGGAGGCGGGTGAAGACCTCACCGTAGATCAGCAGCCACAGCGCTGGCTGGATGGCCCTGGTGTACAGCTCGGTGCGGTCGTGCCGGATCTTGCGCAGCTCCACCCAGCACAGCGTGGCGATTCGGTTGGCGAGCCGGCGCAGGCCGACGACTGGGTTATCCCAGGCGGCGCGCGGTGCGCCGGGCACGGCGTACGTCACGGATGCCTCCTTCTTCCTGTGCGTCGTCCAGGGTGTCGCCGGTGTAGTGCCGGAACACGTCGTCGAGCGTGGCGCCGTCGCCGAGCCCTGAGCGCAGGTCCGCGGGGCGGCCGGTGGCGCGGATCGTGCCGCGGTGCATCAGCGACACCCGGTCGCAGTACGCGTCGGCCTCGTCCATGTAGTGGGTCGTCATCAGCACGGTCATGTCGTGTTCCTCGCGCAGCCGCTCTATGTACTCCCAGACATCGCCACGGGCGATCGGGTCGAGGCCGACCGTCGGCTCGTCGAGGACCAGCAGCCGGGGCGCGTTGACCAGCGCCTGGGCTAGCTCGAGCCGGCGGATCATGCCGCCCGAGTACGTGCCGGCCAGCCTGTTGGCCGCATCGGTCAGCCCCATCGCCCGCAGCGTTCCGTCCACAAGGTCCTTCCTTGCCTTGCGCGGCACGTCGAAGAGCCGGGCGAACAGCTGGACGTTCTCGACCCCCGTCAGGTTCGCGTCCGCTGACAGCATCTGGGGTACGTAGCCGATCACGCGCCGCACCTGCATCGGATGAGCCACCGCGTCGATGCCCAGCACGGTCACCGTCCCTGTCGCCGGCTTCAGCAGCGTGGTCAGCATGCGGATCGTGGTGGTCTTGCCCGCGCCGTTCGGTCCGAGCAGGCCGAACATCTCCCCTGGCGCGATGTTCAGGTCGACGTGGTCCACCGCGGTGTGGGTGCCGAAGTGATAGCTGAGGTCCGCGCAGCGGACCGCGTGCGTCGTGGTTTCCTGCGGTGCGATTTCGGCGGCGCCAGCGGTCACAGTTCCTCCATCTGTTCGGCCAGCCTGGCCAGCGCGGGCACGGCGGCCCTGATGGCCTGCCGGTCGGCCGCGCCGAGCTGCTCGAGCGCGCGGCCGGCCAGCTCGGCCCTGATGTCGTGCCACTGCCTGATCCGCGCGGTGCCCTCGTCGGTCACGGTCAGCTGGGCGCAGCGGCCGTCCGACGCCGCCCGGCCCCGGCTGAGCAGTCCGTCCGCGGTCAGCTTGCTGACCATGGTGCTCACGCTGTTCGGGGCAAGGCGCAGCTCCTGCGCCGCCTCAGCGACGCTGATTCCCGGCCTGCGGGCGGTGAGGCGGAGCAGTTCCGAGCGCGCCGGCGGAAGCGCCTGCGCGTCCGCGGAAACGCGCACCGCCCGGCGGGCCACCCGGCGTACCGCCCCGACCGCCGTGAGCAGCTCAGCCGCCTCGGCCTTGGCTTGCTCGGCCGCGCCCGCCGACGCGCACCGCGCCAGGCCGCCCCGCGGCGCCGTACTTACATCGTTCACAGAGCTAACTATATGAGGCGTGCACGGCAGGGCCAAGAGGTATCGGCCGGGGATCGCAGTGCGTAACCAGGCCCCCGGGGCAGGTGCGCCGT
>NZ_JASIAL010000180.1:0-4569 GCF_030042015.1 Trebonia sp. | reverse complement strand
GTGGAGACGCTCGTCGCCGCCGGGCTGCTGGCGGTGATCCGCGGCGGCGCCCGGCAGGCGGACGCGGTCGTCGCCGCCGGCCTGGAGACCGAGCGGCAGATCCATGCCGAGGAGGCGCGGCGCGCTGACGAGCGAGAACAGCACCGCCAGCTGCACGACACCGTCCTGTCGACCCTGACCATGGTCGCGGCCGGCGCCTTCGCGGAACCGTCCCCGGCGCTGACCGCGCAGGCGGCCAGGGACCTGCGCGTGCTGCAAGGACTCGCGGGCACCCCGGCCGCACCGGGCGGGCTGGCGTCGCTGACTGACCTGAGACCGAAGCTGGAGCGGGCCGCGGCCAGCACCGATGAGCTGGCCGTGCGGCTGAAGCTCGTCCCTGTCACGCTGCCGTCTCCGGTCGCCGATCAGCTCGCCGCCTGCGTCGGCGAGGCGCTGCGCAACGTCGAGCAGCACGCAGGAACCGCCCAGGCGGAAGTGACCGTCACCGGCGGCGCGGGCTGGGCGGTCGTCAAGATCACTGACCGCGGCCGCGGGTTCGACCCGGCCGCCACCCCGCCATCGCGCCGGGGCATCCGGGAGTCGATCACCGGGCGGATGCTGGCCGCCGGCGGCCGGGCCGAGATCGCCAGCCGTCCCGGCGCGGGCACGACCGTCACCGTGAGCTGGCCGGCATGACCGCCGTCCAGCCGACCGCGACGATGTCCGGCCGCTATCAGCGGGCCTTCACCATCGCCGTGATCTTCCTGGTCGCGGGCTGGCATCTGGCCGGAGCGGGCGGGCAGCTGCTGCACAACCGGCCGGCCTACGGCTCATTCGCCTTCCAGTGCGCCATGTGGCTGGCCATGGCGCTGGCGATCACCGCCGGGTCGGTCCTGGTGCTGCGCGGAACGCCCGGCTGGCGCCCGGCCTGGGCGGTGGCCCTCATCGCGCTGGCCGCCAGCACGGCAGCGGCGGCGGCCAGCCCGGCCGGCCAGATGCTGGCGGTCAACTGGGCGTGGGGAAGCGCCGGCTGGACGGGCGTGCTCGTGCTGCTCCGCCGCCGGTTCGCCGAGCTTGCGCTGTTCCTCGCCGCCGAGGCCCTGGCCACCCTGGGCGTGCAGCTGTGGGACGGGCTGCACCGCACCGACCTGGCCGGGTTCCTCGCCGTGCTGGCCTGGTCGACCGGCGCCCAGGTGGCCGTCGCCGCCGGGGTCAGGGCGCTGAATGTCGCCGCCGGCCATGCCGCCGCGGCGGCGCAGAGTGAGCACGCCGCCCGCGAGCGGGCCGCCACCGCGGAGATCATCCGGGCCGCCCGGCACGCCCGCTGGCTGGCGCTGCAGGAAAGCGCTGTCCCGCTGGTCGCCGAGTTGGCGGCGGGCACGGCCGACCCGGGGGACGCGCGGGTGCGCACCAGGTGCGCGGTCCAGGCGGCCCGGCTGCGCCGGCTGCTTGCCGAGGGCGACGAGGTACCGGGATCGCTCGTGCACGAACTGCACGCGAGTGCCGATGTAGCCGAGCGGCGCGGGATTGCCGTCCAGATCGAGACGGCCGGGCAGCTGCCGCAGGTACCCGGCCCGGCCCGGCGGGTGATCACCGACGCTGCCATCGCGATCCTGACCGCCGCGCGCAGCCAGGCGCGGATCACCCTGGCGGCGGTGGCCGCCGGGGTCGCGGTCAGCTTCGTCGCCGACACCGGCGCCGCCGTCCCGCTGCCTGTGGCGGGCGAGGGGGTCGCGATCGAACAGCAGCAAGACGACGGCATGCTCTGGGCGGAGGCGCGATGGAACAACCGGTGACGGTAGCGATCATCGAAGACCACCCGGTCGTCACCGAGGGGGTGGCGTCCTGGATCAGGTCCGACCCCGGCCGGCGGGTACGGCTGGTGGAGACGGCCCGCGACCTGACCGGGCTCAGCGCCATGCCGCGGCCGCCGGTCGACGTGATCATCCTGGACCTGGAGCTGTCCGGCGAGCTGGTCACCGCGCAGATCCCCGGGCTGGTGGGAGCCGGATACCGGGTGGTGGCCTTCTCCGGGCACAGCGATCCGGCGATCGTGATGGAGACGCTGGACTACGGCGCGCACGCCTACGTATCCAAGGAGGAGGGCCGCGAGCATCTGGTCGAGGCCGTGCTGGCGGCCGCCGCCGACCGGCCCTACGTGACCCGGTCGCAGGCCAGGGCGATGCTCGCCGACCAGCGCCCGGCCCGGCCGGCGCTGTCACAGCAGGAGCGGCAGGCGCTGCTGCTGTGGTTCCAGGGCATGTCGAAAGCATCGGTCGGGCGGCGCATGTCGATCAGCGAGAACACGGTCCGGCAGTACATCAGCCGGGCGCGCGCCAAGTACGCGGCCACCGGGCGGAGCGCGGCGAGCAAGGACGCGCTGCTCGCCCGCGCGATCGAAGACGGCGTGATCAAGCCGGACGAGATCACGCCGTACCGGTCATTCGCCCGGGCCGCGGCCGACCGCCCCGGCTTGGGTCCCCCGGGCCGGTAACCGGCCCGGGGGACCCAAGCCCCCCCCGGAGGCCCCCCCAGGGCGAATCGGCCGCAGGCCGGCGCCGTGATGCATGCCGGCGCCGCGGCGTCAACAGATCGCGGGCTGGCGCACAGCTAGCATTCCCGATCGAGGCGACACTGTCATGACCCCCGATCGGGTGACACGAGGGCGGGCTGGGCTAAGCGCTTTCCCTCAGTTCCCGCGATCCCGCTCAGCAGCGCGGAAATCGCGCTTGCTTCTGCCACGCCCATCCGCGCGAAGATCGAGTGCGCTTTCGTCAGCATGGCTAGCGCGTCGGCCCCGCGCCCGGCAGCCAGTGCGCAGCGGCCCAGGCCCGCGAGCGCACGAGCCTCGTCCAGCTGGCTTTCCACCTCGCGGGCACTGTTCAGGGCCCGCCGGTGGCATGCCTCGGCCCGGTCCAGGTCGCCGCGAACCCGGTGCAGCGTCCCCAGCTCGTCGAGTGCCTCGGCCACGTCTGCGAGTTCCTCGACGATGCCCAGACCCAGCTCAAGCAGCTCCTGAGCGCGGATGAAATCTCCGGCCAGCCGGCGCAGTGCGCCAAGCTCGCATAGCGACATGGCCTGACCTGCGAGGTCGCCGAGCTCCTTGTAGATGTCCAGTGCTTCTTGCTGGACCTGGGCCGCGCCCGGGTGGTCGCCCACCATCCGGCGGACGACCCCCAGCTCGGACATCGTGTTGGCCTGGCCCAGCCGGCTGCCGATTTCCCGGTACATGTCAAGCGCCTGTTCCTGCTCCCGGGCGGCGCGCTCGTAGTGTCCAATCTCCCGGTGAAGCGTCCCCAGATAGCACAGGGCGTTGGCCTGGCCTTGCTTGTTGCCGAGCTCACGCTGGATATCCAGGGCCTGCTCCTGGGCCTGGGCCGCGCCCGGGTAGTCGCCGATCCGCCGGCGGATCGTGCCCAGGTAGGTCAACGTGGTGGCCTGGCCCTGCTTGTTGTCCAGGTCGCGGTAGATGCCCAGTGCCTCCTCAAGCGCCTTGGCCGCACCGCGCTGGTCGTGGGTGAGCCGTCGCACGACCCCCAGGTGATTGAGGGTGTCGGCCTGCCCCTCGCGATCGCCCAGCGTGCGGTAGAGGACCAGTGCCGCGTCAAGGGCGCCGGCGGCCCGCCCGTAGTCATCGGCCAGGGTCCACACGGTTCCCAGGTGGCTGAGGCAGTTGGCTTGGCCCTGGCTGCTGCCGAGGTCGCGGTAGACAGTCAGTGCCTCTTCCTGGGCGAGTGCGGCACCCGCGTAGTCTCCGTTCAGCCGGCGCACGATTCCCAGGTCGTCGAGGGCGTTGGCCATCCCCAGCCGGTCGCCGATCTGCCTGGCGGCCGCCACGGCGGTCGCGTGGCGGGTGATCGCGTCGGTCCACGGTCCGTCTTGCCGCAGCACGGCGGCAGTACCAGCGGTGAGGGCAACCACCCTGGCATGCTGACCGGTGCGGGTGACGTGGTCCAGGCAGGCGAGCACGTTGGCGTGCTCGGCCCGTGCCCACCACAGTGCGGCCGCGCGGTCGGGCACGGCGGGAACCGCGGCCGGCGGCGCGGCCGGGCGGGCAGCCGGGCTTGGCTGGGGCCGGGCCTGCCGGGTGAGGATTGCCTCGGTGACGGCTGTGGTGTGCTCGTAGTAGTCGAGCAGCCGGTCCAGTCCGCTGGCGCGCTCGGTCTCGGGATCGGCGGCGGCCCGGTCCAGCGCGTAGCGGCGGATCAGGTCGTGGATCACGTAGCGGCGATGACCTGTCTCGGTCAGCAGGGCCTCCTGGTGGAGGGCGTCGAGACATGCCGTGGCCTCGCCGAGCGGGATGCCGCCCAGTGCGGCAGCGGTGTAGGGATCGATCGTGCTGCCCGGGTGCAGGCCGAGGTAGCGGAAGAGCCGCTGTTGACCGGTGCTGAGGTACCGGTAGGACACCTCGAACGCGATGGCCACGGTGTCCTTCTCCGCCGCGAGGGTGAGCACGCTCGTCCTGGTCTCGCGGATGAGGTCGGCGAGTTCCCACGAGGGATGCCTGGCGTAGACCCGGGCGAGCAGTGCCACCGCCAGCGGCAGGTAACCGGCCAGCGTGACCAGTTCCGCGACCGCATCGGGCGGCCC
>NZ_JASIAL010000179.1:0-11722 GCF_030042015.1 Trebonia sp. | reverse complement strand
GGCGGCGTGGCGATGGCCATGTACAACTACGACGACTCGATCCGCGACTTCGCGCGCGCCACGATGCGGTACGCGCTCGACCGGCGGCTCCCGCTCTACCTGTCCACGAAGAACACGATCCTGAAGGCCTACGACGGGCGCTTCAAGGACATCTTCGCGGAGACCTTCGAGTCGGAGTTCAAGGCCGAGTTCGAGGCGGCGGGCATCACCTACGAGCACCGGCTGATCGACGACATGGTCGCGCAGGTGCTCAAGTGGGAGGGCGGCATCGTCTGGGCCTGCAAGAACTACGACGGGGACGTGCAGTCCGACGTCGTGGCGCAGGGATACGGCTCGCTTGGGCTGATGACCAGCGTGCTGATGACGCCGGACGGCCGCACCGTGGAGGCCGAGGCCGCGCACGGCACCGTGACCAGGCACTACCGTCAGCATCAGCAGGGCAAGCCCACGTCGACCAACCCGGTGGCCTCGATCTTCGCCTGGACGCGCGGGCTGGCGCACCGCGGCAAGCTCGACGGGACGCCCGAGGTGACGGAGTTCGCGCGCACTCTGGAGCAGGTCTGCGTCGAGACCATCGAGGCCGGCCAGATGACCAAGGACCTGGCGCTGCTCATCGGGCCCTACACGCCGTACCTGACCACGCAGGAGTTCCTCGCCGCGCTTGATGCTAACCTGCGTGCCGCGATGGCCAGCTGACTCGCTTATCACCTAGGGAGATTTCACGACATGTCACGCAAGGGGAAGGTAGCCGTCATCGGTGCGGGCTTCTACGGGTCGACCACGGCGCAGCGGCTCGCCGAGTATGACATCTTCGACGAGGTCGTGCTCACCGACATCATCGACGGCAAGCCGGAGGGGCTCGCGCTGGACATGAACCAGTCGCGGCCGGTCGAAGGGTTCGAGACCAAGGTGACCGGCCAGACCACGGGCCCGTCAGGCGAGGGGTACGAGGCGATCGCCGGCGCGGGGATCGTCGTGGTCACCGCCGGCCTTCCCCGCAAGCCGGGCATGAGCCGGATGGACCTGATCGAGGTCAACGCCAAGATCGTCAGGAACGTGGTGGAAAACGTCGCCAAGCACGCGCCAGAGGCCGTGCTGATCGTCGTGTCCAACCCGCTTGACGAGATGACCGCGCTGGCCGCGAAGGTCTCCGGGTTCCCGTCGCACCGGGTGCTCGGGCAGGCGGGCATGCTGGACACCGCGCGGTTCAGCTACTTCGTGGCGGAAAAGCTCGGCGTGCCGGTTCGGTCCGTCACGACGCTGACCCTGGGATCGCACGGCGACACGATGGTGCCTGTGCCGTCCGCCTGCTTCGTCGACGGCAAGCCGCTGTCGTCGCTGCTGCCCGACACCGAGGTCGAGGCGCTCGTCGAGCGGACCCGCAACGGCGGCGGCGAGATCGTCGCGCTGCTCAAGACCGGGTCGGCCTACTATGCTCCGTCGGCGGCCGCCGCGCGGATGGCCCGCGCGGTGGCGGAGGACTCCGGCGCGATCATGCCGGTCTGCGCCTGGGTTGACGGCCAGTACGGCATCAGCGGCGTCTACCTGGGCGTTGAGGCGGAGATCGGGTCGGCCGGCGTGCGCCGGGTGGTCGAGCGCGACTTGGCGGAGTCCGAGCTTGCGGCGCTGCGCGCGGCCGCTGCGGCCGTCCGGGCCAAGCAGGCGGACGTCGCGAGCCTGTAGCGGGCCTGCAGGCGGGCCGATGCCCGGCTTGCCCGGTTATCCCCGCGCCAGGCGGCGCAGGGCCAGCTCCGCGTAGAGGGCGGCCCCGTCCGCGAGCACGCAGTCGTCGAAGACGGCGACTGCCGAGTGGTTGGACGGGGCCGTTTGCGGGTCGGTGCCGGGCGGGCACGCGCCGAGGAACACGAACGCGCCGGGCACCTGCTGCAGGACGTAGGAGAAGTCCTCGCCGCCGGTCAGCGGGTGCGCCCGCGTGCGTGCCCGCCCGCCGCCGAACATGTCCGACACGGTCGCGGTGGCGAATGCCGCCTCCGCCGGGTCGTTGAGCGTAACCGGGTAGCCGCGCAGGTACTGTGCGTCCGCCTGCAGGCCGTGCGCGAGGGCGATATCCCGAACGAGCCGGACCGACTCCACTTCGAGCCGGTTTCTCGCCTCCTCGCTGAAGGACCGCGCGGTGGCCTCGAGCCTGGCCTCGTCGGGTATCACGTTCCGCACGGTGCCGGCGTGCAGGCTGCCCACCGTGATCACCACCGGGTCGAACACGTCGAAGCGGCGGGTCACCATCGTCTGCAAGGCGGTCACGATCTCGCAGGCGACGGGGACCGGGTCGGCGCCCAGGTGCGGTGCGGAGGCGTGCCCGCCGCGGCCCTGGACCGTGACGTCGATGAAGTCCGCCGCGGCCAGGATCGGCCCTGGCCTGGTCGAGAACGTGCCGGCAGGCAGCTCGTAGGAGGCGACGTGCAGCGCGTAGGCGGCCGCCGGCCGTTCCCCTGCCGCCTCGAGCAGGCCCTCCGTGATCATCTGCCTGGCGCCGTGGCAACCCTCTTCGCCCGGCTGGAACATGAAGACCACGGTGCCGCCGAGTTCGTCGCGCCGGCCGCAGAGCAGCCGCGCCGCGCCGACCAGCATGGCCGTGTGCAGGTCGTGGCCGCACGCGTGCATCGCACCGCCGATCCGCGAGGCGTACGGCAGGCCCGTCTCCTCGGTCACCGGCAGCGCGTCCATGTCGGCGCGGAGCAGGACCACAGGACCTGGTTTCCCGCCGCGCAGCACGGCGGTCACCGACGTGAGCTCCCTGCCGATGGCGATCTCCAGCGGGAGTCCGTCAAGGGCGGCGAGCACCTTGCGCTGCGTCTTCGGCAGGTCCAGCCCTATCTCAGGCTCACGGTGGATGTCGTGCCGCAACTGCCTGACTTCATCCGCGATCGCGGCCGCGTCGTCGCGCGTCGTCACTAGATTCCTCCTGCTTGCCGGTGCTCCGCTCGTTCCACGATCCCGCGCCCCGCGCTCCCTGTCACGCGATCCGCCGGGCTGCGGCGGACGGGACCGCGTCGAGGAACTCCGGCGGCGTCCATGAGCGCTGCGCGAACGCCTCGGTGAGCGCGGCGCGGGCCGCGGGCAGGCGCTGCGCCGGGACGAGGGCCAGCACCGACCCGCCGAACCCGCCGCCGAGCATCCGCGCGCCGTACGCGCCCGCCGCGATCGCGGCGTCCACCGCTATGTCCGCTTCCGGCCAGGAGATCTCCAGGTCATCCCGCAGGGACAGGTGCGCCTGCGTGAGCAGCCGGCCGATGAACCGGTACGTTTCCTGCGCGGTGGCGGCCTGGTCGGCCTGGTCGGCCTCGGCGGCGAGCGCGGCGGCGATCGCCCGCGCGCGGGCGCTGTCGGTGACCACGTGCCGGACCCGCCGCCGCAGGACGGGATCGGCGAGCCGGCCGGCGAGCGCGGCGTCCGCCACCGAACCGAGCGACGGGACGCCGAGCAGCCGGGTTGCCTGCTCGCACTCCGATCGCCGCCGGCCGTACTCCCCTGACACGAGGGCATGCGGGACGCGGGTGTCGATGACCAGCGCGGTCATTCCGTCCCGGCCGGGCCGGAACGGCACGTGGGTGATGTCCATCGTCCCGCAGTCGAGCAGCATCGCGTGGCCCGCCCGGCAGAGCAGGGCGGCGGCCTGGTCGATGATCCCGGTCGGCGCCCCGACGAACTCGTTTTCCGCACGCTTGGCGATCGCGGCCAGGTCGCGCCGTGCCACCTGCGCTCCGGCGAGGCCGCACAGCGCGAGCGCCACCGAGCACTCCAGGGCGGCCGAGGACGCCACGCCCGCGCCCACCGGCAGGTCGGAGTCGATGTCGATGGACGCCCCGGGGACCCGGTACCCGGCCTCGCGCAGTGCCCACGCCACGCCGGCCGGGTAGGCCGCCCAGCCCGCCACCGACCCCGGCGCGAGCGAGTCGGGGGAGACGGTGACTGGCTCGTCGGGCACCTGCTTGGACCGCAGCACGAGCAGCCGGTCAGGCCGCGCGACGGCGGTGGCCGTCACGCCCTGGGCCAGCGCGAAGGGCAGCACGAAACCCGTGTTGTAGTCGGTGTGCTCACCCATCAGGTTGGCCCGCCCTGGAGCGAACCACACGCAGGCGCTCACGCATCCTCCCGAGCCGCCCGCCGCGGCGCGCATTGCACCGAGCGTACCCGACGGCGCGCCGCAAACCCGGACCTATCCCGCGCGCGCGGCCATGCCTTCCTCACGGGACGCATACGTTATCCGGTCTAGACTGGCCGCACGAATGCTGGCCGGGATAAGCCGGGATAAAGAGAGCGGATAGCGCGTCCGGCGACGATCTCACGGGCGCGCGGCGGAGGAAGTCGGCGATCGCAGCGTGAGCAGGGTCGTCCTGGACGTGATCATCGTCCTCATCATCGTGTCCATCGGCGGCTTTTTCGCGTCCGCCGAGATGGCGCTGGTTTCGCTGCGCGAGGGCCAGGTGCGATCCATGAACCGGCGCGGCAGGCGCGGCGCGAAGGCCGCGCGGCTCGCGGCGGACCCGAACCGGTTCCTGTCAGCCGTCCAGATCGGCGTGACGCTGGCGACGCTGGTGACCGGCGCGTTCGGCGCCGACACCCTGGTCGGCCTGCTGCGGTCCTGGCTGGTCCGGCAGGGGCTGTCCGGCGACGTGGCGTCGCCGCTGGCGTTCGCCGTGGTGACCGTGTGCATTACCTACGTCAGCCTGGTCTTCGGCGAGCTTGCGCCCAAGCGGATCGGGCTGCAGCGCGCGGTGCCGCTGTCCCTGTTCGCCGCGCCGATCCTTGACTTCATCGCGACGCTGGCGCGGCCCGTGGTGTGGCTGCTCTCGAAATCGGTCAACGCGGCGGTCACCCTGGTGGGCGCCGACCCGCGGCAGAGCCGCCAGGCCATGACCGAGCAGGAACTGCGCGAGCTTGTGGCCGGCACCCAGGCGCTCAGCGCGGACGAGCGGCGCATCGTCGGCGAGGTGTTCGACGCGGGCAAGCGGCAGATCCGCGAGGTGCTGCTGCCGCGCACCGAGGTGGAGTTCCTCGCGGCCGGCACCACGGTAGGCGAGGCCGCGCGGCTCGCCGCCAGCGTGCCGTACTCGCGGCTGCCCGTCTACCAGGACTCCTACGACAACGTCGTCGGCTTCGTGCACGTGCGGGACCTGCTCGGGCCGGCCGCCCCTGAGCGCTCGGCCCTCGTGGACCAGGTGGTCAGGCCGGTCAAGTTCCTGCCGATCAGCAAGACCGTGCTTTCCTCGCTGTCGGAGATGCGCAGGGACAGGGCGCACCTGGCGATCGTGGCCGACGAGTACGGCGGCACCGCCGGCATCGTCACGCTCGAGGACCTGGTGGAGGAGCTGATCGGCGACATCAGGGACGAGTACGACACCGGGCAGGCCGCGGCCACCAAGCTGCCGCGCGGTGAGGTGGAAGTTGACGGCCTGCTCAACCTGGACGAGTTCGCCGAGCAGACCGGCATCGAGCTGCCCGAGGGCCCGTACGAGACCGTCGCCGGCTACGTGCTCGCGGCGCTTGGCGAGCTGCCCGCCGCCGGGGAGTCGGTCAAGGTGCCCGGCCACACGATCACGGTCACCGAGCTGGACGGCCGCCGGATCGCCCGGCTGCGCGTCACCCCGACGTCGCTGACTGGCGGCTAAACTGCCCTCACGCGGGGAAGCTCCCTGGCCAACGGGAGAGAGGGGCGGTACACGTGTCTGGGCCTGGTGGGTTTGACACCGTTCTGGTCGTCGACTTCGGCGCGCAGTACGCCCAGCTGATCGCCCGCCGGGTGCGCGAGTGCCACGTGTACTCGGAGATCGTTCCATCGACGATGCCGGTCAGCGAGCTGCTGGCGAAGCAGCCCAAGGCGATCATCCTGTCCGGCGGCCCCGCCTCGGTGTACGAGCCCGGCGCGCCAGCCGCCCCGGCGGGGCTGTTCGACGCGGGCGTGCCGGTGCTCGGCATCTGCTACGGGCATCAGGTGCTCGTGCGGGAACTCGGCGGCGCCGTCGAGCGCACCGGGGCGGCCGAGTACGGGGGCACCCCGCTGCAGGTGACGGACGGGGGGCGGCTCCTCGCCGGGCTCGGCCCGCAGCTCGCCGTGTGGATGTCGCACGGCGACACGTCCACCGCGGCGCCGCCGGGCTTCACGGTCACGGCGCGCACCGCCGCGACGCCCGCCGCGGCGGTCGAGGCCCCGGACCGGGGGCTCTACGGTGTGCAGTTCCACCCCGAGGTCATGCACACCGAGCACGGGACGACGATCGTGCGCCGCTTCCTCGACGCGGCCGGGTGCCGGCCCACGTGGACGATGCTGAACATCGTCGAGGAGCAGACCGGGCGGATCAGGGAGCAGGTAGGGGGCGGGCGCGCGATCGCGGGGCTGTCGGGCGGCGTGGACTCCGCCGTGGCCGCTGCCCTGGTGCAGCGTGCCATCGGGGACCGGCTGACCTGCGTGTTCGTAGACCACGGCCTGCTGCGCAAGGGGGAGCCGGCGCAGGTCGAGAAGGACTTCGTCGCGGCGACCGGGGTGAGCCTGCGGGTGGCGGACGCGTCCGCGGCGTTCCTCGGCGCGCTGCGCGGGATCACCGACCCCGAGGCCAAGCGCAAGGTCGTCGGCCGGGAGTTCATCCGGGCGTTCGAGCGCGCGGCCAGGGAGATCGGCGCCGAGGCCGGCGCGCACGGCGAGTCGACGGAATTCCTCGTCCAGGGCACCCTGTACCCCGACGTGGTCGAGTCCGGCGGCGGCACCGGCACCGCCAACATCAAGTCGCACCACAACGTGGGCGGGCTCCCAGACGACCTGAAGTTCCGGCTCGTCGAGCCGCTGCGCTGGCTGTTCAAGGACGAGGTGCGGAGGGTCGGCGAAGAGCTCGGCCTGCCGCAGGAGATCGTCTGGCGCCAGCCGTTCCCCGGCCCCGGCCTGGCGATCAGGATCATCGGCGAGGTCACGGCGCCGCGACTGGAGATCCTGCGCGAGGCGGACGCGATCGCCCGCGCCGAGATGACCGCCGCCGGCCTGGACCAGGCCGTCTGGCAGTGCCCTGTGGTGCTGCTCGCCGGCGTGCGCTCGGTGGGCGTGCAGGGAGACGGCCGCACCTACGGGCACCCCGTGGTCCTGCGCCCGGTAACGAGCGAGGACGCGATGACCGCGGACTGGGCCAGGATTCCCTATGACGTGCTCGCCCGGATCTCTACCAGGATCACCAACGAGGTCAGGGACGTGAACCGCGTCGTCCTCGACGTCACGAGCAAGCCGCCGGGGACCATCGAGTGGGAATAGCCCGGGACGTTACCGATCCGTGTTGACGGCGTCGGGAGTGGCGGCTACTGTTCGGGATTAGCACTCACTGGTGTAGAGTGCTAATGCGACGAGGCAAGGTCTGACACCCGCGACGGCAGGCCGGCCCTGGTCGCCTCCCAAAGCAACTCACCATTAGCCTTTCCGGAGGGGGAGGTCAGATCGTGACGACCGCCACCAAGGTTGTTCTCAAACCACTCGAGGACCGGATCGTGGTCCAGCCGCTCGAGGCTGAGCAAGTCACCGCGTCCGGGCTTGTCATCCCGGACACCGCGAAGGAAAAGCCCCAGGAGGGGAAGGTCCTCGCGGTCGGTCCCGGCCGTTTCGACGATTCGGGCGCCAAGCGCGTGCCGATCGACGTCAAGGTCGGCGACGTGGTGCTGTACAGCAAGTACGGCGGCACGGAAGTGAAGTACTCGGGCGAGGAGTACCTGGTGCTCTCGGCCCGCGACGTGCTCGCGATCATCGAGAAGTAAGCAACGCCAGACGGGCTCCGGCGGCGGGACCGCGCCACGGTCCCGCCGCCGGAGCCACGTCGGCGTCCACGTACCAGCCTGATCCAACCGTAGGTTGAGGTAGTCAATGCCCAAGATCCTGGAGTTCGACGAGGACGCCCGCCGCCACCTTGAGCGTGGCGTGGACCGGCTCGCCGACGCCGTGAAGGTGACGCTCGGCCCCCGCGGCCGCAACGTCGTCATCGACAAGAAGTGGGGCGCCCCCACCATCACCAACGACGGCGTGACCGTCGCCAAGGAGGTGGAGCTCGAGAACCCGTATGAGAACCTCGGCGCCCAGCTGGCCAAGGAGGTCGCCACCAAGACGAACGACGTCGCGGGTGACGGCACCACCACGGCGACCGTGCTCGCGCAGGCGATGGTTCACCTCGGGCTCCGCTCGGTCGCGGCCGGCGCCAACCCGATGAGCCTCAAGCGCGGCATCGACGCCGCCGCGGCCGAGGTCTCCGAGCGACTGCTCAAGTCCGCCCGCGAGGTGGAGGAGCAGACCGAGATCGCGCACGTCGCGACGATCTCCGCGCAGGACACGAAGATCGGCGAGCTGATCGCCGAGGCGTTCGCCAAGGTCGGCAAGGACGGTGTCGTCACCGTCGAGGAGTCCCCGACGATGGGCCTCGAGCTGGAGTTCACCGAAGGCCTCCAGTTCGACAAGGGCTACATCTCGCAGTACTTCATCACCGACCCGGAAAGCCTGGAGGCCGTGCTCGAGGACGCCTACGTTCTGGTGCACCAGGCCAAGATCTCCTCGATGGCGGACTTCCTGCCGCTGCTCGAGAAGGTCGCCCAGGCCAAGAAGCCGCTGCTCGTGATCGCCGAGGACGTCGAGGGCGAGGCACTCGCCACGATCGTCGTCAACAAGATCCGCGGGCTGCTGGCGATCGCCGCGGCGAAGGCGCCGGGCTTCGGCGACCGCCGCAAGGCCATGCTCGCCGACATCGCGACGCTCACCGGCGCGACCGTGGTCAGCGAGGAGCTCGGCATCAAGCTGGACTCGGTCGGCCTGGACGCGCTAGGCCGTGCTCGCCGCATCGTGGTCACGAAGGACAACACCACGATCACCGACGGCGCGGGCGACAAGGCCGCGATCGAGGACCGGATCAGGCAGATCCGCACCGAGATCGAGAACACCGACTCCGACTGGGACCGGGAGAAGCTGCAGGAGCGGCTGGCCAAGCTCTCCGGCGGCGTCTGCGTGCTCAAGGTCGGCGCGGCCACCGAGGTGGAGCTCAAGGAGAAGAAGCACCGCCTTGAGGACGCCATCTCCGCCACCAGGGCCGCCATCGAGGAGGGCATCATCGCCGGCGGCGGCAGCAGCCTGGTGCACGTGGCCGCCGACCTCGGCGACCTCGGCCGCACCGGCGACGAGGCCACCGGCGTCAAGGTGGTCGAGCGCTCGCTGTCCGAGCCGGCCCGCTGGATCGCGCTGAACGCCGGCGAGGAAGGCTCGGTCGTCGTGGCCAAGATCGCGTCGCTGCCCGCCGGGCACGGCTACAACGCGGCCAGCGGCGAGTACGGCGACCTGATGGCCCAGGGCATCATCGACCCGGTCAAGGTGACCAGGTCCGCGGTGCAGAACGCGGCGTCCATCGCCGGCATGCTGCTGACCACGGAGACCCTGGTCGTCGAGAAGCCGGAGGAGAAGGAGCCCGAGGCCGTGGGCCACGGCCACAGCCACCCGCACTGAGAGTTACGACACGACGAGACCCGGGTTCTGATCCGAACCCGGGTTTCGTCATTAGGATGGACGCATCCCCGCTGCCACTCCTGGTGAAGGTGCCATGACCGATCACGTACGCCCAGGCCCCGAAGAAAAGTTCGGGCCGCCCGGGCTGACCTTCGACGACGTGCTGCTTCTCCCCGCCTACTCCGGCGTGATGCCGAGCGAGGCGGACACGGGCACCTGGATCACCCGCCGTTACCGGCTGCGCGTCCCGCTGGTGTCGGCGTCCATGGACACCGTGACCGAGGCCAGGATGGCGATCGCCATGGCCCGCCAGGGCGGCGTCGGCGTGCTGCACAGGAACCTGTCCGTGGAGGAGCAGGCGCAGCAGGTGGACATGGTCAAGCGGTCCGAGGCCGGCATGATCACCGACCCGGTGACCTGCGGTCCCGACGCCACGATCGCGGACGTGGAAGGACTGTGCGGCAGGTACCGGATCTCCGGCGTGCCGGTGACGAGCTCCGACGGCGTGCTGCTCGGCATCGTCACCAACAGGGACATCCGCTTCGAGACCGATCACGGCCGCCGGGTGGCCGAGGTGATGACGCCGATGCCGCTGGTGACCGCCCCGGTCGGGGTGGCGCCCGAGGAGGCGCTGCGGCTGCTGCGCCAGCACAAGGTCGAGAAGCTGCCGCTGGTCGATCAGGCCGGCCGGATTCGCGGGCTGATCACCGTGAAGGACTTCACCAAGAGCGAGAAGTTCCCGTACGCCACCAAGGACGCCGCGGGCAGGCTCGTGGTCGGCGCCGCGGTCGGCGTCGGCGAGGACGCCAAGCTCCGCGCGCAGGCGCTGACCGAGGCCGGCGCGGACTTCCTGGTGGTGGACACCGCGCACGGGCACTCCCAGGCCGTGCTGGACATGGTCGCGCAGATCAAGGCCAACTCCGACACCGAGGTGATCGGCGGCAACGTGGCCACGAGGGCGGGCGCGCAGGCCCTGCTTGACGCCGGGGCGGACGGCATCAAGGTCGGCGTCGGTCCCGGCTCGATCTGCACCACCCGGGTGGTGACCGGGGTGGGCGTGCCGCAGGTGACCGCGATCTACGAGGCGGCGCAGGCGGCACGGCCCGCCGGGGTCCCGGTCATCGGCGACGGCGGCCTGCAGTACTCCGGCGACATCGCCAAGGCCATCGCCGCGGGCGCCGACGCGGTGATGCTCGGCAGCCTGCTGGCCGGCTGCGAGGAGAGCCCAGGCGAGGTCGTCTTCATCAACGGCAAGCAGTACAAGCTCTACCGCGGCATGGGCTCGCTCGGCGCGATGCGGAACAGGGAACGCGGCCGCTCCTACTCCAAGGACCGGTACTTCCAGGACGACGTGCTGCGCGAGGACAAGCTCGTGCCGCAGGGCATCGAGGGCCAGGTGCCCTACCGCGGCCCTCTCGCGGCGGTGGCCGGGCAGCTAGTCGGCGGGCTGCGCGCGGCGATGGGGTACTGCGGCGCGCGCACGATCGCCGACCTGCAGGAGGCCAGGTTCATCCAGATCACCGCGGCCGGCCTGACCGAGAGCCACCCGCACGACGTGCAGATGACCGTCGAGGCCCCGAACTACGGCGGCCGCGCGGGCCGGGACGGGAAGCAGCCTTGAGCCGGGGATACAGCCTTGAGCCGGGGGATACAGCCTTGAGCCGGGAGATGATGGAGCCGTGACCGACGTGGAGATCGGCCGCGGCAAGACCGGCAGGAGGGCCTACTCGCTTGGCGAGATCGGCATCGTGCCCGCGCGCCGCACCCGGGACCCTGAGGAGGTCTCGATCGCCTGGCAGATCGACGCCTACCGGTTCAAGCTGCCGCTGATGGCCTGCCCGATGGACAGCGTGGTCTCGCCCGCCACGGCCATCGAGATCGGCCGGCTCGGCGGCCTCGCCGTGCTCGACCTCGAGGGCCTGTGGACGCGCTACGAGGACCCCGAGCCGCTGCTCGCCGAGGTCAGCGAGCTCGAGGAGCAGGCGGCCACCAGGCGGCTGCAGGCCATGTACGCCGAGCCGATCTCCGAGGACCTGATCGGCCGCCGGATCGAGGAGATCGCCCGCGCCGGGGTCACCACCGCGGCCAGCCTGTCGCCGCAGCGCACCGCCAAGTACGCCAAGGCGGTCGTGGACGCGGGCGTGGACATCTTCGTGATCCGCGGCACCACGGTCTCGGCCGAGCACGTCTCCGGGCGGGCCGAGCCGCTGAACCTGAAGCAGTTCATCTACGAGCTCGACGTCCCCGTGG
>NZ_JASIAL010000178.1:0-3342 GCF_030042015.1 Trebonia sp. | reverse complement strand
TGCGGTGCCGGCCGGCCGGTCGCGGCGGACGGGTTGCCGTCTGGCGGCTCGGCATGGCCTGGCCGCCGCCGCTGCCGCCGCTGCCGCCGCCCCCCTGCAGGTCGCTGGCCGGCTGGTCCCCGACCGGATACCTGCCAGCCAGGTCCCCGGCGAACTGTCGTGCCGGCAGCGTCCCGCCCGGCTGCCGGGAGGGCGTGCCGTCGTTAGGCCGCCGCGTCGGGGGGCCTGCCGAGGGGTCGCGAACATCCGTCACGAGTCGGAAGCCTAGTCGCAAGGTGTCCTTGATGCCTCAAAAGCGCCGAAACAGGTAGTCGGGGAATGGGGTATGTTGTCGTGTTCCGGCCGGTCTGTCACCAGCGGTTTGCCATGCCGTGGAAGACGCGCGGCCGCAGGGGTGACGAATTTGCTACTAGCGAGTAACATAGGCTAGGTACCCAAGCTGCGGAGCGTTATATGAGCCACTACAAGAGCAATCTCCGGGACATCGAGTTCAACCTGTTCGAGGTGCTCGGCCGTCAGGCACTCCTGGGGACTGGTCCCTACGCCGACGTGGACGCCGAGACCGCGCGCGACATGCTGGCCGAAGTCAACAGGCTCGCCGTCGGGCCCGTGGCCGAGTCGTTCGCCGACGCCGACCGCAACCCGCCGGTTTTTGACCCGGCCACGGGGACCGTGACAGTCCCTGAGTCGTTCCGCAAGTCGTTCCGCGCGCTGATGGACGCGCAGTGGTGGCGGCTGGCCATTCCGCCAGAGCTCGGCGGCACCGTGGCGCCTAAGTCGCTGAGCTGGGCGGTTGCGGAGTTCATCCTCGGCGCGAACCCGGCCGCCTGGATGTACAGCAACGGCCCGACCTTCGCTCACGTGCTGTGGAAGATCGGCACACCCGAGCAGAAGCAGTTCGCGCAGCTGGCCGTGGACAGGGAATGGGGCGCGACGATGGTGCTGACCGAGCCGGACGCCGGCTCCGACGTCGGCGCCGGACGTGCCAAGGCAATCGAGCAGCCGGACGGGACCTGGCACATCGAGGGCGTCAAGCGGTTCATCACCGTGGGCGAGCACGACATCGCGGAGAACATCTTCCACCTGGTGCTCGCCCGGCCGGAAGGCGCGGGCCCGGGCACCAAGGGCCTGTCGATGTTCCTGGTGCCGAAGTACCTGGTGAACGAGGACGGCACGCTTGGCGAGCGGAACGGCGTCGTGGCCACCAACCTGGAGCACAAGATGGGCCTGAAGGTCTCGGCGACCTGCGAGCTGACGTTCGGCGCCGACAGGCCGGCGGTCGGCACGCTCGTCGGGGGGGTGCACGACGGCATCAGGCAGATGTTCCTGGTCATCGAGCACGCGCGGATGATGGTCGGCAGCAAGGCGATCGCGACTCTTTCCACGGGGTACCTCAACGCGCTCGAGTTCGCGAAGAGCCGCGTGCAGGGCCCTGACCTCACCCAGCAGTCCGACAAGACCGCGCCGCGGGTGACGATCATCCACCACCCGGACGTGCGCCGGATGCTGATGCTGCAGAAGGCCTACGCGGAGGGCATGCGGGCGCTTGTGCTGTACACGGCGACGCAGCAGGACGCCGTGCAGCTCGCCGAGGCGGCGGGTACGGTCGACGAGGCCGCCGTCGCGCGCAACGACCTGCTGCTGCCGGTGGTGAAGGGCGTCGGGTCCGAGCGGTCGTACGAGATGCTGACGCTGGCCCTGCAGACGCTCGGCGGATCGGGGTTCCTGCAGGACTACCCGATCGAGCAGTACATCAGGGACGCGAAGATCGACAGCCTCTACGAGGGCACGACCGGCATCCAGAGCCTGGACTTCTTCTTCCGCAAGATCGTCCGCGACCAGGGCGCGGCCGTGCGCTCGCTGCTCGCCGACATCGCGGCGTTCGCCGCCAGTGACGACGCCAGCGACCGCAGCGACCGCAGCGACCGCAGCGAGCATGGCGACGGCAACGGCCGGCTGAAGATCGAGCGCGCCGCCCTCGCCGAGGGGGTCGCGCAGGTGGAGGCGATGCTGACCGCCATGACGGGTTTCGTGATCGGCTCGCTGGACCGCCCCGAGGAGGTCTACAAGGCAGGGCTCAGCACCGTGCGGCTGCTCCTCGCCTTCGGGGACCTGGCCATCGGCTGGCTGCTCGCCAGGCAGGCCGCGGTGGCGCAGCGCGCGCTGGATGACGCGGACGAGCTGGCGGAGGCTGACCGTGACTTCTACGCGGGCAAGCTCGCGGCGGCGCGGTTCTTCGCCACGACAGTGCTGCCCAGGCTGGAAGCCGACCGGAAGGTCATCGAGCAGACCACCCTCGACCTCATGGACGTTCCCGAAGGAGCGTTCTAGCTCGACGGGCCCGCGTCAGAACTCGAACTGCACCGCGGCACGCTGGGCGGCGATCGGCATGATGTGGCGCTGCACGATGTCCCGGTGCCCCGGGTCGTCGCGGTAGGCGAAGAAGCCGGCCTCGTCGTCGAAATCGGCGGTCACGGCGAAGTCGAAGTTGCCCTGCACCAGGCCCGCGTCCGGCCCGGAGGCGAAGGCGCGCACCGACGGCACCATCGACGGCAGCTTCGCGACCTCGGTCGCCGCCTGCTGCTTCTGCTCCTGCGTGGCCTCTGGTTTCCAGCTGAACAGGACGGTGTGACGGATCATCGGCCTCGCGGCTCCTCTGCTCCTCTGCTCCGGGTTCGGACTATCGCAAGTCTGGCCTGCCGGGTGCCCTGAAGCTAGAGGCCCATGTCGTCGAGTTCGCGCAGGAGATCGGCTGCGGCGCCGCTGCCGTTCCCGGCGCCGGGAAGACTCCGCGAACCGGCACCGCTCCCCGAACCGGCACCGCCCCGCGAACCGGCACCGCCCCGCGAACCGGCACCGCCCCCCGAACCGGCACCGCCCCGCGAACCCGGACCGCTCCCCGAACCCGGACGGCCGCTGCCCGCGGACGCGCCAAGGCCGGTCGTCCACCCGCTTGTCCAGCCGCCTCGGGTCACCCCAGCGGGAGTGCGCTCTCGCAGGATCCAGGCCGCGAGGACACCGCCGAACAGGCCGCCCAGGTGCCCGATCCAGCTGATCCCCGGAGTGCCGGGTATGGCCACCTGCAGGATCGTCCAGTACAGCACGCCCGCGACGATCCCGATGCCGATGTCGAGCAGGTTGCGGTCGAAAAATCCGCGGATCAGCACATAACCGAAGTATCCGAAGATGATCCCGCTGGCGCCCACGGTCAGCTCGCCCGAGCTCTGGAAGAGCCATACCGCGAGCCCGCTGGCCACCGTGATGATGAGCGTCACCAGCAGGAACTTCCTGATGCCCCGGTACGCCGCCAGCACGCCGAGCACGAACAGCGGCACCGTGTTG
>NZ_JASIAL010000177.1:0-31057 GCF_030042015.1 Trebonia sp. | reverse complement strand
GACCGGCCTGTCCACCTCGCTGATCGCCGGCGGGGCGCTGACCGCGTTCGCCTACCTGGTCACCCGGCCGCAGCTGCTGCCGCACGGCCTGGTGGCGGCTGCCGTGGTGCCGCTGTCCACCGCGGTCATCCTGCTCGGCGCGCTCGCCATGGTGGTGCGGCGGCATACCGTGGCCCAGCTCATCGGCTGGCTGATCGTGGAGAACGGCGTGTTCCTCGGGGCGATCACGCTGGTCGCGACGTTCCCGTTCATCGTCGAGGCCGGGATCTTCCTGGACATCGTGGCGGGGGTGCTGATCATGATCGTGTTCGTCTCCGGGCTGACCCGCCAGCTCGCCCAGGCCAGCGCCGGCGAACTGAAGGAGCTGCGCGGATGATTGTACTGGCGATCCTCATCGTGCTGGCCCCGCTGGCCGGCCCCGCCGCCGCGCTCGCCGGCGGCGGGGCGCGCAAAGCCGGCCTGGCGCAGACGGCGGGAGCGGCGGTCGCGTTCGGCTGCGCGATCGCGCTGCTTGTCCTGCTCGACGGCCGGCCGCCGCTGCTCGGCTGGGACGGCTTCCTGTACGCCGACCCGCTGAGCGGGTTCTTCCTGCTGACGGTGTCCGGCGTCGCGCTGCTCGCCGCGCTCGGCTCGATCTCGTACATCGGCGCGCAGGAGGACAGCGGCGACCTCAGCTCCTTCCAGGTGCGGCTGTACTTCACGTTCTTCGGCCTGTTCGCCGCGCTGATGCTGGCCTCGCTGCAAACCGGCAACCTCGGGCTGCTTTTCGTGCTCGTCGAGGCCAGCACGCTGGCAAGTGCCGCGCTCGTCGGCCTGGAAGGCCACGCGCGGAGCCTGGAGGCGGCCTGGAAGTACGTGATCATCAGCTCGCTCGGCGTCACGATCGCGCTCGCGGGCACGCTGTTCCTGTTCTACTCGGCGTCCGCCCTGCACCCGGGCTCCAACCTGGGCCTGACCTGGCCGTACCTGGTGGCGCACGCAGGCGCGCTCGCCCCGCAGAGCCTGCGCCTCGCGTTCCTGCTCGCGGTCGTCGGCTACGGCACGAAGGTAGGGCTCGCGCCGATGCACACGTGGCTGCCTGACGCGCACGCCGAGGCGCCGAGCCCGGCCAGCGCGATGCTGTCCGCCGCGCTGCTGAACACGGGCATGTACGCGATCATCCGGTTCCTCGCGATCGCCCACGCGCGGCTCGGCGCCACCTATCCCCGCGCGGTCCTGATGTCGTTCGGGTTCGCGTCGATCGTCATCGGCGCCCTGTTCATGGTGCGCAAAGGCAACTTCAAGCGGCTGTTCGCCTACTCAAGCGTCGAGCACATGGGGATCATCGCGGTCGCGCTCGGGTTCGGCGGAACGCTCGGGCTCTACGGCGCGCTGCTGCAGGTTCTCAACCACGCCCTCGCCAAGGCCGTGCTGTTCCTCACCGGCGGGGACGTGTCGCTGCGCTACAAGACGCGCGAGGCGGCCCGGGTCAGCGGCCTGCTCGCGGCCGTGCCGGTGACCGGGGGAGCGCTGCTGCTCGCCTCGTTCGCGGCCCTCGGGTCCCCCCCGTTCGGCGTGTTCCTGGCCGAGCTCACGATCGTGCGGGCCGGGTTCGCCGAGGTCAGCCCGGTGTTCCCGCTGCTGCTGCTCGCCCTGCTCGGCGTGGCGTTCTTCGCGTTCGCGCGCACGATCACCGCGATGGTGACCGGCGACCCGCCGGCGGGCGATGCCCGCGGCAGACCCGCAGCGCAGCAGGCGGCCAGCGCGAATACCGCGCCGGACGCCGCCGTGTACAACCCGCGATCGTGGCGCCTGGCGGTGGCCGTCGCGCCGCTGGTGCTCGGGCTCGCGGCGCTGCTCGTTCTCGGGCTCTGGATCCCCGCCGGGCTGGACGCCGTCCTGACGCACTCTGCGGCGGTGATCGGATGACGGCCGTCGAGCCGCGGGCGGTGCCCGGCGAGGTGACCACATTCCAGGTGGCTTCCCCGGACCTGGAGTCCGTGGTGCGCGACCTCGGTAACCTCCGGCTCGCGGACATGTTCGCCAGCGGCAGGGACGACACGGTGCTGCGCCTGGTGTGGGCGAACGACACCGCCGGCCAGGCCGGCTACGTGATCACAGAGACGCCGGTCGACAGCGGCACCTACCCCGCGCTTTCGGATATCGCGCCCGCGACGTTCGTCGAGGAATGCGAGATCTACGAGCAGTTCGGCATCCAGCCCGCGAGCGGCAAGCTGCTGAACCGCATCATGCTGCCGCCGCACGCGGACCTGCCCACGCTCGGCCGCCCGCCGAAACCCGAGCCTGAGGAGGTCCGCGCGCAGCACACGGTCGGCGGCAGCGCGTTCGAGTTCCCGTTCGGCCCGGTCCGCCAGGTGGGCATGGAATCCCTCTACTACGGGCTGGTCACCAGCGGCGAGGAAGTCGTCGACCTGTACCTGTTCACCTGGCACAAGCACCGCGGCCTTGAATGGCGCCTGCAGGGCAAGACCCCGCGGCAGGCCCTGTTCCACGCCGAGCGCGCCGAAGGGCTGTCCGCGGTCGCCGTCGGCTGGGCCTTCGCCGCCGCCGCCGAGGCCGCGACGGGGACGCGCCCACCCTACGAAGCCCAACGCACCCGCGCCGTCGCCCTCGAGCTCGAGCGGCTGTACAACCACGCGGCCGCAATGGCGGCGCTGTGCCAGTCGACCGGGCTGAGCGTCGGCCAGTCCGCCGCCGAGATCGCGCTGGAACGGATGCTGCGGCTGAACGCCCAGGCGTTCGGCCACCGCTACCTGTTCGGCGTCATCGACGTCGGCGGCGTCAGCCGCGCGCCCGACGCCGGCGTGATCCGCCGTGAGCTCCCTGAGGCCTACGGGGAGTTCAAGCGCGCCGCCGACGCCCTCCTTGGCACCAACTCGTTCGTCGACCGCCTCGAGGCGACCGGCATCGTCACGACGGCCCAGGCCCGCGCCCTCGGCCTGGTCGGCCCCGTGGCCAGGGCGACCGGGCTGGCCACCGACGCCAGGCAGGTGCCCGGCGGCCCCGGCGGCCCCTACGCCAGCGAGCAGGGCCGCATCGACATCCCAAGGCCAACCGCGGGCGACGTGCTCGCCCGCTTCAACGTCATGCTCGCCGAGGCCGCCGAATCCGTCCGCCTCATCGGCGACTTCCTCGAGGCCGGCGTGGGCGCCGCCGCCGCGAAGCTCCCGGAAACAGCGGGCAGCGGGCTGGGCTGGGCGGAGTCGTCGCGCGGCGAGGCGCTCGCCTGGGTCGCCCTCGACACCGACGGCCGGATTTCCCGGGCACGGCTGCGCCCGGCCTCGGCGCGGAACTGGCGCGGCTTCGACGACGCCTGCCGCTCGCAGAACGTGTTCACCGACATCCCGATCATCGAGGCCAGCTTCTGGCTGACCGCGGCGGGAATGGCGCGCTGAGGGCGAGCAGGGGAGGGACGAGGCACCGATGACGTTCTGGTTCATCAGGGGACTGCGCCGCGGCGTGGTCACCACCCGCTATCCCGCGCGGCCCGACCGAGCTGCCAGGTACCTGCCGACCCCGCCGGCCTTCCGCCCCGAGGCGCTGACCCGGCAGGCCGCAGACGAGCTGGCAGCCATCTGCCCGAGCGGTGCGCTGCATCGCGACGGGAGCGTGCTGGTCTACGACGTGGGCGCGTGCACCGCGTGCGGCAGGTGCGCGGCGGAGGCGCCTGGCGCCGTCACCGCGAGCGGTCAGTTCGAGCTAGCCACCACGGACCGTTCCGTATTGATCAAAAAAATCCCGATCCGGGGGGAGGCTCCGTGACAGCGGAAGATACGCGGACGGGCGAGCAGGCGGAGGAACTGCGCGCGGCCATCGCGCGGCAGTTCGGCCGCAGCCTGCACATCCGCACCCTGGACACCGGGTCGTGCGCGGTGTGCGAGCAGGAGATCCGGCTGCTCGCCGCGCCGCACTACGACCTGCACAGGCTCGGGTTCTTCTTCACCCCCGCGCCGCGGCACGCCGACCTGCTGCTGGTCACCGGGCCGATGATCCGCGCGTTCGCGGTCGCGGCCCGCAAGACGTACGACGCCATGCCAGGCCCCAAGGTGGTCGTCGCGACCGGGGCGTGCGCGCTCGGCGGCGTGTACCCGGCGGACCCGTTCACCTACGGCAGCGTCGATGCGGTGCTGCCGGTCGACGTGTGGATCCCCGGCTGCCCGCCCAGCCCGCTGGCCCTGCTGCACGGCCTGGGGGTGGCGGTGGGACGGCTCGCGGAAAAGGTGCGGGACCTCCCCTTCACCGCGGCGGATTATCCCGAACGGAGCCGTGCCGACTGATGACCCCGCTCGACTTCCTCTACGCGGCCGGCGCGGCCTGGTTCGCCGCCGGCCTGGTCGGCCTGCTGTTCGCGCGGACCCCGGCCGGGATGCGGGCGTGCTGCGCGCTGTCGGGTCTCGGCGGTGCCGCCGCGGCGGCCGGCGGCGGCTGGTCGCTGCTGTACGGGAACACGGCCCTGGTCTCCATGGGCAGCACGACCGTGACCGGCGGGCCGCTGCAGCTGCAGGCGACCAGCCTGGCCGGGGTCTTCGTGGCGCTGCTCGGCGTCGTCGCGGTGGCGATCGCCTGGTACGCGCCGCGCTACCACCCGCCTTCCGCGGGCACCGGGCTGTACCTGGCCGCCTACAACCTGGCGCTGCTTTCCTGCCTGGCCGTGCTGGCGGCCGGCGGCATGGTCACGTTCCTGATCGCCTGGGAGACGATGAGCCTGGCCTGCTACCTGCTCATCCTCCGCCACCCGCGCAGCGTTCCCGTCGCCCGCGGCGCGTTCTGGTTCCTTGTCCTGTCCGAGGCGGGCTTCCTGCTCGTCGTGGCCGCGTTCGTGATCCTGTCGGCGAAGACAGGGGCGACGTCGCTGCCGTTGATCGCCGCGCGTGCGGCGTCCGTGGACGGCGGCTGGCGGGCCGCCGCCTACCTGCTCGCGCTGATCGGGTTCGGGTTCAAGGCGGGCCTGGTGCCGCTGCACGTGTGGCTGCCCGAGGCGCACCCGGTCGCCCCGGCGGACGGGTCCGCGTTCTTGTCCGGCGTGGTCGTCAAGCTCGGCGTGTACGGGATCGCGCTGTTCGCGTTCCGGCTGGCGCCGCTGGGCGGCGCCTGGCCTGGCCTGGTCACCATGTTCGGCGGCGCGGTGACCGCCGCGATCGGCATCCTGTACGCGATGGCCGAGCGTGACATCAAACGGTTCCTGGCCTACTCAACGATCGAGAACACGGGGATCATCGTGACCGCGTTCGGCGCCGCGATGATCTTCCACTCCTACGGGCAGCTGGACCTGTGGGCGTTCTTGCTGATCGCCGGTCTTTATCACGTGGCCAATCACGGCTGCTACAAGACGCTGCTGTTCCTCGAGGCCGGCGTGACCGAGCACGCGACGGGCACCAGGGACATGGACCGGCTCGGCGGGCTTGTCCACCGCCTGCCGCGCTCGGCGGTGATCGCTTTCGTCGGGACGCTCGGCATCGCCGCGCTGCCGCCGCTGAACGGGTTCGTCAGCGAATGGCTGATCTTCCAGGGCCTGTTCCAGGGGTTCCGCACCGGCAGCCACCTGACCGGCATCCTCATCGTGCTCGCCGCGGGGACGCTGGGGCTCACCGGCGGGCTGGCGATCTACGCGTTCGTCCGCGGGTTCGGCATCCCGTACCTGGGCATGCCGCGGACCCGCCCGGCGGCCGCCGCCTCCGAGGCCGCGCAGCCGGTCGTCGGGCCGGGGCTGCTTGCCGTCGCGTGCGTCGCGCTGGCCGTCGGCGCGCCGGTCGTGCTGTCTGCCTTGTCCCGGGTGGCGCACACCGTGACCGGGGTCACGCTCGGCCCGCTGCTGCTGCCAGGCAAGCTCACCGTCATCCCCGCGCACACCGACTTCTCCGCGTTCTCCCCGACTTACCTGTCGGTGTTCCTCGTGTGCGCGCTGGCCGTGCCCGTCCTGATCTACGTGGCGGGCCGGCCGCGCGCGAAGTCGGTGACGGTGCCGGTGTGGGACGGCGGGATCGTGTCGTTCCGGCCGCGGATGCAGTACTCGGCGATGACGTTCTCCGCGCCCACCCGGGTCACGTTCGACGCCCTGTACCGGCCGTCGGTGTCCGTCAGCCGTGCCTCCGAGGACGACCCGGCGGGCCGCTCCGGCCCGGTGCACTACGAGGCGCAGGTGACGCCGGTGTTCCAGCGGTACCTGTACCGTCCGGCCGTGCGGGTACTGGAGTGGCTGGCGGACCTGGTGCGCCCGGTACAGTCCGGCGACGTCAACCTGTACCTGCTGTACGTGTTCGCCGTCATCTTGCTGGCCTACCTGCTCGGCGCGGTCTGAGATGGCGGTCCCGGACGGCTCCGCTGCCGTCAGCTGGCTGGTGCTCGTCTACCGGCTGCCCCCCAAGACGGGCGCGCTGAAAGCCACGCTCCGCCGCCGGCTGGACGCCGTCGGCGCGGTCTACGTGTCGCGGGCCTGCGCGGCGGTCCCGTCCTCGGGTCCGGCCGAACGGATGCTGCGCCGGCTGCGGGCCCTGATCGCCGACGCCGGCGGCGCCGCGGTGCTGCTGCGGGCGCAGGCGCTGGCCGGCGAGCCGGAGCTGACCGTGGCCTTCAACGCCGCGCGCGATCGCGAGTACGAGGACATCGTCACCGGCTGCGGCGACGCGGTGCAGGCGCTCGAGGTCATGGCGGCGGCGTGCGAGTTCCGCTGCGAGCAGCTGTGGGACATGGAAGCCAGGCTGAAACAGCTGACCGGGCGCTACCACGCGCTGCGTGACCGCGATCCGCTCGGCGCCGAGCAGGGCGGGGCGGCGGCCCTGGCCCTGGCCCGGTCCCACTCCGCGCTGCACGACTACGCCAGGGGCGTGTACGCAACCGACAGCGCCTCGTGACCCGACGGCCTTGATTCCCCTTACGTTAGAGAATGAGCGTTGAGGTGTAACCTATTATATCGATCGATAAAGGCTAGATGGGGGTTTCTTGCGATGAGCGACGACCACTGGCACCGGCCGCTGGCCCAGATCCGCGCCGGCGAGCTGACCGGCGACACCGGCCAGACTTCCGGGATGACCCGCTGGGAGGCGATCTCCGGGAAGAGCACCGGGGCGGAAAAGCTCTGGATGGGGCAGACGCACGTCGCGGCGGGCGCCAAGTCGGGTGACCACCACCACGGCGAGGCGGAGACCGCGATCTTCGTGCTGTCCGGCACGCCCGCGTTCGTCTTCGCCGACGGGGACCGCGAGGTGCGGCTGGAGACCAAGCCGGGGGACTATGTCTTCGTGCCGCCGTACGTGCCGCACCGGGAGGAGAACCCGGGGGCGGGCGAGGCCGTGGTCGTCATCGCTCGCAGCAGCCAGGAGGGCATCGTGGTCAACCTGGAAAGCCTGTGGCCGTCCACCCCGCCGGGCCAGGTTCCGTAGCCCGTCAGCGTCGCCCCGGCCCCGCCCCGGCCTCCGCCCCGGCCCGGCCCCGGCCCGGCGGACCGCCCGGGCCCGCCCGGCGGACCCGATCCGGCGGACCCCATCCGGACAAACCATCCCAAACCGGTCGCTGTCTGCGCCCGCCGGGCAACATAGGACCCAAACGGCAGTCAGAAATCGGCATAAAACGGACAATAAACCTGCTGCTCGGGTCCTATGTTGCAGCTCCGGCCGGATAGTCGGCGGGGACTGGCCCGTCTGGACGCCGCGGCCGCCAGCCGAGCGCAGGCGCTACCTGGGCGGCAAGCAGTTCCAGTGCGGCGCGTAACCACGGCCGTGCCAAGCCTGACCGGCTGGTCCGCTCGGCGACCGCGGCCAGGAACGGAAACGGCGACGGCAGCCCGCCCGACGAGGAGTCGAAATGATGCTGGGCCACCCAGACGGAGTCAAACCCCAGCTCCTCGGCGGCGACGAAGAGCTCTACGTAGTCGCGGTACAGCCGCCGCGGGTTCGGGCCCCCGTGCAGGTGGGACAGGAAGCCGAGTCGGAAGGGTGCGGGCATGGCGGTCCTTTCAGCGCGTTCGCCGGTGCGGCCCTGGCTATGGCGCCAGGACGGCGAAGCCGTGGGTGCCGTCCCGCCGCAACTGGTCAACCAGGCCGTACTCCCAGTCCAGGTATGCCTGCATGACCGCGGGGTCGACGCCGGTGCCCTCATAAGGACGGCGGTAGACGTCGGCGACAGGCGAGAGCATCTCCGCCGGGCCAGACGCGAGCGGGCGGCCTGACCTCGCCCAGCCCTCGGTGCCGGCCGCAAGCGCGACCACGTCGATGCCGGCTCCGGTCTGCGCGGGCTGAAGGTCAGCCGCCGCCCAGCAGGCCAGGTATCCGTCCGAGCTGGCCAGGACGACCCGCCGCGGGCTCCCGGGCCGGCCGAGGCGGTCGATCAGCTCCGGGCGCGACATGTCGGTGCGCAGCGCCTAGGCCGCGCCTGACACATGACCCGCCAGGAACCGCCGGCTGGTGTCCACGTCCACCACGCGTGCCTCGCCGGCGCGCAGCCAGCCTGCTACGAGTGCCGGGCCTGCCATCAGCACATCCGGCAGGGGCGGCCGCTCGGCTGCCCAGGGCCCGCGCTCAAGCCGGCCGGCGGTGCCGGGCGGTCCCGCCGTCGGCGCAGCCAGCTCGGCACTGGTCACCACGACGTCCCAGCCCATCTGCGCCAGCCACGACGCGGTCATCGCCGCGCGGCCGCCCCCGTCGCCCGCGAGCACCACCAGCGCCCCCCTGACCGGGGCGAACCAGTCGGTCTCCTGCACCAGCTGCCCGCCGGGCGCGGACCGGAATCCCGGGAGGTGGCCGCTTTCGTACTCCTGCGGCGTGCGGACGTCGAACCGGTAGACGGTCCTGGTCCCGTCGTCAAGCGGCCGGAGCTCGTCCCCGCTGACCCGGCGCACGCCAGTCTTATCAGCCACGGCCCAGGCGGCGGCCTCGGCTTGCCTGGCCGCCGCGACGGAAACGTCCGGCGCGTGGCGCAGCTGGCCGTGGTCGAGCTGGCGGCCGGCCAGGGCCCACCCGATGGTGCCGTTGCGCAGCGCGGCCACGCGGTTGGGCAGCCCGGCGTTGATCAGCGACTGCGTGCCGATGATGCTCCTGGTCCGGCCCGCGCAGTTCACCACCACCACGGTGGCCGGATCGGGGGCGAGTTCGCGAACCCGCAGCACCAGCTCGGCCCCGGGCACGCTGACGGCGCCGGGAATGCTCATCGTGGCGTACTCGTCGAGCCGGCGGGCATCGACCACGACGGCACGCGGCGTCCCGCCGGCCTGGCTGCCCGCGCGGTCGCGGAGCAGTGCGGCGACCTCGTCCGCGGGCAGCGACGGCGTCCCCGCGGTGACCGCCACCAGCTCACCGAACGCCTTGCTCGGCGCGTTGACGTCGCGGAACAGCTCACCGCCAGCGGCTATCCAGGCATCCAGTCCGCCGTCAAGCAGCGACACGTCGGTGTAGCCGAGCTGCCGCAGTTTCCTGACGGCGGTTCCCGCGTCGCCGGGGTCATCGCCGTACACCACGACGGGGACCGAGCGCCGCGGCAGCCGCTCGTAAACCTGCGCTTCCAGCTGGCCCAGCGGGAACGACGCGGCGAACAGCGGGTGGCCCTCGGCGAAGCGGCCCTCCGGGCGCACGTCGAGGATCGCGATCTCGCTCTCGCCGAGCAGTGCGCGGCGCACCGAGGCAGGCGTGGTCACGGGGATGTGCGGCATGAGACAGATCTTAACCACAATTCCTATTTGACCGATCGACTTTATATGTTTTAGGCTGGCATGGCCGGGCGGCGCGGCCGAGCCGCCCCGGCCCACATCGTCGTGGCCCCGATCCCTGTCCATCGCGGCTGTTGCGCTGCAACAGCCGTTCATCCATGTCGCCCCCCCCAACGGAGCACCTCGATGCCTGTTCCTTTTCTTCGCGCGCGCCGGCCGCTCCGGTCGCGCCTGGTCTACCGCAGCGTGGCGGCCGCCGCTGCCGTCATCACGATCACGGCGCTCGCCGCATGCGGCGGCGCCAGCAGTGGAACCGGAGCATCCGGTTCGACCCCTAGCAGCAGTTCTGGTGCCAGCGGAACGCTGAACTGGGAGTGGGAGCTCCCGACCTCCTGGGACCCGGTTACCTCAAGCGCCGGCTGGGACATGCACGTCCTCGGGCTCGTGTACGCCTCGATCACCACCCTCAATCCCGCCGGGACCGTGATACCCGGCCTGGCGACGTCGTGGACGTACGCGCCGAACGGCAAGAGCGTCACGTTCACGCTCCGCCCGGGCCTGAAGTTCACCGACGGGACGCCGCTGAACGCGGAGGCGGTCAAGGAGAACCTGGTCCGCGGCCAGACCCAGGCGAACTCCACCCAGTCCTCCGAGCTCGCGGTCATCTCCAAGATCATCGTGAACAGCGCGACCAGCTTCACCCTTGACCTGACGCAGGTCGACTACCAGGTCCCCGACCTGCTCGCGGGCAAGGACGGGATGATGGTCAGCCCGGCCTCCTTCAAGGACGTCGGGGCGATCCCCACCCATCCGGTCGGCGCGGGCCCGTTCATCCTGACCAGCTATGTCCCTGACTCGCACGCCAGCCTGGTGCGCAACCCTGGCTACTGGGACGCCAGCCAGATCCACGTCGAGAACTTCAACGTGCTTGACATCACCGAGCCGGCCCAGATCCTGGCCGCCCTCGAGTCCGGCCAGGTCAACGTGGCCTACATCGCCGGCAACCAGGTCGCCTCGGCCAAGGCCGCCGGGTTCAAGATCGCCATAATCCCGTCCGAGGTGGTCAACGAGCTCGACATCCAGACGACGACGGCGCCGTTCAACAACCCGCTCGTGGTGGAGGCGATCAACTACGCGATCAACCGGCAGGCGATCTTGCAGGTCCAGGCGGCCGGCTACGGATCGGTCGCCTACCAGCCGTTCCCCGCGGGGTTCGTCGGGTACAGCCCGGAGCTCGCCAACCTGTACCCCTACAATCCCACCAAGGCCAAGCAGCTGCTCGCGGAGGCCGGCTACGCGCACGGGCTGACGGTCACCCTGACCGCTACCAGTGACGACGACTCGCTGGCCGAGCAGATCCAGGGGCAGCTCGAGCAGGTCGGCATCACGGTCAACATCTCCAACATCTCCGAGGACACCGAGACCCAGTACCTGTACCTGGACAAGACGATCCCGTTCGCGATCGACGGGACGGCCGGGCGGATGTCTCCGGTGGAGATGCTCGATGTGCTCTACAGCCAGCAGGGCCTGATGAACGTGGACGGCAAGACGTCGACCACGTCGGCCGCGGTGGCCGCCGCGCTCTCGGCGGCGCTCACCGTCCCGCTGACGTCGTCCGACTACGCGAGCACCCTGCAGAACGCGGTGGTGACCGCCGTCAAGGACGACCCCATCCACATCTGGCTCTACACCAACCCGCGCATCTTCGCCTACAGCCCGACGGTCACCGGGATCCCGTATGACCTCGTGCAGCAGCGCTGGGAAGGCGTGCGGGTGAGCAGCTGACCCGATGGCAGTCGCAGAACTGAGGAGCGCCGCCGGGCGCGATCGTGTCATCGCGCCCCGGCGGCGCCGGGTCCGGAGCGTAGCGTCCAATGTCGGCCGCGGGCTCGCGATCCTCATCCCGATCCTGGTGCTCAGCTCGTTCATCACCTACAGCCTCGGCGCGCTGTCCGACAGCAACCCCGCGGCCACGATCCTCGGCCAGGACGCCGCGACCCCGGCCGCGGTCGCGAAGATGGACGAAGCGCTCGGCCTGGACAAGCCGCTGCTCGTCCAGTACTGGGACTGGCTGACCCAGGCGGCGCGGGGCCACCTGGGGACCTCGTGGTTCACCGGGATACCGGTGTCGCAGAGCATCGCCCAGCGGCTGCCGGTCGACCTGTCGATCGCCGTCCTCGCGGTCATCCTGGCGATCTTGATCGGCGGCACGGCCGGGACGGTGGCCGCGATCCGGCGCGGCGGCTGGTTCGACCGCGGAGTCACCCTGGTCTGCTCGGCGGTGTCCACGCTGCCCGCCTTCGTCGTCGGGATCATCCTCGTGGTCGCGTTCGCGGTGGCGTGGCACCTGCTGCCCGCCAACGGTTACGTGGGGCCGACCGGCGGGATCTTGCCATGGCTCCAGCACATCATCCTGCCAGCCCTGGCGCTGAGCCTGCAGGTCGCAGCCGACATCGCCCGGCAGCTGCGCACCTCGCTGGTCGGGGTGCTCGAGCAGAATTACATCGTCGGCGCGCGGGTCCGCGGCCTGCCCTACCGCCGCATCCTCGTGCGGCACGCGCTGCGCAACGCGTCCGGCCCGGCGCTCACCATCCTCGGCAACGACTTCCCGCTCATGCTCGCCGGGGCGGTGGCGGCCGAGGCGGTCTTCTCGCTGCCGGGACTCGGCCAGCTGCTCCTGGAGAGCGCGCAGACCAGGGACATCCCGGTGGTGCAGGGCGTGCTCCTGGTGGTCAGCACGTTCGTGATCGTGGTCAACCTGCTGGTGAACACGGTGCTCAATGTGCTCTACCGGTCCGGTGACGGGGTCGCCGCATGAGCCGGCGCGGCAGGCGGCACAGACGCCACCCGACCCGACCCGGATCGATACTGCGGCTGCCGTCCGCCAGGATCGCCGTCGGCGTCCTGGCCGTCGTGATCTTCCTGGCGATCTTCGGATCCGCGCTGGCCCCGCAGAATCCGCTGACGATCAACGCCAACGACCTGTTCCAGGGACCGAGCCTGCACCACCTGCTCGGCACGGACTACCTCGGCCGCGACGTGCTCAGCCGGCTCATGGCCGGCACCCGGCTGTCGGTGTTCACCGCCTTCGAGGCGGTCGCCATCGGGTTCGTGCTCGGCGGGCCGCTGGGCATCGCCACGGTCTTCCTCGGCAAGTGGTTCGACTTCGCCGCCAACCGGGTCGCGGACGCGCTGATGACGCTGCCGTCGATCTTCTTCGCCGTGGCCGTCACGGCGGCACTCGGCAACGGTCTCGTCCAGGCCATGTTCCCGGTTGGCATCCTGTTGTCCCCGATCTTCTTCCGGGTCACCCGGGCGGCGGCGCTGGAATACGCGCGCGCCCAGTACGTGGAGGCCGCCGAGCTGCTCGGCGCCTCGAAGCTGCACGTCATCCGCGTGCACGTGGCACGCAAGGTGCTGCCGAACCTGGCGGTGCTGACAGCGCAGGCGACCGCGGGCGCGCTGCTCGCGGTGTCGTTCCTCACCTTCCTCGGCATCGGCGTCCAGCCGCCGGCCCCGACCTGGGGCGGCATACTGTCGTCGGACCTGGACTACCTGAACCTGTCGCCGTGGGCGCCGTTCATCCCCGGCTTGCTGATCGCCATCACCGTCGGCGCGCTCAACGCGCTGGCCGACGCGTTCCGCGACCGCACCGGGCCGGGCACCCTGGTGGTGGCCGACCTGGTCGTTAAGACCCATTCGACCCTGGCTCTGGAGGCCGCCGATGACCGGCAACCCGCCGCCTGACGAGGTACTTGGCGTCGAGGACCTGCACGTCACCGTCCACGACGGGGCCGCCACCGCCGTCCGCGGCGTCACGCTGAGCGTGCGGACAGGCGAGATCGTCGGCCTGGTGGGGGAGTCCGGCAGCGGCAAGACGCTGACCTGCCGGGCGGCTCTCGGGGTGCTCCCGCCAGGCTGCGAAATCAGGCACGGCCGGATCGAGTTCGGACACCAGGACGTGACCGACCTGTCGCGCCGGGAATGGGAGCGCCTGCACGGCACAGGGATGGGCGCGGTGTTCCAGGATCCCGCCTCGTACCTGAACCCGAACCTGACCGTCGGCGGCCAGCTCGCCGAGGTGCTGCGGGTGAAGCAGAAGCTGGGGCGCCAGCAGGCGCACCGCAAGGCGATCGAGCTGTTCACCGCTGTCGGCCTGCACAACCCGGTGCACGTCTTCCACCAGATCCCCACCGAACTGTCCGGCGGCATGCTGCAGCGCGTCATGATCGCCATCGCGATCTCCTGCGACCCGCGGCTGCTCATCGCCGACGAGGCCACCACCGCTCTCGACGTCACCATCCAGGCGGAGGTCATCGAGCTGCTGCGGGAGCTGCGCGATCAGCGCGGCCTCGCCGTGCTGTTCGTATCGCACGACCTCGCCGTGATCAGGGAGCTCTGCGACCGCGTCGTCGTGTTCTACGCCGGGGAGGTGGTCGAGACAGGGCCGGTCGAGCAGATCATCGAACGGCCCAGGCACCCCTACACGCAGGCGCTGCTGCGGGTCGCCTCGGTCGGTGACTTCCGGCGCAGACAGCTCGAGGTGATCCCCGGCCAGCCGCCGCGAGTCGGCGAGGAGACCACCGGCTGCCGGTTCGCCGAGCGCTGCCCGGCGGCCATCCCGAAGTGCCTGGCCGGCCCGGTGGACCTGAGCACGCTGGCACCCGGGCACCACGCGCGCTGCATCCGCGCCACCGATCCCGGGCTCGCCCTCATCACCGCCGCCGGGCAAAGCGCCGGGCAAGCCGCCGCCGGGCAAGCCGCCGCCGCGGAAATGGCCGCCCGGTGACGGCGCAGGCGACGGACGCCCGGCCGCTGCTCGCGGTCGAGGAACTCGACGTGGTCCTTGGCCGCGGCTGGCAGGCGAACCACGTGCTGTCCGACGTCAACCTGAACATCTGGCCGGGCGAGATCGTCGGCCTGGTCGGCGAGACCGGTTCTGGCAAGACGACCCTGGCCAGGGCCGTGGTCGGCCTGATCAGGCCGCGAAACGGAAGGATCGTCTTCGACGGCACCGAGGTCTCCCGGCTGCGCGGCGGCGCCCGCAGGCGAGAGCGCCGCAGCGGACACGTCCAGCTCATCTTCCAGGATCCGCTGCGCTCACTCGACCCCGACCTGACCGTGGCGCAGATCGTCGGCGAGGGCCTGGCGATCCGCGGCGGCATCGGCAGCCAGGAGATCCGCTCCCGCGTCGAGGGCGCCCTGGTCAAGGTCGGCCTCGACAGTACGGTGCTGCACCGCCAGCCCGGGCAGATCTCCGGCGGCCAGCGGCAGCGGGTCTCGATCGCCAGGGCGCTGGCGTCCGACCCGAGCCTGCTGCTGTGCGACGAGCCGGTGAGCGCGCTCGACGCGAGCAACAGGAACTACATCCTGCGCCTGCTCAGCGAGTTGCGCGACACCCTCGACCTGCCCATCGTCATCATCTCGCACGACCTGTCGTCGCTGGCCGGCATCGCCGACCGCGTCGTCGTGCTCTACCGCGGCCGGATCCTCGAGGACGGCCCGGTCAGCCAGGTGTTCAGCGCGCCGCGCCATCCGTACACGGCGCTGCTCATGGCATCGGCGCCGAGCGTCAAGCACGACCGGCCGCTGTCGATCCAGCAGCTGCGCCGCACCGCCGCCGACCCGCCCCCGCCGTCAGCCTCAAGCGCGTGCGTGTTCGCCGCGCGCTGCCCGTTCGCCATCGACTCGTGCGCCGAGCAACCCGCGCTCGTGCCGGTGGCGCCCGACTGGAGCGCCGCCTGCCACCGGCACGAGGAATGGGCCGAACTGGCCCGCTCCAGGACGTCAGCAGCTAGGAAAGGATAGAAGTACATGCCCGTCGAGTTCATCGGCATGATCAGCACCAAGGACCAGTCGGAGACCAGGCTCACTCGCGGCCCGGTCATCGACAAGAACTACACCAGGCGGTTTGTCCGCGCCCACGAGGACGCAGGATTCGACCGGGTGCTGATCGGCTACGCGTCGTCGCAGCCCGAGGGCACCCAGGTGGCGGCCTACGCCGCCGCGCACAGCGAGCGGCTCGGCTTCCTTGTCGCCCACCGCCCGGGATTCGTCGCCCCGACGCTCGCCGCCCGCCAGTTCGCCACCCTCGACCAGTTCGCCGGCGGCCGGATCGCGGTGCACATCATCACCGGCGGCCACGACGCCGAACAGCGCCGCGACGGCGACTTCCTGTCCAAGGACGACCGCTACGCCCGCACCGACGAGTACCTGGACATCGTCAAGCTGGCCTGGACCAGCCCAACCCCCTTCGACTACCAGGGCAAGTACTACCAGGTCGAGGACCACTCCGCCGGCGTCAAGTCGGCGCAGCAGCCGAGGATCAAGCTGTACTTCGGCGGGTCGTCGCAGGCCGCCTACCGGGTCGGCGGCAAGCACGCCGACACCTACGCCCTGTGGGGCGAGCCCCTGGCGGAGACCAGGCAGCAAATCGACTCGGTCAACGAGGCGGCCAGGGACGCGGGCCGCCAGGACACCCCGGGCATCAGCGTGAGCTTCCGCCCCATCCTCGGCCCGACGGAGGAGCTGGCCTGGGAGCGCGCCCACCGCATCCTTGAGGTCACCAAGGAGAACATCGCGGCCTTCCGCGCTCAGTGGGGTGCCAAGTCCTGGGGTCTTGGCGGCGACAACCCGCAGAACACCGGCTCGCAGCGGCTGCTGGCCGCGGTCGCGAAGGGCGAGCTGCACGACCGCGCGCTGTGGACCCCCCTCGCGCAGGCCACCGGCGCCGCGGGCAACTCCACCGCCCTGGTCGGCACCCCGGAGACCGTGGCGCAGGCGCTGCTCGACTACGTCGGCATCGGCGTGACCACGCTGCTCATCCGCGGTTACGACCCCTACGACGACGCCATCGACTACGGCCGCCACCTGCTCCCGCTGGTCCGCGAGGAGGTCGCCAAGCGCGACGCGGAGAAGGCCGCGGCCCGCGAGGCGGTGTCGGCATGAGTGATAACAGCAACAAGCGGCAGCTCAGGCTCGGCGCGGTCACGATGGGCGTCGGCGGCCCGGGCCAGCCCTACCTGTGGCTCGACGAGGACATCCCGGTCGACGCCAGCGTGAACATCAGCTGGTACATCGAGCAGGCCCGGCTGGCCGAAGCCGCCAAGTTCGACCTCATCTTCATCGTCGACAGCCAGTTCATCACCGCCGACTCCCCGCCGCACTACCTCAACAGGCTCGAGCCGCTCACGCTGCTGTCGGCGCTGGCGGTCAGCACCACCCACCTCGGCCTCGTCGCCACGATGACGACCTCCTACAACGACCCGTTCAACATCGCCCGCCGTCTCGCCTCCCTGGAGCTCATCTCCGGCGGCCGGTCGGGCTGGAACGTCGTCACCAGCGGCGACGCGGGCGCGGCGACGAACTTCTCCCGCGAGGAGCACTACGACTACGACACCCGCTACGGCCGGGGCCTCGAATTCGTCCGGGTGGCCCAGGGCCTGTGGGACTCCTACGAGGAGGACGCCTTCCCCCGCGACCGCGCCACGCGGACCTTCCTCGACCCGAGCAAGCAGCACCCGCTCAACCACAGGGGCGAGCACTTCCAGGTCGCGGGCCCGCTCAACATCTCCCGCTCCCCGCAGGGCCAGCCGGTGATCTTCCAGGCCGGCGACTCAGAACAGGGCCGGGACCTGGGCGCCACGATCGGCGAGGGCATCTTCACCCACGCACCGTCGCTCGAGCAGGGCCAGGCGTTCTACAACGACATCAAGGGCCGCGCCGCCGCCAAGGGCCGCGACCCCGACCACATCGTGGTCATGCCGGGCGCGGCGGTGTTCGTCGGCGACACCGATGACGAGGCCAGGGAGATCGAACTCGAGCTCCAGCGCGGGGACAAGGACTTCAGCCGCGCCCTGGCCGAACTCGGCCGCCCGTTCGCCTGGCACGACTTCCGCCAGTACGACCTGGACGCCCCCTTCCCGCAGGAGGCGCTTGTGTACGCCGAGCGCGGCTTCCGCACCGGCGCGGAGAAGATCGCCAAGCTGGCCAAGGACAACGACTGGACGCTCCGGCAGACCGTGGAGTTCATCTCCAGCCCCAGGCCGACGCCGTTCGCGGGCTCCCCGGAGACGGTGGCGACCGAGATCCAGAAATGGTTCGACGCCCGCGCCCTCGACGGCCTCAACGTCCACATCGGCCACCCCAGCCAGTGGCGTCGCTTCCTGGCCGGGGTCGTCCCGATCCTGCAGGACCGCGGCGTGGTCCGCACGGAGTACGAGTCGACCACCCTGCGCGGCAACCTCGGCATCCCGATCCCGGAAAACCGCTACACCAAGGCCCGCAACGAGGCTCAGCTCATAAAAATCTAAAAATCACTCATCCCGAACGAAGGGGGCCGTCTCACCACGGTCCCCTTCCTCGTCCAGGGCGGGATCGCCAAGGCCGTGGGTGACCGCCTCATACCGCATCCCCCGCCGCTCGTACTCGCGCCGCAGCGCGCCAAGCTTCTCCCGGTACGTGGCCTCGTAAAGCCCGGGATCCCGCGCGGCCATCTCCCGGTAGACGCCAACCGCCTCGATCCGCGCGTCCAGCGCCTCCGAACGACAGCCGCCGCGGATCACCCTCGGTCCCGAGGACGGCGAGCAGGGCCCGCGCCTGGATCATCACGAACGGCTGCGTCGATTCGGCATGACCCTGCTGAAACAACGCGGGCAGCACTGGCGCCGGCTTGCCGAGCGCCATCGCGAACGCGCGCACGGCCTCACCGAACCAGCGCGCCCTATCGTCCGGACCGCCCTCCGGCTCCAGTTCTAGCGCGAGGGCGTGGGAGGCAGCCTAGGCGTGCCGTTCCTCGATCCGCGCCACGAGCGACGCCCGCGACCCGCCCGCCCGACAGGTGGTCGAGGGCGGCGCGGATGGCCTGCTTCTCATTACGTTCGGCGAGCGAGTCCAGCAATGGAACCAGGTCGGCCCGTCCGTCGGCGTCGTCCACCAGGATCACCGCAGGCTCCCCGCATGCCGTCTCACCGCATCGACCACGATGCTGCCCGTTCCCGGACGCAGCCATCCGGCCGCCCAGCCCTCGGGCGCTCGCGAGGCGAACTGCAGCGCAAGCCGCGACCTGCCAACCCCCCCGGGCCCGCTCAGCAGGCAGACCGGACTCGCCGCCGTGTCGTCATCCCGCCACTCGGCGAGCCGGCGCAGTTCTGCTCCCCGTCCCCGGAAGGGCATCGGCGACCGGTCCGCCCGCAGCAGCGCGAGCGGGTCGGCCCGGTTCGCGGCGACTGCTTTCTCCCGATCATCAGGAACGAGGGCGATCAGGTCATCGAGCACCCGCCCCCGGGCTTGCAGCGCGGCGCGGCGGGAGTCGCGCGCATTGAAGACACGACCGACGATCACGGCGGCGACCAGCGCGGTAATCGCCCCGGCCGCCCCGGCCAGCCAGACGGGTGCCCCGAGTCCCGCCGCGGCGCCGCCCACGGCGGCCAGCACCACGGCCGCGACTAGCAGCGCCTGCCCGATGCGCGAGTGCCCGCCCCTGTCCACCCCGACTCCGCCCGTCACTGGCTGGAATTGTCGGAAACTGCCGCATATCAGCCCTTCGCTTCCCCGGGTGGGCGCGAGCAGGACCGCGCGCGCAACATAGGACCCGAGCCGCAGGGACAAAACGCCATAATCCGGACAAAAAATCTGCCGCCCGGGTCCTAAGTCGCCGACTCCGTCTCACTATCTGAGATCGCTGGCGCGGCGCGCAGGCGGCGGCATGACACGGGGCGGGCGCGGGCGCGGGAGGCGCCGCTAGTCGGCGGCGGGCCTGGCGGTCGCGGTCTCGGCGATCCAGGCGAGGACGAGGGCCTCTTCGCGCCAGGCGTCGTAGCGGCCGCTGCGACCCCCGTGGCCTGCCTCCATCTCGGTCTTGAGCAGGAACGGGCCGCCGCGGGCGGCGGCGCGCAGCCGGGCGGTCCACTTGGCGGGCTCGTGGTAGCTGACCCGCGTGTCGTGCAGGCTGGTGATCGCGAAGATGGCCGGGTAGGAATCGGCGGTCACGTTCTCGTAGGGGGCGTACGACTTCATGTACGCGTACACCGCCGGGTCGTGCAGCGGGTCGCCCCACTCCTCCCACTCGGTCACGGTCATCGGCAGCGACGGGTCGAGGATCGTGTTCAGGGTGTCCACGAACGGGACCTCGGCCACGATCCCGGCGAACGCCGACGGGGCGAGGTTCGCCACCGCGCCCATCAGCAGCCCGCCGGCCGAGCCGCCGCGGGCGACCAGCCGGTCCGCCGACGTCCAGCCGGCCGACACCATGTGCCGCGCGCACGCCACGAAGTCGGTGAACGTGTTCTTCTTCGCAAGCAGCTTGCCGTGCGTGTACCAGGACCTGCCCAGCTCGCCGCCGCCGCGGACGTGGGCGATCGCGTAGACGAACCCGCGGTCGAGCAGGGAGAGCTGGCTGATCGAGAACCTCGGGTCGATCGAGTGCTCGTAGCTGCCGTAGCCGTACAGCAGGCACGGCGCGGATCCGTCGCGGGGGGTGCCCGTGCGACAGACAAGAGATATCGGGACCCGGCTGCCGTCCGGGGCGACGGCCCACTCCCGGTGCTGCTCGTAGTCGGCGCTCGCGAACGGTCCGCCGTCCGGGGCGGGCAGCACCGGCTGCTGCTTGAGCATGGTCAGCGAGCCGGTCGCCAGGTCGCAGTCGTACACGGTGCCCGGGGTCACCATCGAGTTGTAGCCGAGCCGGAACGTGGCCTGGGCGAACTCGGGGTTCGCGCCGGGCGAGACGGTGTAGATCGGCTCGGGGAAGGCGATGTCGTACCCCGCGCCGCCGGCGGGCAGGACGCGCAGCCCGGTCAGCCCGTCGCGGCGGAAGTAGACGACCGTGTAGTCCGCGAACGCGTCCACCCCGAGCAGCCGGGTGTCGGCCCGGTGCGGGATCAGCGGCGTCCAGGGCGCCGGGATCCCCGCACCCGGGGCGTCCGGCAGCGGGGCGGTGGCGAGCTCGAAGTTCTCCGCGCCGCCGTCGTTGTGCAGGATCAGCAGCCGGTCGCCGGCCTGCTCGACGTCGTATTCCACGCCCTGGCGGCGCGGCGCCACCACGGCGAAGTCGCCGGTCGGCGTGGCGGCGTCGAGCAGCCACCACTCGCTGGTCAGCACGCTCGCCGTGCGGATATAGAGGTACCGCTCGCTGCGGGACAGCCCTACTCCCACCCAGAACCGCTCGTCGGCCTCCTCGAACACCAGCACGTCAGCGGACGCCGGGGTGCCGACCAGGTGCCGCCACACCCGGTAGGGCCGCCAGGCCTCGTCGACCGTGACGTAGAACAAGGCGGTACCGTCCAGCGACCAGGCGCAGCCGTAGAAGGTGTCCGGGATCTCGTCGGGCAGCGTCCGGCCCGAGGCCAGGTCCTTGACCCGCAGCGTGAACCGCTCGTCGCCGGAGAAGTCGGTGGAGTAGGCGAGCAGGGCCTGGTCAGGGCTGACCGAGAGCACCCCGAGCGAGAAGAACCCGGCGCCTGCCGCCAGCTCGTTGCCGTCGAGCAGGACCTCCTCGCCGTCCAGCGGCTTGCCGTCCTCGGGCAGCGGGGGAGCGGTCTCGCCGTCAAGGACCCGGCGGCGGCAGTGGATCGCGTACTGCTGGCCCTCGACGGTGCGCGCGTACCGCCACCAGACCCCCTTGCGGACCGGCACCGACAGGTCGGTCTCCTGGGTGCGGGCCTTGATCTCGCCGAAGATCGCCGTCCGCAGATCCTCAAGGCCCGCGGTCATCGCCGACGTGTAGGCGTTCTCTGCCTCGAGGTAGCCGATCGTCTCCGGGTCCTTGGGGTCGGCGAGCCACGCGTAGTTGTCGATGACCGTGTCGCCGTGGTGGACGCGCTCGAACGGGACCTGCTTCGCGACCGGAGGCGTGCTCATAGCCGCCCAGTCTAGACGGCCGGCGCCGGCGGAGAATCGTGCCGCCGGCCGTCCCTTGTTAACGACCGCGATCGTGCTCTGCCCGCTAGGGTGATGTCAGGCAGGAAGGCCGGCACTGAGGGATAGCCAGCATGGCGGACGGGCGGTTGGCAGCGGGCGGGACCATCCGCTGGGATCGGTGGGGTCTTATCGCGGGCACGCTGGCCCTGGCGGTCCCCGTGCTCGTTCTCACCGTCGTGTACCTGAGCCAGGCGGGCCACTGGGTCATGATAGACCTGCAGGTGTACCGGTGGGGCGGACTGCTCGCGCGGCGCTCGGGCCCGCTGTATACCGCGCAGTACCGCGGCATGCTCTCGTTCACCTACCCTCCCCTGGCCGCGGCGATCTTCGAGCCCCTGTCGGCACTGCCGTTGCTGGCCGTCAAGCGGATCGTGATCACGGGCTCGGTGCTGGCGCTGGTGGCTTCGGCGTGGCTCGCCTGGGGGGGCGTCGGCGTCCGCGGCACCTGGTCCCGCGCGGCGCTCGCGCTCGCCGTGACCGACATCGCGCTGTGCATCGACCCGGTTCAGCAGACGATCGACCTCGGCCAGGTCAACCTCGTCCTCACGGCCGTCGTACTCGCCGACCTGCTGGCGCCCGGCGACCGATGGTGGCGGGGCGCCGGAGTCGGACTGGCGACCGGGCTCAAGCTCACCCCCGGGATCTTCATCGCCTACCTGCTGCTCACGCGCCGGTTCCGCGCGGCGGGTGTCGCGACGGCGGCGTTCGCGCTGACCGTCGCCGCGGGGTTCGCCGTGCTGCCCGGCCCGTCACGCCAGTACTGGCTGGGCGGGCTGTTCCTTGATCCCAGCCGGCCCGGGCCGGTGATCTACGCGTCCAATCAGTCCTTGTTCGGGATGATCGCGCGGCTCGCCGGGGGTGGCGGGCCGGCGCTGCCGTACTGGCTGGCCGTCGCGCCGATTGTGGCGGCGTGCGGGCTGCTGGCCGCCGCGCTGGTGCACCGCCGCGGCCGCGAGCTTGCGGCGGTCAGCGTCTGCGCGGTCACGGGCCTGCTCGTGTCGCCGGTGTCCTGGGACCACCATTGGGTCTGGATCGTCCCGGTGCTCGTGGCGGTCGCTGACCTGGCATGGCGGCATCGCTCGTGGCTCGCCTGGGTCGGCCTCGCGGTCCTGGTCCTGCTGTTTCTGGGATATCCGGTCGGACAGCCCGGCGACCCGGGGGCGGTGAAGGGACTGATCTGGACCGTCCCGGCCGGCGGGAACCGCGAGTACGGCTGGCACGGCTGGCAGCTCGTGGCGGGAAACCTCTACGCGCTGATCGGACTGGGCATACTCTGCGCGGCGCTCGTCACGGCATGGCGCGCCAGGGTCGGCGCCACGCGGGCCGAGGCCCGATCGGGCCTGATCGCGTCCGCCAGGGGATAGCACGGAGCACGGCTGGCACCGTGAACGGTGCGCCGCTGCCCGCGTGGACCGCCAGGGGAGCTAAGGGAACGGCGGAGCTGGCGGCCCGCCCGCGACAATCTCCTCGCCACGGCGGGTCACGGCGAAGTCGCGGTTCTGCGACGTCAGGATGTAAAACCGGCGTGCCCGGATTCCGTCGACCACGATCGCGGCCACCTCAGCAGGGGACGCTCCCTGGACCGCGAGCCGGTTGAACCGCTCGGCGCTTTCCTGCTCCGCGGGACCCGACACGACGGGCGGTCCGGCCCACGACGGCCGGTTCCGCGCCGAGGTGCCGAAGTTCGTGCGCACCGCGCCCGGGCAGAGCACCGACACGCCGACGTGGGCGACACCGAGGGACTGCAGGTTGAAGTGCAGCGTCTCGGTCAGCGCCACGACCGCGTGCTTGGACACCCCGTACGGGCCGAGGGCCCCCGCGAACACGCCGAATATCGACGCCGTGTTCACCATGTGCGCCGCGTCCTGCTCGAGCAGCAGCGGCATGAACGCGCGCACGCCGTTGATAACGCCGCCCAGGTTGACCCCGAGCACCCAGTCCCACTCGCCGGGCGGGCACTCCCACAGCGGTCCGTGCGGCCCGCCCACGCCTGCGTTGTTGCACACCACGTGCACCGCGCCGAACGCCGACACCGCCGCGTCCCGCAGCGCCTCGACCGCCCCGCGGTCCGCCACGTCGGTGACTACCGGCAGTACCGAGGTGCCGGAGTCGGCCAGCGCAGCCGCGGCCTTGGACAGCGCGGGCTCCTCCACGTCGGCCGCGACGACGTGCATGCCCTCGCTGGCGAACCGCTCGCAGAGCCCGAGCCCGATCCCGCTCGCCGCGCCGGTGACGACCGCTACCCGTCCAGGAGCGACGACATCACGGGGACGGCTGGGTGACGCTGCTGCCACCGTTAAAGTGAAGCAACGACAGCGCCGCCGTGGCAAGGGTCAGCCAGCGGGTCAGCGAATTGCGCGGCAGCAGCGCGAGCGTCACCCAGGCGACCGCGGAGTACCAGGGCAGCGACCAGGGCGCGACCACGATCCAGGCGAACGTCAGGGCGCAGGTGGCGGCCACGACGGTGGGCACGTCAGGAGAGAGCCTGTTGTACAGGTACCAGGCCAGGGCGAACATCAGCGGCGGCCAGGCGAACCCGATCACTGTCGTCGCCATGTTCTCCGCGCCCGTACCGCCCGTATGCACGGCGATCTCCTGCACCGCCCGCCAGATCGTGGGGGAGACGACCATCTTCGACGCGCTGACGAGCGGCCGGAGCGCGACGAGTCCGTAGCTGAAGACGTAGAGGCCGAGCGTGGTGAGCCCGGCCACGACGCCGATGCGCGCGAGCCGGGCCCATGCCCTGTCGTGCACCAGCGGGATCGCGATGCCGAGCGCGACGAAGAGGGCGTTCACCTTGATGCCGCCCGCGACGCCGACGACCAGGCCCACCAGCAGCTCATGCCAGATCGTCGTGATCCGCCGCGACAGCACGATCGCCACGATCGCGAACAGCGCGACGATGGCGTCCAGGTGCCCGCCCATCACGAGCTCCACGATGAGCAGCGGGTTCGCCACCCACAGCAGCACGGCGCGCACCGGGTTGGCCGCGGTCCGCAGCAGCACGTAGCCCGCGGCCAGGAACGCCGCGCCGATCATGATCATCAGCATCCAGATCGTGGCCCACGGCCTGGCGCCGCCGACGAGCGCGGCCGCCAGGTGCAGCCATGTCGCCACCGGCCCGTACACCGACGGCGTCTGCTGCCACTGCCGGCTGACCACCATCGTGTACGGGTTGTGCTCGCCGCCGGGCAGCATGCTCGGCAAGAACGTGTACGGGTTGTAGCCGAGCGCGGCGATACGGCCGTAGGCGGCGTAGCTGGCGACATCGGAGGAGCCGACCGGGGTGATGTTCACGACGACCGCTACCGCGGCCGCCGCCGCCCAGAACACCTTGCGCGGGCTGGGCGACCAGCCCCGGCTGTTGGCCCACAGCATCATCGCAAGGCCCAGGCAGCACAAGGCGATCGAGACGTACATGACGAGGTCCGCGGCGACGTCCGGCAGGTGCGGCGCCCCGATGTCCCTGGCCACCGACGTCAGCGGCAGCAGCACCGGGGGCGTGGCCACGCTCGGATTCGGCGCGGTGGCGCACAGGCCGACGAAGGCCACCCCGCCGATGCCCACCGCGCTCAGCGTCACCGCGGGCAACGGCCGGGCCAGCGGGCTGTGCGCGAGCACCCGGATGAGCACGCCCATCATCGCCTCGACGCGCCCGCCGGGGATCGGCGGCTCAGCCAGCCTGGGCGCGGTCTCTGGCGCGGCGGCGGGGGCGAGCGGGTGCGGGGCGGTCATGGTGGCGCGCCGGGGTGAACCCGCGGGAAATTCGTCGTCAGGGGAGGCGGGCAGGTCCGCGGGGGCAGACCGCTCGTCAGCGCTCTCGCGCCGCGGCGGGTCTACCGATACGGCCATAGATGTCCTCCTGGCGCGGGAAGATTTTCGCCAAACAGGTGCCTCGGATAGCCGGACCACCGCAGACTGCAAGAGATCATACTCTGCGAGCCTTGAGGCCGGGGCTGCCGCGCCGTCCAGCTGTCACCGGCATGTGACTGGTTTCACATTCGCAACCCGGGCCACGGAAGGGCCGGGCGCGGCGAGGCAGAATGGATGCATGCCCCGTGGAGCGCGGTTCGCCGCGGCGATGGCGGCGGTAACCCGCAGGCTCCCGTTCGGGCTGTCCCGCGTGGTCGCGCCGAGCCTGCTCGGCTACCTGCTGATCAACCTGTGCACGTTCTGCCTGGACCTGACGCTGCTCGCGGTCTTCCACGGCGGGCTGAAGTGGCCGCTGCCTGTCGCGGTCACGCTGTCGTACGGATCGGCGTCCGCGGTGAGCTACGTGCTCAACCGCGTGCTCAACTTCCGGTCGCACGGCGCGCTGGGTCGCCAGCTTCCGGTGTTCGCGGCCGTGAGCGCGAGCAACTACCTGGTGTTCGTGCTCGGTCTGACCGACGCGCTGGCCGCGGTCGGCGTCTACTACGAGCTCGCCCGGGTCATCGCCGCGCTCTGCGAAGCCGTCTACCTGTACGCGATGATGCGCTGGGTCGTCTTTCGGGACGCCAGGCGGTCCGCGGCGGCCCGTGCCGCCCAATTGGAGCGGGCTACGCATGTCAGCCCGTACAACTAAGCTCTGCGATCATGACAACGAGCGCGTCCGCGAAGTCCCGCAATGTCGTGATCCGCGGCGGTTACGTGCTGACGATGGGCTCCGCCGGCGACATCCCCGGCGGGGACGTGCACATCAGGGACGGCGAGATCCGCTCGGTCGGTGTCGGCCTGGACACGCCGGGCGCGGAGGTGATCGACGCGGCCGGCAAGATCGTCGCCCCTGGGCTGGTCGATACGCACTGGCACATGTGGAACACGCTGCTGCGCGGGCTTTCAGACGGCCGGCCGGGCGCAAACGGCGCCGCGGGATACTTCGCCACCTGCGTGGGGCTCGGCAGGCACTTCATCCCCGCGGACACCTACGCCGGGACCCGGCTGGCCTGCGCGGAGGCGGTCAACGCGGGAATCACCACGGTGCATGACTGGGCGCACAACATCCGCGGGCTCGACTGGGCGGAGGCCGGGCTCCGGGCGCTCGCCGAGTCGGGGCTGCGGGCCCGTTTTTCCTACGGGTACGAGACAGGCCATCCGAACGACCGGTCCATGGCCGTGGACGACCTGACCCGCGTCGCCTCGGGATGGCCGGCCTACAGCGCCGACGGCCGCCTCCATCTCGGCATGGCCTGGCGGGGGTCCGGCGGGAGCAACCCGGCGATGCGCGTGGCCCGGGAAATCTACCTGGCGGAGATCGAGGCGGCACGGGGCCTCGGGCTGCCCGTCACCGTCCATGCCTGCGGGCCGCGCGCCGCCGCCGGGCAGATCGAGGCCTACGCCGCCGCCGGGCTGCTCGGGCCTGACCTGCAGGTGGTCCACCTGAACAGCGCCTCGCCCCGTGAGGTGTCGCTCGCCGCGGAGCACGGCACGCCGGCGAGCGTGTCGCCGTTCACCGAACTCCAGATCGGCTACGGCCTTCCGGTCACCGGGCAGCTGCTCGCGGCGGGCCTGCCCACGGGGCTGTCTGTCGACACGACGATGCTGTCAGGGAACGCGGACATGTTCGCGATCATGAAGGTGACTCAGGGCTGCGCGAACGCGCTGGCCCACGACGAGTTCGCGCTGACCGCGCGGGACGTGCTGCGGCTCGCGACGATCGACGGCGCGCGGACGCTTGGGCTTGACGGGGTGACCGGCTCCCTGACGCCGGGCAAGCGCGCGGACGTCATCGTGGTGTCGGCCGACGCGCCCAACATGGGCGTGCTCACCGACCCGGCGCGGCTGCTCGTGACCGCCGCGCACCCGGGGAACGTGGACACGGTGCTCGCGGACGGCCGGCTGCTGAAGCGTTCCGGCGTGCTCACCGGCTATGACGTGGACGAGGTGATCCGCTCGGCCCGTGCTGCCCTGGCCGGAGTTCTTGCCCGCGCCTGAGTAGGCACGGGACGGATGGTGTGACGGCCGGGCCAGGGCGGTATATACGCGACGTCATCTGGACGCTACCCAGCGTGCGGGACCGGCGGCCAGGGCGGGTTGGCCGATTGTACGGATGTTATCGGATATGACGACGTACGATCGGGTCTGGCCTGGCCGGCACCCCCGCTCGCCCCCTAGCCCCACGGAGTCTCATGCGCCTGTCCGCTCGGTTGCTCATCGCGGGCCTGACGGCGCTTGTGGCGGGATCTGTCGCGAGCTGCTCGGGGACGGCGGTGCTGCCTGACGCCAATGGCGCGACGCAGCCGCTGCCTTCCCCGGGCGTGGTCACCGCCAGGGTGCCGCCCGGTGCCGAGTCGCGGGACAAGATAGCCCCCACGCCGGCGCCCGTCGCGCCGCCGATCGACGTCGCCGGCGCGCCGCGCGGAGTCAAGGCGAAGGCGGGCATCCTCGTGGACGCCGCCACGGGCCAGCTCCTCTGGGCGAAGTCCGCGGACGTGGAACGGCCGATCGCCAGCATCACGAAGGTGATGACCGCGTACCTGGTGATCCAGGCGGGCGACCTCGACAGGCGGATCCGGGTCCCCAAGGGCGTGCTCAACTACGTGTTCGAATACGGCGCCACCAGCGCCGGGCTGCTTCCCGGCGAGACCCTCACCGCGGACCAGCTGCTTTACGGGCTGCTGCTCGCGTCGGGCGCGGACGCCGCCTACACGCTGGCCACCACGTACGGCCCGGGGATGGCCGCGTTCGTCGCGAAGATGAACGCGGCCGCCCGCGAGCTCGGGATGGCGCACACGCACTTCGCCTCGCCGGACGGGCTGCCGTACCCCACGGAGTTCTCCACGTACTCGACCCCGGCCGACCTGCTGATCCTGGCCGAGGCAGCGATGCGGTCCCCGGTGTTCCGCTCGATCGTGGGCCAGCCGTTCTACGTCCTGAAGAAAGGCGACGGCCACGACGCCCACTGGTGGAGCAACGACAACGAGCTGATCGGTTCCTACAACGGCGCCGTGGGGATCAAGACCGGGTTCACGGACGCCGCGGGGCACTGCCTGCTCTTCGAGGCCGTGCGTGGCGGCCGGACGCTGCTCGGAGTCGTCCTCGGCAGCCCTGACACCGGGCCCGGCGCGGCGGCGCAGGACGCGGCCCGGGTCCTGAACTGGGGTTTCAGCCTGAAGCAAGGCAGCGGATAACCGGGCCGCGATCGCCGGCCTGCGCGGCTGGCGCCGCAGCCACTGCAGGAACGTCCGGCGCGGCGGGCGCGGCGGCCGCACCCGGATGTTGCCGCCGAAGAGGCTGCCGGTAACCTCCACCCGCAGCAGCGCGGGCACCGGGGCGTCCCGCGGCTCCCGCACCAGCACCCTGCCGCCCGTGACGGCCACCTCGTCGGTGTCCACCACGATCCCCGGCCTGGTGATCAGGATCAGGTTCCCGCCGGCGACCACCGCGTTGATCTGCAATGACGGCAGCGTTATCACGGCCTCGGTGAAGTCGAGTATGACGTTCCCGCCGGTCACGCGTATCTCGATGCGCTCGGGTACCACCCAGCGGCCATCGCGCCGCGCGTTGGCGCCATGCCGGTCGATGCGCAGCACGTCCTTCGGCTTGGGCGCCGCGGCTACTCCTGGCTGTGCCGCGGGCAGGTCCGCGACCAGGGCCGCCAGCTCGCCGTACGTGCGCGCCGCGAGGGCGAGCTCGATCCGCTGATCGAGTTCGTCGGCGGTGAGCCGCCCGTCGCCGGCGGCCACCCGCAGCACCTCGACGACGCGATCCCGGTCCTCGTGCGAGGCCCGGAGTCCATCATCGGCCATGGGCAAACTGTAGACGGTGTCCTGTGGCCATATGTTTGCTCGGCTGGAACACTTATGGCGGGAGGGGCGGGCATGAGTGACGATTCCGGCGTGCCAACGCCTGGGATGCTTCGGTGGCTGGGGCCAGGCAGCCGGGTCGCGGGCTACGTGATCGAGGAAAAGCTCGGCTCCGGGGGGGATGGCGATGGTGTTCCGTGCCCGCGATGAGGCCCTCGGACGTCTGACCGCGCTGAAGGTGCTTGCGCCCGCGCTGGCGGACGATGCGGAATTCCGTATCCGTTTCCTGCGTGAGTCCCGTTCGGTCGCAGCGGTGGAAGAACCGCACATCGTGCCGGTGCACGCCGCCGGCGAGGCGGATGGCGTGCTGTACCTTGCCACTCGGTTCGTGGCCGGCGGGGACCTGGCCGGCCTGCTGAAGCGGGCGGGAGGGACGCTGGATCCGGCCCGGGCGGCAGCGCTCATCACACAGGTGGCCTCCGCCCTGGACGCGGCGCACGCCGTCGGGCCTGGTGCACCGCGACGTCAAGCCAGGCAATGTCCTCATCGACGATGCTCCGGGACGGTCAGAGCACGCGTACCTGTCGGATTTCGGGCTGAGCAAGGCCATCTCTTCCGCCACGGGCATCACCGCCAGCGGCGTCTTCCTGGGCACCCCCGATTACTGTGCCCCCGAGCAGATCGCTGGCCGGCCCCCGGTCAGCGCCCGAAGCGATCAGTACTCCCTGGCATGCGTCGCCTTCCACATGCTCACCGGTACCGTGCAGTCACCTGCCCCGCCCTCAGCGGCGGCCGTCCATGAGCACCCGCCGACCGAGGCCGCGCCACGTGTCCCGGTGGCCGTCCGCCGCGGCGCGCTTCCTGCGGAGACGATCGCGGATACCCGCACGGTAGGCATCACGGCCGCGGGCACCTCCCCTGGCGCCGCTGGCACGAGGCCAGCCAGGCCCGCGCGCAGACGCAGGACGGTCATGGTCGCGGCGGCGGTCGCGGCGCTGATCGTCGTTGCCGTCGCCGCCTGGGCGGGACTCGCGCTGCCGGGTTCCTCGCCTGCCATCGCGGCGACAGTCGGCAACCAGAAGATCACCGTGGCCTCGCTGGACTCCCTGGTGACTAACCTGAAGACGGCCGCCAAACCGTACGCAGGCAAGATCACCCTGACCTCTGCCGAGATGCCCAGGGTGGTGCTGACGTGGCTGATCAAGTTCCAGATCGGGGATCAGATGGCCGCCGCGGCCGGCGTCTCGGTCACGCAAGCGCAGGTTCGGGCGGGCATCGCGGACATCAACGCGGAGGCCGCTTCGGCCGCTTCGGCGGAGGGCCTCAGCAGCGCCGAGGCGGTGCTGGTCAACGTCGGCGTCACGCCGCAGATGCTGCCAGACCTCGGCCGGTACCAAGCCCAGGAGCTGGCGATCGCCGAGAAGGGCAACGGCGGCAAGCTTGCCGACCACGACCGCGCAGAGCAACGCGGTGAGCGCGCTGCTCGCCAAGGACCAGTGCACCGCGGCGAAGTCGCTGGACATCTGGGTGAACCCGCAGTACGGCCGGTTCGACTACGCCAGTGACACGTTCGCGGTCGTCGCGCCGTCCCCGGCGTCCACCGAGGGCCTCGTCCCAGCCTGCTGAAGTGGCCCGTCCCCGGCCAGGTCGGCGCAGACAGCGCCTATATGTTCGTGCCGGGCCGGACCACCGACACGAACAGGTACGTGTGGTGCTTGAGCGTGCACACGGGCAGGCTGAAGAACGTGACGTCCGAGCCGTTCTCGTTCGGCGGGTA
>NZ_JASIAL010000176.1:0-5874 GCF_030042015.1 Trebonia sp. | reverse complement strand
GGTGGGGACACCGTGGCCTTCACGGCTAATGGCGTTGCGATTCCAGGCTGCGGTGCCGTGGCGCTCCTGTGGAATGACACTACCGACGAGAACTACGTGCAGTGCTCCTACACGCCGCCGGTGGCTGGCACGGACGCGATCGTGGCCGTCTTCTCCGGTGACGAGTACGCGGCGACGTCCACCGGAACGGAAACGCTTACGGCTAAGGCGCCGGTGTCCGCGACCACGACGACGATGGCGGGTGTGTCCGGTTACGTTGGCAGCGCAATAAAGCTGACTGCGAACGTCGCGGGCGGCGCGACCCCGACCGGAACGGTCAAGTTCATCTACGGCGGCAAGACGCTGTGCTCGGCGAGCTTGTCGGACGGCGCCGCGCACTGCACGCACGTGTTCGGCGGCGTCGGCTCGTTCAAGGTCGAGGCCGTTTACGGGGGCGACGCCACGCACACTGGCTCCGACGCGGCCCTGGCGACGGTGAAGGTGACGGCGCAGCCCACCTCGGTCAAGGTCACCGCGTCCGCGGCTTCGGTGGGCAAGGCCGTGAAGCTCACGGCGACCGTGAAGTCACTGACGGCGGCGACCGGCACCGTCACCTTCTACGTCAACGGGCATAAGCTTTGCTCCGCGAAGGTGTCTGGCGGTAAGGCATCGTGCAGCTACACCTGGCACGCGGCGGGCACTTACAAGGTGACCGCCGTCTACGGCGGCAACTCGACGCACCTGGCCTCGAAGGGAACCGCCTGGGTGACCGTGGCTGCGCACTGAGCTGCTGACTAGCTGGGCCGGCCCTTAGCCGAACCGTTGATGTCCGTGCCGCCGATCGGGGCGGCACGGACATCAACATTTATACCGAGGGGGCGAAGGCGCGCAGAGAGTTATGTCCTGTGGCTGTCCCCGAAGACGCAGGCGCCGCTGCTGGGTTATCTGCGCCGACTGGGCGAGGTGCCGCTGCTGCCGACTCCGGGGGCATGGTCCTAGAGATCACCAAGGAGATCAGCGCGGTGGGTCGGACGCGGCGTCGCCGAAGCCCTTACTGTCGCCGGGCGTAATCCAGCTCGGCTTCCCGGCACCGTGAAACTGCCGAGCCACCAGACCTGATCGCCGGGCGAGCAGAAGAGAATCTGGGGTGCTCTTAACTTAGTTCTTGGTCCAGGCGACGTGGAGCTGGTCGACGAGCGCCACGATTTTGGGGGTTATCTGGTAGTCAACGTCGGGATTAACGAACTTTCTTCCTAACGAACCGTGGCTTCGCCCCTCGGTACAAATGCTGACGTCCGTGCCGCCCCGATGGGCGGCACGGACGTCAATGATCCGGGCCGGCTCAGCTCTTCACGGTCACCGAGACGGTTCCCTTCGAGCCCAGGTGCGTCGAGTTGCCGCCGTAGACGGCGGTCACCTTGTAAGTGCCTGCCGCGTGCCAGGTGTAGCTGCACGATGCCTTGCCGCCAGACACCTTCGCGGAGCAAAGCTTGCGCCCGCCGACGTAGAACGTGACGCTGCCGGTGGCCGGCGACGACGACTTTACGACCGCTGTGAGCTTCACGGCCTTGCCCGTGCTGGTGGAAGCCGGGGACGCGGTGACCTTGACGGAGGTGGGCAGCGCCTTCACCTTCACCGTCGCCAGGCCCTCGGAGGCAGTGTGCGTGGCGTCGCCCTCGTAAGCGGCCTCGACCTTGAACGAGCCGACGCGGCCGAACGCGTACGCGCAGCGCGCGGCGCCGTCCGACAGGCTCGCCGAGCACAGCGTCTTGCCGCCCCAGACGAAGTTGACCGTCCCGGTCGGGGTCGAGCCGCCCTTGACCTTGGCGGCCAGTGTTATTTCGCTGCCAACGTAACCGGACACACCCGCCATCGTCGTCGTGGTCGCGACCGCGTTAACCGTGAGCGTTGCCGTTCCGGTGGATGTGGCTGCGTACTCGTCACCAGCGAAGACGGCCGTCACGGCGTACGTGCCAGCCGGCAGCGTTACGTCGCAGTCCGCGTAGTTGGTGGGGTCACCGAGCCCCTCGAGCGCAACGTTCGTGCAAGCTGCGGAACCGTTGGCACCCGTGATCGTGAAGTCCACCGTGTCCGCCGGCGCCGGCCCATCAAATATCTCACTGTAGCCAGCGAGAACGTCGACGTTCACCGTCGCGACCAGTTCCACCTGCTTATCCGCCGTTGCCTTGTCAGTCCCGTCGGCCGTCGCGACGGTCGTGATCGTCGGCTCAAGGTTGATGATCTTGACCTCGGTGCCAGCCGTGTTCGACGCGGCGTTCTCGTCATCTCCGCTGTAGTACGCCTCAACCTCGATGAAGCCATAGCCGAGACCCGTGAAAGTGCAGGATCCAGTGCTGTAAGCCAGGCCCTCCCCGTTCGGGGTCGCCGCCGCCGCCAGCGTCGCGGGCGCCTCGCATTGGTAAACCGTGCCTGCGGGCAGCCCGGGGTTGTACGCGCCCACGGTGGTCACATTGACAGTCCCGGTCGGCGCCGGGCCTTCAGGAGTGTCGTCCACTACCTCTACGTTCACGGTCGCGTTCGCGCCTTCCGGCTCCGTGATCGGGAACGGGTTCGTGACGATCGTGGTGGTCGGGTTCAACGTGGCCGCCATCGCGCTCATAGCCGGCGCCGTCGGCGCCGCCAGCGCCGCGGCCCCGGCAACCACCGCAGAGGCAATCCCGACAAGCCCCGCCCGTGCGGCACCGCGGCGCGCTGCCTTCCCCGCCGCCCATGGCCAGCTGAAATTCATGCCTGTGTTGCCTCCTCGCACGTCACCCGAAACCGGGTGGATTGTGGCGATCAGCGGCCATATCACGCTGTCGTTCTCATTAGGACGCGAAGGATGGCAATTTGGATCACAGGAAGCAGAGAGAATCGTTCTTCCGCACCGGGTCCTGCTCGAATCGGTCTCGGCGGGTTGTCGTCGGGCCCGGCGACGCCGTGATCACCGGGCGGTTGCCCGTCGCGGGGTTAGCTCTTGCTGCTCCGCAATGCCACGCGATAGTGGCTGATGATGCCGGCGATGGTACCGACGGCGACTACTGCGTAGAACGTCACGAGCCACCACTCGCGATAGCCGTGCAGAACGATCAGGGGGCCCCAGACGAGGGCAGCCAGGATGACCGCTATGTACGCATTGAGGATGATGGTTCCGGTGGTTCTCACGATGACTCCTTCAGAACTGTGATGCCCATGACGCGTAGGTTGCGACTCGGAGCCGATGAAGCCGCCGTACAACTGCGTGTGCTGCCGCTATGACGAGACTAGCGCGGGAGGGAGTACCGCGCCCATCGGGTGATCGTTCACGACATCGCCGAGTGCGTGATCCATGCCGCGTGCCTCGTCCATCAGTCGCCCAACCGGACCCGTCAGTGAGTACCGCGTCCCAGCAGACGGCGCGGGCCTGTCGGTCGACCCGCTGCACGGCTGCCCAAGTTCATCACGGTGAGCCGCGATGCCGCACGCATGCTGCACACGGGCCGATCACAAGTGCTCTGAGCTGCGAATGTCTCAGTGCCATTTTTGGCGGCAGGTGAGCGTTCGAATCCGCTCACCGGCTCCATCACGTCACGACGACGTCACCGACGGTGCGCTTGCCTCGCGCGGTCGCACATGATAGCGCTAGTGATCCTGATATATGGGAACTATCGCTACTTGCCATCTAATCAGCCTCACGTGTAATCCGGATCGTCCTCCTTCACGTCGTATTGAGGACGACAGAGTGGTATGGCGGCTAATCACCGCTCCTACGCATCCACCCGCTTCCGGGTGTCATCAGGAGGAGGCCACACAGGCATGAACTTCAGCTGGCCGCATAAGGCGGCAGGCAACGCGGCGCGGGGACGCGCCACACGAGTACGGGCCGTCGCGATCACGGCGGTGGCGGCTGCGGCGGCTGCGGGAGTGGCAGTACCGGCAATCGCGGCGACTGCGAACGCACACGCGCCTGCGACGGCGAAGCACCTGGCCGCGCCTGCCGCAGCGAAGCACCTGGCCGCGCCTGCGACGGCGAAGCACCTGGCCGCGCCTGCCACGGCGAAGCATTCGACCACGACGACGATGTCGGCCGTGACCGGTTACGTCGACGTCAAGCTGACGCTGGCCGCTCAGGTGAAGGGCGGCTCGACCCCGAAGGGGTGGGTCGAGTTCATCTACGGCGGGAAGGCGCTGTGCTCAGGGGCCCTGTCCGGCGGCAAGGCGCATTGCGCGCACGCGTTCGCCTCGGCCGGCTCTTTCCGGGCCGAGGCCTACTACGAGGGCAACTCCACGCACAAGCCCTCGTCGGCTAAGGCTACGGTGCAGGTGCTGCCGCTCGGGCGCACCGTTACCACCGTTACCGCGACCCCGGCCGACCCCTACCCGGGCCAGGCCGTGACGCTCAGCGCAACCGTGACGTCCTCGTCGGCGGCAACAGGCAAGGTCACCTTCTCCGACGGCGCGGGCACCCTGTGCTCCGATGCGCTGGCCGACGGGAAGGCGTCCTGCTCGTACACCTGGGATGCAGCAGGGGCGGACGGCGCCGTGGCGGATTACACCGTGACTGGCAAGTACAGCGGCGACGCGAAGCACCTGGGCTCGAGTGGCACGGCCGCTGTGGCCGTGACGCCGGTCGCGACCACCACGGCGATCACCAACCCGGACCCGTTCACGCAGGCGTCCGGGGTTCCGTGGGACGTCGATGTGACCGTGACTGACAACACTGCCGGCGACCCGGCGCCGACCGGGACTGTCGAGGTGTACTCCCTGGCACAGCCCGGCCTCACCCCGCCGCTGCCGGCCGACGTGTACACCTGCACCTTCGACCTGACCGCAACGGATGACGGCTCCGGTTCCTGCCCCATCACGACTCCGGCTGGCGCCTACGGTTTCGTCGAGTTCGAGGCTGTCTTCAACGCGGACTACGCGAATCCGCAGTTCGGCACGTCGACGTCGACAGGTGAGCACAAGCTGATCAACCCTATACCGACGACCACGACCGTCGCGCCTGACACGGGAACCGAAGGTTCCCCGGTGGTTTTGGTCGCGACGGTTACCCCAGAGGACGGCGGCGACCTGCTGTCTGCCTACAGCGACATACCGGACGTGGTGAACTTCACGATCACGGAAGGCGACACCACGGTCGAGACTTGCCCTGGCGTGGCAATCACCTACGCGGCGGAGACTGGCAACACCGCGGACTGCTCATTCACGCCCACGGCGACTGGCACGTACACCGTCACGGCCGTCTTCCCTGGTGATGAGTACGCGGCAACGTCCACCGGAACGGAAACTCTCACGGTCACGGATGGTGACGGCTGACTGAGCCGTTGACGGTCATGCCGTCCAATTGGACGGCATGACCGTCAACGCGGCCGATGCCACAGTCGAACATGTGAGCTGGCTGGCGCCGGTCCTTCTCGCGAAGGCGGCGCCAGCCAGCTGTCGTTTGGCGGGCGACCGGTTTCCCGTGTGCTGCTGGCGCGGCGGGCAGCGCAGGGCGGTGCAGGGCGGTGCCGGCGTCGGATGCTGCGGCATCTCATGCCGGCCGGGGCGTAGCCAGCCCGGCTCTCTTGATGCCCGCGAGGAAATGAGCCGGTCGCCGTGTCCAGGCGCGAATGCCGCTTAGCCAAAGATGACAGTGATGCGGTGGCGGGGACGGAGTTGCTATAGCGCCACAGCCCGGACCCTGGTCGTGCCGATTATTGCGAAGACTTCTTTATCGAGTAGAGATTTTGCACCCGCAGGGGCAATTGGCACGTTCTTACGTGCCGGGTCTGCGGTGTCGTGGTCGGTGCGGGGGTCGTCGAGCAGGGCCTGGATGATGCCGGGGGTCTGGTCGGTGATGGTGGCGGTGATGGTGGCCTGGCGGGGTTCGGCGCGGTAGAGGGCGTGGACCTGGAACGCGGCGTAGATGTG
>NZ_JASIAL010000175.1:0-4233 GCF_030042015.1 Trebonia sp. | reverse complement strand
AGGTCGAACGTGCCGTCCTGGAGGGGCAGCTGCTCGCCCGCGCCGACCCGGTAGTCGATCTTCAGGCCGCTGGCGGCCGCATGCTCGCGGGCCGCCTGGATCGACACCGCCGAGGGGTCAACGCCGGTCACGTCGAACCCCAGGCGCGCGAACTCCTCGGCGAGGAAACCGCCCCCGCACCCGACGTCCACGGCCCGTAGGCCAGCGGCCCGGCCGTTGTGCTGGCGGGCCAGGACCTCACGGAAATAGGCGAAGCGGCCAGGGGTCATGCTGCCGTGCAGGAAGTTGAGCAGGCTGCGCTCATCCCACCATGTCTGGCCGATGCGGTCATAGATCTCATTGTCGATCGGCATCGCGGCACCTCCGCAAACCGTCTGCCGGGCAGGGCCAGCGTCGTCGTCCCCGGCCGCGGTCCGCGGCGGCCTTCATCCCGGGCTCTTGGTCTTCCCTGGCGGCGGCGCGTTCGGAGAATCTGTCCCGATTGCCTCGCGTGCCAGCACGTGCCTATGCTGAGCGTGCCTGCGGTGGCAGCACAAGCCTGCGGACGGTTCTTCAGACAAAGAGGCCATGATGTTCGGAAAACCCGGCCGTCCCCGCGAGGATGTCTTCCTTCGGCGGCTGGAGATCTACGCGGCGGTCGCCCCGCTGCTGGAGAAGGCCGGGGCGCGCGCGCTCACCATGCGGCAGGCGGCCGCCGCCGCCCACATGAGCATCGGAGGCATCTACCACTACTTCCCCTCCAAGCGTGACCTGGTCTTGTTCGTGCTCAGCCCGGACGCGCTGCAGCGCCTGTGCAACCAGCCTCAGCTGCTGGCGCCGCGGGAGCGGACCGAACCAAGCGCCCACCTGGCCACCTTCCTGGAAGGCCTGGTCCGGGGAGTGCCGTTGCTGCGGCCGGCGGTGCTCGCGGCGATCGAGCTCGGCGCCGGTCCGGCGCTCGACTTCGTCGACGCCACCATGACCGTCAAAGTGCACGAGTTCGTCCGGGCGGTCAAAGCCGTGCGAACCGGCATCGGGGATGCTGAGGCCCAGGCGATTGACCGGGCCGTGCGCCATACGACGCTGGGAGCGATGCTGGACCGCAGCGTCACCCCCTCCGAACTGCGCAGCGAACTGTACTCGATCGTGGCGATGCGGCCACCGGCCCGCCCGCGCGGGGACGAGCGCCAAGCCGCGGCCAGCTTCTAGGCCAGAGTCCCCGTCAGCTCAGCCACCGGACGCCTTGCCTGGTGCGCCTGCCGGATCCGCGGCCAACGGCAAGACCACGCCAGACCAGTGTGAGGGCACGGGGGCCCCGGACTTCGCCGGCCGCACCCTGGCCAACTGGTCAGCACAAACATCTGGCGCCAGAGTCGGCAGGGAGGATGTGGATAACAGCTTCGGCCCTGCTTCCGTGGTTTTGCGTGGGTGCGGGCGTAAGGTCGGGCTGGGACCCGGTCTGACCTGCTATCGGCCTGACGCCGTAGGGGTTGTCTTGTGACCGGCCCGTCGGCCGGGTCCCGTTTCGGGCACCCACCGGCGCTGCCGGTCCGATCTGCCTGGCCTGGGCAAGAGGCCGGGGTTCACAGATCGGCGGCCAGCGGTGCGTGCCATCCCTCAACCACAGAAAAGGGACGGCAATGACAACCGTAGAAGATGCACGTGCCATCACCGGTGGCGTGGACACCCACGCGGACACCCACGTTGCTGCCGCGCTCGATCCCCTCGGAGGGCTGCTTGGCGTGCGGGAGTTCCCGGCCACCGCGGCCGGGTACGCCGGGCTGCTGGGCTGGCTTTCCGGGTTCGGGACGGTCGCCCTGGTCGGCGTGGAGGGTACCGGCAGTTATGGCGCTGGCCTGGCCCGGCACCTGGCCGCGGCCGGCGTCCAGGTGGTGGAGGTGGACCGTGCCGACCGGCAGGACCGTCACCGCCAGGGCAAGTCCGACCCGCTGGATGCGGTCAGTGCGGCGCGGGCCGCCCTGTCCGGCCGGGCGGCCGGAGCGCCGAAGGGGCGGGACGGCGCGGTGGAGGCGATCCGGGCGCTGATGGTGGCCAAGTGCAGCGCCCGGGCCGAGCGGACCCAGGTGATCAACCAGGCCCGGGCGCTGATCGTGACCGGGCCGGAGGAACTGCGGGTCCGGTTCGCCCGGCACACTGCGGACCGGCTAATAGGCGGCCTGGCGGCCCTGCGGCCCCGTCCGGGCGACGTGCCCGGCTACGCCACCCGGGTCGCGCTGCGGGAGCTGGGCCGGCGCGCCCGGTTCCTGGACGTCCAGATCGGGCACCTGGATGAGCTCATCGTCCCGCTGGTCACCGCTCGCGCCCCGGGTCTGCTGGCCCTGCACGGCGTCGGCCCGGACACCGCCGCGCTGCTGCTGGTCGCGGCTGGCGACCACCCCGGGCGGCTGCGCTCCGAGGCCGCCTGGGCGCACCTGTGCGGGGCCGCACCGATCCCGGCCTCCTCCGGGAAAGTAACCCGCTGGCGGCTGAACCGCGGCGGCAACCGGGACGCTAACCACGCCCTGTGGCGGATCGTGATCACCCGGATGAGCTCCCACCCCGCCACCCGCGCCTACGTGGCCCGGCGCAGCAAGGAAGGCCTATCCAAGAAGGAGATCATCCGCTGCCTGAAGCGGTACGTCGCCCGCGAGGTCTACCCTTACCTGCGGCCCGCCCGCTAACCTCACCTGCTTCCGGGGACGGCCTGGCCCTAGAGTCGGCTGCCGCACCCGCTGGCCTGAGATCGATCCGCCGGCCGTCCCCGGATCCGCCACTACCGGCCTGCTGACACCGTGACCTGATAAAAGCCTGCCCTCCACCGCGAGCGGCCCATCCCTGTCGTGTCCGCCCTCAGCAATCCAGGCCACAAAACCTTCCCCAATTCAAGAGCCTTGACAAACATAGAAGCATCGTTCGGGAATGTTGCCGGACTGCTGATCTGGCTCGCTGGCAACGGCGTCTGCCTCAAGGTACCCTGACTGTCGTACCGCTGTGCTACCGTCATGTCATGGCCGTCCGCAAGAAGCGCTCCATATCCATCCCTCCCGAGCTCGACGCTGAGATCGCCGCCGCCGCGCACGCCGCCGGGATGAGCTACAGTGCCTGGGTCGCCCAGACCGCGCGGAAGGAATTCATCATCCGGGCCGGCCTGGAAGCGGTCAGCCAGTACGAAGCTGAGCACGGCCCGTTTACCCCCGGGGAGATCGCCGAGGCCGATGCATGGGCTGCCCGGGTCACCCAGCCGTCCGGCACCCGGCGGTCAGCGTGACCGGGGTGACCTATGACTCCGGGGCGCTGATCGCCGCCGAACGGGGCGAGCGCCCGATGTGGGCGCGCCACCGCGCATTGCTGCTGCGCCGCGTCGTGCCCACCGTCCCCGCCCCCGTCGTTGCCCAGTGCTGGCGAGGCGCGCCGCGTCAGGCACAGCTGGCCCGGCTGCTGGCCGGATGCGAAGTCGAAGCCCTCGACGACACCAGGGCCAGGGCCACCGGAACCCTCGCCGGGCGCGCCCGGACCACCGACGTCGTAGATGCCAGCGTCGTCGAAGGAGCCCTCCGGCGCGGCGACTTCATCATCAGCTCCGACGAAGGCGACCTATCCGCCATCGCCGCGGCCATCAGCCGGCACATTGACATTGACCACCCATAACATCCGGCTCCTGGTGGCGGAGACCCCGGCACTACCGGCTACGGACCGTGCCGAACGAATACCCAGCCGAAACACGCGGATCCCTGCCGATCTACTTCGCGACATGGTCATCACGGCGTGGCCCGCGCAGAGCGCAGATCTGGGTTTATCCGCACAGCGGAGCCGCCGACGCTACTGCGTGCCGGTCGCTGGACGTAGCCCGGCGCAGCGGGATACCCGTTACATGTAACGGGGCGCGGCGGCGGGGGAAACCGCAGTGCGGCCGGGGCGCCCGATATGCCCAATGTGCCTGATGTGCCCGAGACGCTCGAGACGCCCGAGGCAGCCGGGACAGCGTTCTACGCGGTCTACCGGCACATGCTCTACCCGGAAGTCAACCAGACGACGGCCACGATGAACTCCGTCTTCGGGAGGCGGCCCGCCGCCTAGCCGGACATGACAAGGCCCCCCGCCAGCGCAGGGGGCCTTTCGTGTTGTGGGCGGTAGAGGGTTTGAACCTCCGACCCCCACCGTGTCAAGGTGGTGCTCTCCCAGGCTGAGCTAACCGCCCCTGGATGCTGCGAAGCCTACCAGGTACGCCTGCGCCATCACGCCCATGCGCTCGTA
>NZ_JASIAL010000174.1:0-5086 GCF_030042015.1 Trebonia sp. | reverse complement strand
CGACCGGGCGGTGGGGGTGCGGGCGGGGTACCGATCGTGGCAGCAGGTACGCTACGGGAGCGTTAACTAGATCAATTGAGAATCACAACTACCACCGGCCCGGCCGGGGTTGGGTCACGCCCCGGCGTCCCAAGCGGGAGCCAGTCTCCCCGGACAGTGACCCGAGCCGTGCTGCCTGACGCCGCGTAATTCCTGGTCCCCGCGCGCGAAGAGGCGGCGGCGCACGGCGCGTATCAGGCGCTCGAAATAGGCAAAAATACCAGCACCACTGGTCCGGTGGCGTTGGTCGGCCATGCCTTCGCCCCAGATCACACCCACAGTAAAATCCCCCTTTCAAAGGGATTCAGCGGCATGGTCGGCCGCCAGGCGAGTCGGCCGCCTAGGGGTCGGCCTACGGGCATGTCCGGTAACCCCCCCAGAACCCAAGACCGCCCGCAGCGCTACCGTGCGGGGTAGCCCGGGGGGAAATAACCGGGCAACTGTACGTAGCGCGGTGATCACTGTAGCGCTATCGAGTGTGGTTGTCTACAGGACCCTACAACCCTACAACGACCGACGAAGGCCTGGTCATGAGCGGTATGCAGCACGCGCAGCCGACGGAGATCCACCAGTATGTGCAGCTTGCCAGCTGGCTTCGGGAAGAGATCGTCAGCGGCCGGATATCACTCGGGTCGAAGCTCCCGGGCGAGGAGACACTGAAGCGCAGCTTCGGCGTCGACCGCTCGGTTGTGCGCCGTGCCATGCAGTTGCTGCGTGAGGAGGGGCTAATCGTGACCCGGCATGGTGTCGGATCCTTCGTCGCGGCGGTCCCGCAACTGAAGGTCGCCGTCGTCCGCCCCGGCGACCAGGTGGCAGCGCGCATGCCAGACGACGCCGAGCGAGGGAAGCTGGGCTCGCTCAGCCCTGGCATCCCGGTCCTGGTCATAACCCGCGCTCACGGAGGCGACCCCGAGGTCTATAGCGCCGCGGTGACCGTGCTGCACGTCGAGCGGTGACGGCGCCGCGGCGGTGCCGCCTGCAGTACCCTTAACGACGCGGGGCTATAGCTCAGCTGGAAGAGCGTCTGGTTTGCATCCAGAAGGCCAGGGGTTCGAGTCCCCTTAGCTCCACAGGCCAGCGGCCACTTGCGATCTTGAAGGCCGCAAAGCCGAGCCAAACCAAGAGCCACAGCGGTGCTGCTGTCCGAGGTACGACGACTGCTGCGCGCCGTGGGCACGGCGAAGGTTTCCGTCTATCGGGATGCCGCGGCACCCCGGTCGGTGCGATCTCGCTCGGCTGGACGCCCGGACGGCAAGCGGATCCGCCGTCTCGCTCGATCTCCACTGGCCGTACTGACCTCGGCGGATGGACGCCGTGCGTCCGCGCTAGGCCTCGGCGCCTCCTCCGTCTCCCCCCGTCCCGCTGCGGCTCGTGCACAAATCGGCCTCCTGACCAGCGCGGATGAACAGGAGGCAGCGCCTTTGACCCGTCGGAATGGGCGAGCTGTCCGGTGCTGTCTATGCACGCCTACGGTCTGGTGAGTCGTTCCACAGGTGTCGCCTGTCATCTACCGCTGACCACCGGCTTGGCAGCAGTTGGCAGCCAGCCACGGTCACGGCGGAAGAGCAGCAAAGTGACACCAGCTGGCGCGGCGAAACCGATGAGATCTTGACTTAGCCTGAGTGGCCAGGCGTAGTCACCAGGCAGCACGGCCGCCGATCGTGCCTGGCTCCGAGTGCGGTCGCCCTGAGCAGCACGGGCGCAGGTCAAGCTCACGAAGCGCGGCTAGAGTACCGGCCCCTACTTCACCACCTTGAGGGTCTTCCGGGTGGAGGCCGCGCCGGTGAAGTCACTGCTGCCGGAGTAGACGGCGACCAGGGTGCGGGTGCCGACGGGGAGCTTCCTGGCGGCCAGGGCGCAGCTGCCCCGGCCGGAGGCGAGGGTGATGGTGCAGACCGTGACCTTGCCGGACTTGACGGTGACCTTCCCGGCCGGCATTCCGGCGTACTGGCCGGTGACCCTGACGGTCAGCCGCTCGGACCGCTCCTGGCCGTAGATCACCCTGGCCGCCGACAGCGACAGCGTGACCTTCGCGGCTGCCCTGGCCACGGTCAGCGTGCGCGCAGCGGAGGTCGACGGGGCGAGGCCGGTGCTGCCGCCGTAGGAGGCGGTCAGGTGCCAGGTCCCGGCGGGCAGCCTCGTCGCGGCCACCGTGCAGCTGGCCTGCCCGGCGGAAAGCTCGACGCTGCCGCAGACAACCGCCGTCCCGGCGTTGACCGTGACGGTGCCGGACGGGGTCTCGCCGGCGGCCGCGGAGACCGTGATCGTCACCCGCTCGGTCTGCTCCTTGCCGTAGGTCACCTTGGCGGCCGGCAGGCCCAGGACGCTGCTCGTCGGGGGCTTTTCCGACACGACGAACGCCAGTTGGGCGCTGCCGGCTTCCCCGTACGTGCCGCCTGCGGCGCAGTTGCCTGCCGACCCGCACGACACCGCAATGAGGTCGCCGTCGGCGGCGCCCGATACTTCCTGTGCCGTGCCCCAGGAGCCGCTGGTCTCGTCCAGCACGAACGGCGCCGAGGCGCCGTCGCCGCCTACGGCACAGTTACCGGTCGACGGGCACGACACCGAAAACGCCCAAGCGTCGGTTGTTCCCGGTATCTGCTGAGCAGTGCCCCAGGAGCCGCCGAACTCTTCCGCCATGATCGCCGTGGAGGACCCGCCATTTTCGATATCGCCGACCGCTACGCAGTTGCCGGCCGACCCGCACGACACCGAATTGAAGGCGGAGCCGGTTTCGTAGCTTCCGCCTGGGATCGGGGGGACGGTGCCCGGCAACAGCTTCGCGGTGCCCCAGGTACCGGCGGTCTCGTCCACCACGAACGCCTGCGAGACCACGCCAAGGCTGCCTGCCGAAAGGTGGCCGACAGTCCCGGTTGCCGTGCAGTTGCCGGCCGACGGGCACGACACCGCATCGACGCCGGCCGCCCCGTTATCGACTTCGAGGGCGGCCGACCCCGGCACCTGCTGCGCTGTGCCCCAGGACCCGTTGACCTCATCCACGACGAACGCCTGCGTACCACTGCCGGCGGCGTAGTACGAGCCGCCGGTCGCGCAGTTGCCCGCCGACGCGCACGACACCGAACCGACCGTGACGGACCCGCCGGGCAGTCCCGGCACGTCCTCCGCGGTGCCCCAGATACCGCCGGTCTCATCCACCACGAACGCCTGCTTTTCGGACGAGCCTATGTACGTGCCGACGGCGGCGCAGTTGCCCGCCGACGGGCACGACACTGAACTGACGGAGGCCCCCCCGCCGTCGGCCCCCCCGCCGTGGTTGAGGGCGGCCAGTCCCGGCACCTCCTCCGCGGTGGCCCAGGACCCGTTGATCTCGTCCACAACGAAAGCCTGCTCGTCGTCGGCGGAATCCGCGTACTCGCCCCCGGCGGCGCAGTTGCCCGCGGCCCCGCATGACAGCGCGTTGATCCCGGACTTGATCCCGAACAGGTCCCCGTCCCACACGCCAGTGCTGAGGGCGGCCAGTCCCGGCACCTCCTCCGCGGTGCCCCAGGACCGGCCAGACTCGTCGGCTACGAAAGCCTGCTCGTCGTCGGCGGAATCTACGTACACCCCCCCGGCGGCGCAGTTGCCCGCGACCCCGCATGACAGCGCGTTGATCCCGGACGTGAACCCGTACGACAGGGAACCGGTGCTGAGGGCTGCTAGTCCCGGCACTTGCTGCGCCGAACCCCAGGTGCCGGCGGCGGGCACGGTCGCGCCCGCCGGCAGGGCGGTCATGGCCAGCACGGCGCAGCAGGCAGCCGCCAGCGTCACCACGCTGAGCACAACAGGTGAGAATCTGCCCAACAAAGACCATCTCCGTCGCAGAGTTTAAGAAAAGCCGCTGTGATCGCCACGACGACCAGCCGACCCGGACCGTCCCATTTACCCGGACGCGGCAACCGCCGACCCGGTTTACACCGATTTGCCAGACAGCCGACGATGCCCGCGATCACCGCGGGGCCCACCCACTGCGCGGGCTCGCACCCCGCCTGCCCCGACGGGCCGACGGCAGGGAAGAACAGTCGATATCCGGCGGCGCAAAACCGGAAGGTCACAGCCGGCCGCCCAGCCCGGATTCCCATTCGGCGGTGCCGCCTTGATCTATAAGCGGCTCGACTCGGCAACGCGGCAGGGGTGCGAGGGTGCGAGGTGCAGGCGTGGCCCTTGGCAGCACGCTCTTTGCCCAGTGGCCTGGAGGCGTCGGCAGAAGGACTTGTGATGATGCCGGGGATACCAAGCCCGAGCGCCACGAGTCCCGGTGCCGAGCCTGGAAGGACGGCCCCAAAGAGCCGAACAAAGAGCCAACAGAGTCCGACTCTGAGCGATCTCCACCGACAGTGCGAGGCCATTTTCGCTGGTAAAACGCACAGCAAGCGACGTCAGCCGATGTCGAAATACGCAAAATATGGTTTGCATCCAGAAGGCCAGGGGTTCGAGTCCCCTTAGCTCCACAGGCCAGAGACCACCATTTGCGATCTTGGTGGCCACCGCGGAGAGCCAAAGCACAGCCAAGTCGCCAGCACGTCTTTTCGTCTATCTCGGCTATCTAGCCGGGTACCTTATGGCCCGTTGCTACCGATCTGCCAGCCACCGGTACAGCGCCCAGATGCCGGCGCACGGCAGGTAGATGTAGGCCATGAAGACGGCGAACAGCCAGAATACCGCGCAGACGAGCACGGCCAGCCACTCGAGCAGGACCGCGACGAAGACGATCACCATGGCCAGGGCTTGCTCCCACAGGAACCCGGCGTAGCTGTGCGCGCGGACGCGGCCCAGCGGCGTGTGATTGACCGGCCATACCAGCGCGGAATTGACGGCGCGCGGCACGAACGTCTCGGCGTGCCAGAGCCATCTGGCCGGGGTGAACAGCACCTCAAACCAGTGCTCGTGCAGCAGCACGGTGAGCATGTGCCCGAAGTTCACGCCATCTTCACCCCTTCTCCCGTGATGATCGTACAATGAGGCGGCTAAACAGGGCACGGCATATTCAGTCGCTGTCCGGCGATGTACCAGGAAGCCATTTGTGTCCGAAGCCATGCGGTAGTTT
>NZ_JASIAL010000173.1:0-4030 GCF_030042015.1 Trebonia sp. | reverse complement strand
CCGCCAGGAGACCAGCCGGCTCGCGGCGGCGATCAACACGATGCTGGACCGGATCCAGCAGGCCTTCGGCGCGCGGCTGCAGTCCGAGCAGAAGGTGCGTCAGTTCGCCGCGGACGCCTCGCACGAGCTGCGCACGCCGCTGACCACGATCCGGGGGTACGCGGAACTCTACCGGCAGGGCGCACTGGGCCCGGACGAGCTGCCGAACGCCATGCGGCGGATCGAGCAGGAGGCCGAACGCATGAGCATGCTGGTCGCCGAACTGCTCGAGCTGGCCCGTCTTGGCCGCCCTTCATCCCTCGACCTGACCGAGACCGACCTGACGACCGTGGCCAGGGACGCGGTCGCCGACGCGCGGGCGGTCGAGCCGGACCGCGAGGTCGCCGCGCAGCTCCCGCCCAGCCTGGTGGTGACCGCCGATGAACCGCGGATGCGCCAGGTGCTCGCGAACCTGCTCGGCAACGTGCGCGCGCACACGCCGCCGGGCACTCCCGCAACGGTGCGGGTGTTCGAGGAAAGCGACGGCGCCGTGCTCGAGGTCGCCGACGACGGCCCTGGCATGTCCGCCCGCGACGCGGCGCGCGCCTTCGACCGCTTCTACCGCGGTTCCGGCGACGGCGCCCGCGCGGGCCGGTTCAACGGGCACCGCGCCGCCGGAGCCGAGTTCGCGGGGAGCGGCCTCGGGCTGTCGATCGTGCACGCCATCGCCGCCGCGCACGGCGGCTACGCCCGGCTGTCGTCCGCGCCGGGGGCCGGGACCACCGTGCGGCTCTGGATTCCGCTGAAGTGACGCCAGGACCCGCCGGGCCGTGGCACGTGTTGTCCGGGTGACGGGCGGGCCGAGGCGCGGCGGCGGGGGCATGGGGCCGAGGGGCGTTTCCCGGTTAAACCCGGGCGTACCGTGATTGGATTCACATGACGGACCAGGTGGCGCGGTCATGGGAGTCTCAGTGTCCGGGCGGATGGGTGCACGAAGGACGGGCGGCACACGGGGGATCACGCTTGTCGCCGTGTTTGGCGTGCTCGCCGCCGTGGGGCTCGGCGCCGGCGTGTCGGTGGCGGCAGCGCGGCCGGCCGTGAGCGCGGCCGTTCATCAGATCAGCGCGGCCGCGCAGCGCGCCGCGCTCGCCTACTGGACGCCAGCCCGGATGGCGGCGGCGCGGTCCGCGGCGCTTCCCTCGGCCGCGGCACGGCCGACGGTCGAGCCGCCCAAGGGAATCCCGACCGCGGTTCACTTCAGCGGCGCGCCCACCACGGGCGCGCTGTTCACCTCGACGAGCGGGCAGGACCACTTCTGCACCGCCGACACGGTGAAGTCCGCGCTCGGCGACCTGGTCATCACGGCCGCGCACTGCGTCGACGCGAAAAAGTTCGCTGCCAACGTCATCTATGTCCCCGGCTACGACCGAGGGCACGAGCCCTACGGCGCGTGGGCCGTCCGGTCGATCGTCGTGGCGCCCGGCTGGCAGAAGTCCCACGATCCCGACCTCGACTTCGCGTTCCTGGCGGTGGGCCAGGCCAGCGGCGCCAAGATCCAGGCCGTCACCGGAGCCCTGACGCTCGGCTTCACGCTGCCGTACAAGCAGACCATCGAGGTCATCGGCTATAACGACACCGACACCGAGCCGGTCCGGTGCCTGACGAAGAGCTTCAAGTTCCGGGCCGGTCAGATGGAGTTCTACTGCCACGGCTTCTGGATCGGCACCAGCGGCGGCCCGTGGATCATCGGTTACGACGCCAGAAACGGGACCGGCACGGTGTTCGGCGGCATCGGTGGCTACGAAGAGGGCGGCGACTACGAGTGGGCGTCGTACAGCCCGTATTTCGGCTCGGCGATGCGAGTCTTGTACGAGCAGGCGGAGAAGCTGGCGCCGCCTGCGCCGCCGCCCACCCCGAGCCCGACGCCCACACCCACGCCGTCGCTGTCACCCACGCCCACGCCGACGCCCTCGCCGACGCCGCCGGTCACCCCGAGCGGCTTACAGGACAACCGACGCCGCCTCACAGGACGCGCAGCTCCACGCTGATGTTTCCCCTGGTGGCGCGGGAGTACGGGCATACCTGGTGCGCGGTGTCCGCGAACTCGCGGACCTTGTCCCGCTCCAGGCCCGGGACGTGGACGACCAGGGTGACGATCAGGCCGAAGGCGTCGCCCTCCGGGCCGATGCCCACCTGCGCGGTCACCGTGGAATCGCCGAGCGAAGTGTGCTCGCGGCCCGCCACCAGGCGCAGCGCGCTGTGGAAGCAGGCGGCGTAACCGGCTGCGAACAGCTCCTCAGGGTTGGCGCCGGCGCCGGTGCCGCCCAGTTCGGGCGGGAACGCGAGGTCCAGGTCGATCCGATGGTCAGACGAGGTGACATGGCCGTTGCGGCCGTCGCCAGTAGACACCGCCTCGGCGGTGTACAGAACCGTGTCGGGCATAGCTGAACACTATCGCGGCACGCCAGCCAGATCCGCGCGATGCGCATGGCCGGTGTCCCCGGGCCCGTGGGACGGCCGGCTTCGGTCTTGGCAGCGGTGCGGTCTGAGGAGCAAGGCGGGATCGTTCGGTAAAATTGGAGCAGATGCGGTCCGCTACGGTCGGTGATGGGCGGCGCCGCACAATGCGATCCGCGCGTGGCCAACGTGTGATCTTCGCCATGCACAATGGTCACCGGGCGCCAGTAGCTCAGCCGGATAGAGCAGCTGCCTTCTAAGCAGCGGGTCGCGGGTTCGAATCCTGCCTGGCGCACTCATCCGAAACCCCAGGTCAATAGCTATCCCTCGGTCAATGGCGCGTCCGGTCATGATGTCTTTTTCGCTTGGCGTGCCATCCGCGTGCCAGACGGCTAGCTTGTTCCCGCACGTCAGAGGGGTTCATCGCGTTTTCTACGACCCCCCGCGAATGACGCAGCGGGTCACCCGCAGGACGGCCCCTGACCAGGGAGTTTCTGCTGAGATTCCTGCGGGGAGCCAAACGGGGAGCCAGGCCAGGCCAGCACGGGTTCTGCAAGCCTGACAACCGGATCAGGCGCGCCGGACTCAGAGCCCACCGGGCGTCCGGCCGTTACAGCGCGGAGACCATTGGACTGTTGTTGGTCCGCGCCTGACACGCCACGCTACGAGACCGGGGCTTGCAAGACGGCGAGCGGGCCGCCGGAGTGAGCTGCGTGCGTGGCCGGCTGGCGCTTGGCACTCCAGCATGAGCTACATGGCCGTGGTGGGGTGCATATGGTGTGGGCGTGACTGAGATTCCCGCGGTTGTGGCCGCGGAGCTGGCACGGCTGCGGGCGGAGAACGCGCGCCTGCTGAAGATGCTGGAGCTGAGCCCGCGGCAGGCCGCGCAAGAATGGTCGAGGAGCTCTTCCTCGACGGCGTACTTGTAGAACCCGGCGATGGTGCATAGCCGCCGGGTGACGGTGGCGCGGGACGGCCTTTGGCTTCCAGCTCGCGGGCGAAGGTCTCGATGTCGGCGCGACGGACGGCGAAGAGCGGCCGGGAGCGAGCGCGGCACCAGCCGGTGAACTGGCGCAGGTCGAGCGTGTAGGCCTCGCGGGTGAGGCCGCGGTAGCCGGCCAGGAACCCGGCGAGCGCGAGTCGCTCGGCGTCGGTGAAGGTCGGCTGGACAGGGACGAGGGCGGTGGACGTAGGCGTGGCGGTCATCAAGCACCTCCAGGGACAGCCGGGACCCGGAAGACTGGGCCGCCGCAGGTCCCAGCGATGAACGATGCCCGCAACGTATGCTGCTCGCCGATATGGCGCCATGCCGCAGTCCAGCTGGCAGCCGCGGACATGGCCATGGCCATGGCAAACCACGCCAGCACGGCGCTCCGGAGAACGACGCGTGCCCAAGGTGCCCGCTGCCGCTAGCATGAGGTAGTGACCTACGAACGCATCACCACAGACCCCGCTGTGATGGGCGGCCTGCCCTGCATCAGGGGGTTGCGATTCCCGGTCGCGACGGTGCTGGCGATGCTCGCGGACGGCATGGACACCGAGGACATCCTGGCTGAGCATCCTGACCTCACCGCCGAGGACATCCACGAGTCCC
>NZ_JASIAL010000172.1:0-38193 GCF_030042015.1 Trebonia sp. | reverse complement strand
GGGCAGCTGCCCGCGGTCGAGGCACTGGCCGCCGGCCGCGACGCGCTGGCCGTGCTGCCGACCGGCGGCGGGAAATCCGCGATCTACGAGCTGGCGGGCATGCTGCGGGACGGGCCGACCGTGGTTGTCTCGCCGCTGATCGCGCTGCAGGACGACCAGCTCGCGCACCTGCGTTCGGCTGGGTTGCGGGCGATTGTCCTGAACTCCCAGCAGTCGGCGGGCGCACGCGCGGCGTCGCTGCTGGCCTCCTGCGATTCCGGTACGTTCCTGTTCCTCTCGCCCGAGCAGCTGGCGAACGAGGAGACCCGCCAGACGCTGCGCCGCGCGCGACCGGGGCTGCTCACCGTCGACGAGGCGCACCTCATCAGCCAGTGGGGGCACGACTTCCGCCCGGACTACATGCTGCTCGGGGCGCAGGCCGACGCGATCGGCGCGCCGGTCCGGCTGGCCCTGACCGCCACCGCCGCGCCGCCGGTGCGGCAGGAAATCGTGCGCCGGCTCGGGCTGCGCGATCCCGTCGTGGTGATCGGCGACTTCGACCGGCCGAACATCGCACTGGCAGTGCGTTCGCCTACGTGCCGGGAACGAATCCGAACACTCTCGAAAACACGGAAACGCAGGTCAGACGGGCCGGGAATGTTGGGAACCGGTGCCGCCGTCCGCAGTGAAGGTGTTCCGTACGGCCACGCCATGGCCACGCCAAGGGAGTCGGCGGCAGTCACTTCACGCCGCCTTCCGCGGTTGCTGCGCGGGGGACGAGCGCGTCCGCTGCGTCGGCTGCCGCGGCGGCGACTTCGGGGAAGACCAAGACGTACTGCCGGTCGGTGAAGTCGCTCCGGGAGTGGCCGAGGATCGCCGAGATGATCTTCGTGTCGACTCTGGCGGCCTAACTGGTAGGGAGCGGATTACGAATCATGCTGAATACCTGTGGTTGAGGCCGGGGGTCGGCGAGGTATTCGTCAGGGTTGGTGAGGATGGCGGGCTAGCTCGGCTGCATAGCGGGACCAGTCGCCTCCGGCCTGATGCATCCATTTGGCGGCGGTCGTCTCGTGCAGGCCGGGGATGTCGGCGAGGACCGCAGGGGGGAGCTGGGCGGCGAGATCGGGCAGCGCGGCACGGCGCCCGGTCTGGGCGTAGATGCCGATGGCCCGCAGGCGTTCGCCGAGCCTGGCCGGGGTGATCGGGCGGCCGGGCAGGTGCCCGGGGAACAGCCAGGTGGTGGCGGGCGGGGATCCGGCTCCCCGGTAGCTGCGTCCGCCGCTGATCAGCCGGGCGACGGCGCTGGCGAGCGGGCCGGGGACTGGCACGTGGTGGCGGCCGAGCCTGAGGAACGTCTCGCCGCTGTGGCGGGTGACCTGGCTGGTGGTCATGGCGGCGATGCGTGTCAGCGGCTGGCCGTAGAGCAGGAGCAGGCACCCGGCAACCGGGTCGGTGGCGTCGAGCGCAGTGTCGTGCAGCAGCCGGGCGGTCAGCGCCCACCGCTGGTCCTGGCTGATGGCGGGACCGGTCGCGCGCGGCGGCGGCGGGATGCTGAACCGCCGGCAGTGGCCGCGGGTCGCGGCCCAGGCCAGGAAATCCCTGGCCAGGCAGGCCGGCGGCCCGGTGCGCAGCCACTGGTCGATGTCGGCTTGCCCGCAGGCGGCGAGCTCGGTGCCGCGGCCGCGGAGCCAGGCGAGCAGGCTCGTGGCGGCGCGGATGTGGTTGCGGGCATGCGCTGTGGGGGTGCGCGGCCGGGTGGCGGCTGCGGCACTGGCCCGCAGCCGCCGCATCACCTGCCAGGTGGCGTAGGCCTGTACTAGCCGCCGGCCGGCGGCCGCCTCGATCGTGTCCAGGACCGTGCCGGGCCATTGCCCGGCGCGGGCGAGTTCCTCGTCGCGGGCCGGCAGCGCCCCGGCGGCGGTGAGCATGTGCCGCAGGTAGCCGGCGGCCCGCCGGTGAGGGTGGGCGTCCAGGGCTTGGTGGCTGATGGCCAGCCGGCCAGCGGCCACGTCGGCGAGCAGGCCGGCGCCGGCACCGTTGCGCAGCCAGTTCAGCGCGCTGCGCGGCTGGCGGGCGGCGGTGACCGCGTCGAACACGCCGCTCAGCTGCGCGGGGATGATCCCGGTGCCGGCTGACAGCAGATCGCGGGCGCGGCGGCGCAAAGAGCATCGTGCGCAGCGGCCTTTCTCGTAGAGCTTGTCTTCGGTGTCACAGTCGGCGCAGGCGTGGGTGACCGGGATCCCCGCACAGTCCGCGCACGTGTCAGCGCCCGGGCCAGGCGGGGCGACTAGCCGCCGCTGCCGGCTGCAGGATACGCACCGGCCCCGGTGGCGCAGCGCGGCGGTGTAACACGGGTCGCAGACCGGCCCTTCGGGCCAGCGGGCTGCCGGCGGGCGGTCCTGGCCGCACCGGGCGCATGTGGCCGTTGCCCGTGGCGAGCACGCGATGCAGACCGGGCGGGCGGTGGCGGCGAAGTTGCACTCCTTATTCCTGCCGCAGATGCTGCAGGCGGCCACGGGCATCTTGCAGCAGTTCACGCAGATGTCCGGGTGCCCGTCCCGGCCGCGGACCGCAACCGGCGAGGTCTTGCCGCACCTGCCGCAGGTGCGGCGGCGCTCCGGGTCGTGCTTGCGGGAGCACACCTCGCAGGTGTCTTGCCCAGTGGCGTCCCTCCCGGCGCGCGGGCGCACCTTGCCGCAGCTGGCGCAGGCGACGGCCCGCTGCCAGGACCGGCACCGCTGGCACACCCCGGCGCCGTCGTCGCCGCGGGTCAGCGGCTTGCCGGTTCGCCCGCAGACCGCGCACGCAGGGACGGTCACGGCGGAGGAGCCGCGTGCGATCAGCTCGGCTGCCAGCTTTCCCGCGACCGGCGGGGTTCCCCTGGCCAGGGCGCCAGGGTCGGCGGCCAGCGCGAGCGCCAGCTGGCGCAGCGCCTGCCCGGCGGGCGCGACCGCCTCGACCGCAGCCTCGACCACCGGGCGAGGCAGCGAGCCTTCCGCCGCCGCGGCCATGTCCACGACCTTATCGCGGCGGCAGCGCGGGCACTCGCGCCCGGAGCGGACGGCCTGGTGCCCGGCCGGGCAGCCGGCCACCGCGGCTACCGGCCTGCCGGGCGGGCTACCCGGGCCCGGACCGGCCGCGAAGGAGGAGGAGGAGCCTGCTGCGGTGCGTCCGGCTTGCGGCCCGCGGGGGTGACGACGACCGGTTCCACAAGGTCCCCGGGGCCGCATCCCAGGATGTCGCACAGTGCGGCCAGCGTGGCCAGGCTCAGCCGCTCCGGGACCCCGGTGACCAGCCGGTAGACCTGCTCCCGGGACAGCACGACACCCCGCTCGGCCAGCAGCGGCCGCAGCTGCGCCGTGGCGTACATGTCCCGCTCGGCCATCAGCCGCCGAAGGTGCCACCGGTAGCCGATCTTCTTCGCCATTACCTGCCGTCCTCTCCCTCGAACGCGCGGGCCAGCGCGGACCGCAGCATCCGGTTCCGGGCGTCCTGCCCGACCGTCGTGTACGTGGCCGTGGTCGACGCCCATGAATGCCCGGCCTGCTGCTGCACGAACAGCGGATCAGCGCCGTCCTCGATCAGGTGCGAGATGTATGAATGCCGCAGGCAGTGGACCGGCAGCCCGCCCGGCAGCCCGGCCGCCTCGCGCCAGGCCGCGAACCGCTCATCCACCGACCGGGGCGAGATCCGTCCCCCGCGCCCGGTCAGCCACAGCGCCGGATGAGACGGCACCCCGCAGCGGGGCCGCACGTCCTCCAGGTACTGGGCCAGCGCCTCGGCGGCCCACGGCATCACCGTGGCCACCGCCCGGCGCCGCGGCGGGCTGCCCCGCATCGCCTTGCCGTACCGGACATGGCACACGCCCAGGCCGCCCAGCTCCGGCGCCGCCGGGTTCGGCGCGAAGCCGGCCACGTCCAGCATCGCCGCCTCCCGGCGGCGCAGCCCCCACCCGTAGACCACCTTGAACAGCGTCGCGTCGCGGAACGAGGCCAGCCACCCCTTGCGCCGCGAGCCCGCCGCCTTCTCCACATGGTCATCGGCGGCGTCGAAGAACGCCTGCAGCTCAGCCCGGGTCAGCGGCCGGCGCTCCGCCCGCCCCTCGTGCTCGCACACGTGCGCCGCGGTGTTCCGCTCGTGGAACAGCTGCACCGGCACCGCCCCGGCGCGCTGCCCGCACTCACTGACCCACCCGTAGCGGGGATCGCACACGTACTCCAGGAACAATGCCAGCGCCCCCTGATAGGAACGGACCGTCGAATGCGCCCACCCGCCCGAGGCCAGCCACGCCTCGGCCTGCGCCGCCGTCCACTGCCACGGCCAGCAGCCGCTGAACGCAGTGAACTGGCGGATCACCCGCTCCCGCTCGCCGGCCAGCCGGGCCGTCAGCCTGCGCGCCTGCTGCTGGCGCTGCCACCCCGCCAGCATCTCCTCCAGCAGCGCCGAACCCGGCGACGCCGGCACCGCGCCATCCCGCGGCGACCAGCGCCAGCACCCTGCCTTCCCCCATCCCGCCCCTCCACCCGTGCACCAGGCGCATCAACCAGCCAGCCGACGCAACCGATCTGGACGCCACATCCTGTCATCCAGCGCAACCAGGAGCCAGGAACCCCTGATCCACGGCGTGTCCCGCGCCCGGTCCGCAGCCCCCTGCAGGCGGCCCGGTAACGCCGCAGCCCCTGCTACAGCTCCCCCACGTCGGCGGCGGAATGCTGCATTCAATGCAACTCCGCGCCTTTTGAGCAGGCTCGCCGTACCGTGCCGCAGGTCGTGGAAGCGCACCGGGGGCACGCCGGCGCGGAAGGCGAGGATCTCGAACCGGGTGCTTGTCCATTGGCCTGGTACCTCAGTGCCGTCCTCGCGGGTGAACACACGGTCCTTGCCGGGCCAGTCCGGTCCCCAGGCGAGCCGGTCGGTCACCTGTACTTTCCGCCAGGCTCGGAGCGCCGTGACCGCGGTGGGCGATAGCGGCACGACGCGGTCGCCGGCTTCGGACTTGGGGCCGTCGCCGCTGGCGGTCTCAAGGACGGAGGCCGCGCCCTCGTCGAGGTCGATCTCAGACCAGGTCAGGCCGAGGAGTTCGTCACGGCGCATGCCCGTGTACATCGCCACGATGAACAGGACGGCGAGCCGCTCGCCAGTCCGGTCGAGGTAGTCGGCGAACTCTCCCGCGTGAGCGGGCATCCATACCATCGACGGGACCGGGCGCAGGTCCCTCGCTGCCCACAGAGCCTGCCGTTCGACGATAGTCAGCACCCGGTCCTCGTCATCGGCGGCCGCCTCGGCGCCCGCCAGCCGCTTGCCCAGTTCGGCGCGGAACCTGGCCTCGCGGGCAGGGGTCCACACCAGCGACTTGGCCTTGTCTACTCGCGGGAGCACCACGCCGTTGAACGGGCTGATGAGGATCTTGGACGGTATCGCATCGTTGAGCGCGGCGCGGATCACCGCGAACTCGCGCTCAATCCGTGCAGATGACAGCGGCTTGGTCGACTTCTTGTGCCGGGCCTCGCCGTTGGGGAGCATCTTGCGGGTGTCGTCCGCGCGGACGGCGACCAGCCGGCGCAGCATCTCGGACGGCTTCTCGCTGTCCGGTAGTGGCTGGTTAATCTGGGTCATCGCGGTGACGAGATCCTGCAGGTGACGATCGCGGAGCTCGACGAGGCGGAGGTGGCCAACGCCCGGCTTGAAGTACAGTTCGCACGCCTCGGCGTAGGAGGTGTAGGCGTCCGGCTTGAGCCGGAGCTTCTTGCCCGCCAGCCAGGTGTCCAGGTAGTCGCGGACGAGGAGGCTCCGGTCGGTGACCGGGGCACCGCCGCCGACGCGGGCTAGCTCGGCGGCCAGTTCCTCCTCGGCGCGCTTCTTCGTCTCGAACGGGCCGAACTCCGGGCGTCGCCGCGTCTGACCGGCCAGGGCCGGTGCGTCATAGCGGAAGTACCATCCGCCGTGCCCGCGCTTCTTCAGATCAGGGCACTGCTGGCCGAGGGGCCGTCTCGTCCCGGGATCGCGGCAACCGCACCGCCGGTAGACAGAGCCTTTCACGGGTCCTCCTCTCGGGGTGAATCGCGATTATCGCGGTCGAGCGCATCGGCATCGAGGTCGTCAGGGTCCTTGCCGTCGGTGCCGTAAGACTCGTTGATGCCCTCTAGTGCCTTTTGGAGGCTGGTGTTCGCGTGCAGGTCATCCCAGATCTGCACGTAGTTGCCCGGGTCCCACCCCGTTCCCTGCTGCTTGTATCGGCTCCACAGGATGTTTGCGAGTCCGAGCACGGCGTCGAGGCTGACCGATGGCAGGTCTCGCTTAATGTCACCGGCCAGTTCGCGAATGCGCGGGTATTCACTGTCTGCTGCGGTTGTAGCGATGCGCCTGGCCGTCGCCTGGGCGACGCGGAGCAGAGTAATCGCCACGGCCGCCTCCTGCATGCGCTCCCGGAGACCGGTGATGGCGTGCCTGGCGACTTCCTGCTCGGCGGCCTCCCCAATCGCCCACGTGAGACGGTCGAGCGTCACCTCAAGCAGGTCCGCGAGGTCGAGCGCTTCATCGAACCGCACCGACTGCTTCCCGGTCTCGACCCGGTAGACCGTGGACTGGTGCCACGACCAGCCCCGCTCTGTCATGCGCCGTGCAAGCTCCACCTGTGAGATCGACGCATGCTCACGCAGGTACCGGACGTTAGCACCGAGTATCTCTGCGGTCTTCTCGCGCGGTTGCTTCATCCCTGCACGCTACAGCTGTTGGTTGTCATCAGCTATCTTCTTGGAATGTACATTACCATGCTGTAGCCTCTAAGGCACGAACAGGTTGCCGTTGAAGAACAGGAGGCCGGTATGGCTCCCAGCGCGACACCAAGTTCGGAGGACCTTCTACTTATCGAAGACGTCTCCGCGATCACCCGCCGTTCAGTGGGCACCCTGCGGTGGCTCCGGCACCAAGACCAGGGACCGAAGGGGCACCGCGCAGGCCGGAGGATCTACTTCCGGCGCGGCGACGTCATGCAGTGGCTCGCCGAGCAGGAGCGCGCCGCGGACACCTCGCGCCCGACCGCTTGAGGTTCCCGCAGATGAGCGAGCTGCAGATGCAGAAGGATGAGCTGCTCGCACTCCCCGTGAGCGTGGACCTCGCGACGGCGGGGCGCGCATTCGGCCTCGGGAGGACGCGATCCTACGAACTGGCGCGGGCAGGCCAGTTCCCCTGCCGGGTGATCCCGGTCGGCCGCAAGTTCCGGGTGCCCAGGTCGGCGCTGCTGGAAGCCCTCGGCATCGAGGACACCACAGCAGGCTCCGGACCAGCCGCCTTATGCCCTGGCCCGCACCCTCAGGAGAGCATCACCTTGTCCGGCCCTGCTTTCTCGGCATCGTCGGCGCTCAGGTGAGGCGTGGAGGTGTGAGCGGATAGCGGAGAGGTGAGCATGACTGATCCTCCGCTTGATGCCGACGTCGAGTCCGTGAAGTCGCCAAGGCAGTGCGGTCAAAATGCCAGCAAATGTAGGCATATCCCTAGCGGTAGGCGATGATGGTCTTCTCAAGAACGCACCAATCTACCTACGAGGAGCTGACGTGATACGGCGGCGTGATCGAGATCCGGTCGGCGGAGTCTCAACTGTTCAGAGCACGCCCGCCGCCACTGAGCATGCAGGCGAATTCGATTGTGCGGTAGTCATACCTGCTGCGGGTTGCATGTGTAAGCAAGTCGAAGTCGTCATCCCGCAGTTGCGGGACGCGGACTGCCTCGTCGTTGTGTGGAACGGGCCGCGTGCGACAACGCATGACTGTTCCGAGACCGTGCTACGCGACGGGACGACAGTCTGGATGGAGTTCCCCGCCCGACTGGGCGCGGCGACAGCCCGAAATAGCGGTGTTCAATGGCTAAATGGCCGCGCAAGGCTGATAGCATTCGTCGATTCCGATGATATCGCTTATGACAACTGGCTGTCTGAATTGCGTAAACGGCTGTCCTCCGGCGAATCCGACGTCGTCGGAGGGGTGTTGGAGTTCGTTTCAGGCGGTCGCGCGCGTAGAGTCGCGCCGGATCTGGACTTCTGGTATCGCCAAGCGATTTATGGCAGCAACTGCGCCGTTACGCGAGAGGCATGGGACCTGCTCAGCGGCTTTTGTCCCAATGTCGGAACATGCGAAGACACCGATCTAGCCTGGCGCGCAGGCGAGGCCGGGCTTCGCATTGACATCATTCCGACGGCGGTTGTGCGCTATTCACTGCGGATCGGCTGGGCGGAGTGGCAGCAACGTGTGATGTGGGGACGCTCGAGCGTCGCCCTGCTTCGCGCACACGACTTGCCACTTTCGCGGCACCTGCCCAAGCTGAAAGGACTTGTTCTGCACAAGCGATCGACCGGCTTCGCTTCGAACGCACTCGTTGCTGGGCTAGGGCAGTTCTTCGGGCAGTGGGTCGGCAAACTGCGCGATGGCCATCCAGCTCCGATGTAGCGGTATTACTCACAACCACAAACGCCAGCCTGGGTCGCGGCACGGCTGCAGACCTGACGTTTAGTACACAAAGTAGTTTCTTACAACAGAATGCGGAATGAACATGGCCACTCCAGGTTACCTGGGTATCGGAATTACCGCCGAGCAGCAGGAATCATTCGACCGTGATGGATACATAGTCCTACGGGGAGCCTTCACGCAGAAGGAGATCCAGTCCCTACGTACCGCTGCGGACCGGGCCGAACAGCGGTGGCTCGACAGCCCAAACAGAATCGGCTCCGACCACCCCTATCTCCGTCGCGTTGAACCGCTGATCGAGTACGGCGATGAGTTCGTCGAACTACTGGATCACGTGGCGTTCTTCCCGGTGGTACGCGAGTTGATGGGCAGCAGCGTCGCCATGCTCGACACCTCGTACTTCGTGACACCACCCGGCCAAGGGTGGGGCGATACCAGCCACTGGCATCTTGACGAGGCGTTGACAGGACCCATCGGGGCACCCATACCCTTGATGCTCAAGGCCTCGATTCCGCTCGACGAGATCAAAGATCTGAACGACGGTCCTACGGCCCTCATCCCCGGAAGTCACCGGCTCTCGTACAACGACATCCTTCCGGTGCCTGCAGATCCGCGTGACATGGCTGGCAAGGTACCGTTCCTTGCCTCCCCTGGGGATGTCCTGATCTTCCACGGTCGGGTGCAACACGCTGCAATGCCAAACGTGGGAAGCCGGACACGAAGGGTGCTTCAGTACAACTATGGTCATATTTGGATGAAACCCTGGCCCGGCTACGAGCCGTCCGACCGGTTGCGAGCGTCGGCCAGCACAGCGGTCAGGAAGCAGCTTCTCCATATCAGTAATCATCACTACCAGGCGCGGCTTCCTGGCACCGAGCGATAGTTCCGTCGTGTTCCACGGCAATGTCGGCTTCATGGCTTGTCTGGCCGTAAGCGGGACCCCGCGCATCGCAGATGCACAGCTCATTGCCCGGGCGGCGGAGAGAACGCTGGATGCGCGAGAGACCCGGGCCCGAGTTTCTGTGGTGATTGTCTCCACGGCAGCGGAGCCGAGGCGTAGAGCCCGCGGACGAAGCGGTTGCCATCAGTGAACCACTCCGACGGTGTACCGGAACCACCGCCGAGTGCATAGTTGACGGTGCTCTTGCCGGTGCAGACGCCAGTATGTCGCGGAACGAGGAACGAGGGCACCACCGAGTCCGCGTGCAGTTTTTGCCATAGCGGCGCAATCGCGCAGGCCAATTCTCTGGGCAAGGCATAACAACTCGAGTCCACGAGATGAGGGTAGTCCGCGTGCATCCGGACCTCATCGTCATCCTCCAGCCACCCGTCGGGCAACCTTGTCGCGATCTTCGGCCAGTAGCCCAGGCTGTCCGAATCGTCTTCACAGATCAGCTCACCGTCGTCCTTGCATATCCTTCGCAAGCTGTAGGCCCAGTTTGCGTCGGTATCGCACATGGAATCGACGACCATGGATACATGGTCCCGATCGAACCAATTATCCTCGTCCAAGTAACAAATGACGTCGTCATCAACTAGCAACGGCATTGCACCATATATGCGATATCCGAAATGCGACGAGTGCCCGGTGTTCCGCGGCAGGACTATGACCTCCAGCTGCTTGTTGCGACTGACATGCTCCAGTGCCTGGGCGGCGCCGGACGCGAACGCCGGGCCATCAACAACGACAAGGTGCCGCACAGCGTCGAAGTCTTGCGCTTGTACGCTCTCCGCGCATCGTCGAAGTGCTGGTCTTCCGACCGATGCGGTGATGACAACCACGCTTAGGGCAGCGTTTAGTGACAATGCCTTCCTCCCGCATCCGTTCGTCCGGTTCAGTCATGATCGCGCTCGTTAAGGATCTTCGTCAAAACGTCCGCATACTGTCCGGCCGGGTCGGCAGGTACCAAGGAACGGATGGCGCGGGCAGCAAATGACCCCATGGCCGCCCACTCGTCCCGCGATTCCCAGGCGAGGTCAAGTGCCCGGTCCAGTGCCTTGAACGTGGGACTCTCAGCCACCCATCCCGAGCGGCCGTGCTCGACTACCTCTGACGAGCCGCCCACCTCCGTGACCAAGCACGGACGCCCCGACAGCATGGCTTCCACGATCGCCACCGGTAGCCCTTCCTTGCGTGAGGGCAGGACAAGTGCGTGGCACTGCGCCCACACGGAGCTAATCTGCTTGACCGAATCCTGAAACGTGACGTGCTGCAAGTCCAGAAACCGGCTGAGATCGCGGATGACTTGTGAGTGGGGTCCCTCCCGGCCTACCACATCGAGGTGAAGCGTGCGGTGTCGCCACTTTGGCGCTGACAAGACAGCAAAGAGGACATCGTGTGCCTTCGACTCGAGGTCGAGCCGGGCGACACATGCCATGCGCAGCATCCCGTGGTGGCCGGGCCAAGGGAGCGGGCTGGCGTAGCTGACGTTGAATGGGTTTCGCACGATCGCAGAGTTCCGAAGATGAGCGCAGATCATTTTCTCGGTCAACTGCCGGTTGTGGTCGGATACGAAGTGAGCTGCGCGGGCAGCGAGATACGCCGATCTCAACCGGAGGACCAAGAACGGCGGCGGCCAATCCCATTCGCTCGCCCTGTGCGCCACGCTCACATAGCGGAGTTGGTGCCTAGCGCAGAACTCCATCCACGGTAGTCCTTCTCGGTTGTCGCCGTGGGAGATCACCACTAGGTCGGGCCGGAGACGCAAGACTTCTGCCGCCGGCCCCAGCGGCACCTCGCACATCTCGAACGCTCGCTCGTCCTCCTCGATGGGCCTAGCGATGATTCTGCACCCGATCGACCTAAGAGTTTCGATGGGATCAAGCCCGACTGACCAGTCTTTGATGCACACATTTACCTCAGCCCCGCCTTGGGTTGCTATTGCATGAGCCGTACCCGCCCATAGAAATTCGCTGGCACCCCAGGGGACACCTTGGTTCGTGGCAATAAAGCAGATTGAAGGCATTCCGATCGAGCCTAAGCCAGTCCTGCTTTGCTGTGCCGAAGCCTACCGAGGGGCGCGCCTTTGGCTGTCAGGATGTCACGCAGACCAGTCTCGATGTGACGCGGATCGTACCCCGGAAACAACGAGCGCAACTGCGACGTGTCCGCCCTCAAGCAGATACGGTCGTTCGCTCTGACCCGTGCGGAGTCAGACACCAACGTGAGCGGGCGGCCGACGAGATCTTGGATCATATCAAGGACTGCCGACACCTTCGTGGCCGAGCCGGTACCCGCGTTTAGAAGTGCTGGAGGGGCACTGGACTCCAGCACAAGGCACAGCAAATCGACCAGATCATCCACGTGTATAAAGTCACGGCTTGCTTCGACGTTGCCGACCCTGATCTCATCTCCCTGTTGAAGGTGTCGGAGAATGTCGGGAATGACATGTGGGTTACCGTCGCCGGACCCGTACACGTTGAAGATCCTCATGTTTGTTGCACGCCGCCCTGGCTGACCGTCGGCCCATTCGGATACCAACCGCTCGCCAATCAGTTTGGTGATCCCGTACATGGTCGATGGCCGAGCTTGGTCGCCTTCGGCCGCCGGATCCGCTGACGCGGCGTATACATCGGCTGACGAGGCGAAGAGAACAAACTCGGTTCGCGAACGGTCGGCTGCGTCCAAGACGTTAACGAGCCCGCCTATGTTCACTTCGACCGTTTGTCTCGGCTGGGCCTCGCACACTGGGATGAGATGAAGTGCGGCTAGATGAACGATCGACGTCGGCTTCGCCCGCATCACCACATCAGCGATATCCGCCTGGCTGGTGATGTCCACGCGGAACGCATGCAGGTTGCCAGTACCGGAAAACCGCAACAACCGGTTGAGCCTACTGGAATCTTGATCGACAGCCGCTACGTCCCAGCCGAGTCTCAGCAAGGCTGCGACGAGCACTGAACCGATGAACCCCCCAGCTCCCGTGACAAGTACCGAACGGCGACACATTACAACTCCGTTCACTGTCTAGTGGCACAAGAGTCGGCCAGTTTTTGTGACACTACCCAGGAGGCTAGGCGATTTTTCATTGCTAACGCAACCCCTTCCTTGCCCTCGCCAGCAGCGTTCACTACCCGCATCCACGTCGCAGAGTCACCAAGATCACAACAGGCGGTTCTCGTCCGTAGCCAGCAACGCGGACGGCCGTGCCGCCGCGGCACCGCCCACTCTCGACGCTATCGATGCGGCAATGAATCGAGCTGTCACGACGGAGGTACTTACCTTGCCCGACAGGATAGAAATCATGGTGGGTGAGACCCAAGTGACTACGGTTGGCCGAGCATCGGTCTTTTCGACTCTGGGAATGATCACCCGTTCCGAGAACAGCGATCCCACGTGAGTAACGTTCGCTAGGGGCACGAGGAACCGTCGTGCCGAGGACAGGATTGGGTCGAATCTAGTCCGCGGGTAAAGAGGTGACCTCAGCTCACCGGGCTCCGTGGTGAAGTACTGGGAGAATGGATTGGCATACCCGACGGACCGCTCGTGCACGCTGTTTACGACATCGTAGAAAATATGGCAGCCGTCTCCGTACGGCGCGACTGAGATAAATGGTCCGTCTAGCACGACAAAGCTGGACCGGCCCATATCAGGGGCATGCACGATGGGCACTTCACAGAGCTCGTATTGGAGTTCAACTGCGGGTCGCTCCAGTTCCTGGAGGATCTCGTTCAGCGCTCCATAGACAGCGATCACCAAGAAGTCGTGCCTCTGCGCAATGTCATGGGCAGTATGGGTGTGCTTGACTTCGACAAGCACACCCGCTGCCAGCAGACGCTGCCATGCGATTTTCCTGAGCAGCGTCGTATCGTAGTAGACCTCATCAACCTCGAAACATGCTTCTACAGAACCTGGCACTAGGTCCTGCACTCGAACAAGTCGCGCTCGAATGCCTAGCAAGTCACAATGTTCTTCAAACATCTCGGCCGTTGTCCGCGAGCCTGCTGCGGCGATAGCGTAGTGATGAGGCGCGTGCGCAGTGAGCGCATCCGAGAAGGTTCTCGCGAACAATTCGTAACCGTCGCGCGCAGCCCGAGCGGTGGCCAGATCCCGAGGGTAGTGATAGCCGCGATGGACTCGGAAGAAGTTCCGCGCAGTTGTACCTCGCACGATATCATCACGCTTCTCATAAAGAGTAACTGCAAGTCCCGAGTCAGCGAGTTCCAGGGCGGCACACACACCGAAAATTCCAGCGCCTATAACCCCAACGGATACAATTTCCCGTCCGGCTCTTATCAGCGGTCTCATGTGCCGACGTTGTCCTCAAGGTGGGACAGGAGTCGAGCGATTCCGATCGAGAAACGTCGATCATCGACCATTCGGGGTCTGTGTCCCTCGATAGCCGAGCGGAAGGCCGATATTTCTCGTGAGAGCGGGTCCTCACCCTCCTGATTAAGCAGGCCAACAACCGGATCATCAACAGAGAAAACTTGGTCGTCATGCCATTTATATGTCATTCCATCCTCGTAGATAACTGTCAAAGTTTTACGCTTCAGCATATCCTGCCGCAATTCCATAGTTGACTCACACAAACGTCCTGATGGCAATTCGATGCGGCAGCGCAGAAATCGATTGCAGGAATCTATTACGACCACGCGCTTCGGTAGTTCGCCCGTAAGGGCAATCGTCACAGCCAAGTCATGGCAGAGGAGCTCCCCGTGAAGGCTCCCGGAAAGCTGCGGTCGTACCCATTCGAACCGAAGCGACCTGATCGATTCCGGAGAAGCTACGGAAGAAAGGAACCGGAAACCTGGATGGAAGAGATAGACATAGCCAACAAAGACTTCCAAGCCGTATCGCTCGGCCATCGTTACCGCACGAATTGCTCCGTCAGGCTCTAGGGATAGCGGCTTTTCCACGAATACGTGACAGCCTGCCTGCAAAGCCTCACACGTCAATGCGGCGTGCGTCCGCGTCGGCGTAGCAAAGAAGACGGCGTCAACGAACGGCAAGGTGAGTGCATCACTCAGATCGAGCAAATGGGGCGTTTGGGGATAGTGACGAGCGCTCCACTCGACCGTTTCGAACCTGCCATTGCTCACCAGTGCGATGACGTCGAAGTAACGATCCACCCGACGAAGCACCCTCCGCCCCCACGACCCCGGTCCCACAAAGATGCATCTCGGACGACGAACACGCGCCAAGATTTGATATCTGGCGCTGGAACCCGTCGCCTGCGGGCCATCGCTGCCCTTCATCTAGCGAACCGGACGGACAATCAGTATGGTGGGCGTCTGCCCTAGGAGGCCGATTCGCTGCTCATCGAGTCTGATGCCGGGCTCTCGACTCAGCCGCTGCACGATCGGTTGTGGCTCGGCAGTCAGCAGTACCCCAGTACCCCCGCGTCGCCCGAGTTCCGCCACTCCGGAGCTGACACTGGTGTACAGCGCCTGCTTGCTTTTGATGGCCACTTGCTTACCCCATGGGAGATTGGAAACCACAGCGGTCGCCGAACGGTGCCTCTGCCAAGTCTTGAGGTTAGTCGAGTCGGCGTTCTCAATCCGGCCCCAGTAGGCGTGGTTGACAGCGGAGATGTTTTCCCGGGAGGCATCGACCGCTTCGGGGTCTATGTCTGTTCCCCAGACCTCGTGATCCATAGCCGCCGCCTCACACACGATGGTTCCAGAGCCACAGAACGGATCCCACACCCGGTGCCGCTTCCCGTCCACCACGGCCAGCCTCACCAGTGCGGCAGCGACGGTGGGCCGAAGCGAGCCGCGGACGTTCGCCGTGCGATATGTCCGGCGCGACAAGGGTTCATCATACAACCTAATACCAATGACCGCCCAGGTGCCGTCGATAAAAACTCGCACGTCGATGGCCGCGCGCTGTCCCTGAATGTACTGCCATGCGTAGCGTTTGGAGATCTCCCTTGAGATCGCTTCCTCAATTACCTTCCCCGGCCCGTACGCCGTGTGTGCGGCCGAAACAGTGACGGAAAACGCATCCTCAAAAATATCAGCTCGCCCTGCGATGGCAATCGTCTCGTTCAGATCCGCACCACTCGCAATCAAGGTGATTAGATCTTCAAGACTATCGACTGATGACGATAGCGCACTCACGATAGCGACGTCATCAATCGTCCTAAGATTCTTGAATACTCGCGGGTCCGCTGCCTCGGCCAGCACGACCTTTTGCCTAGTTTCCAGGATACGGACGCCACTCAAGCTTGCCTTGATTTCTGCCGCAGCTATGTCTTCGAGCCCACTTGTCACGAATGCTGCGAACGTAGGTAGTTCCATGCCTCCAGGATAGCCGAGGTCACCCGGTCCATACGTCCGCGCGACGCCCCTGGACGCCGGATGCCCTTCCCTTCGTTGTTGTTGCCTGTTATCCGGTTGCCCAGAGATCGCCCATCGAGACCGGGAAACCTTCGGGACCGCAGGTTCGATATCGCACTGGCCACTCAACAAGGCGGCATCTTGGGCGGATCGATCGTCGATCGCGTGTGCCGAGACATCTTGACGATATTTCTAAGGGCAGAGCTATAATGAGCACACTAAGTTAGGAAACGATACTACTCTCTGCACATCCAAGTGAGACTTACGGTAAGCTCAGTGCGAGGCTGCGTCTACCGGGTCTGCTGTTGCAGCCGTGAACGAAGGACCGGAGCGGATGACAGATGTTCCTGAACCGTTGATCACGGTGCTTACGGTTACCCGCCGGTCCGAGAATCTATCCCGCTGTATCCATTCTGTGCGTGCCCAGACCTATCAAGGCCCTACTCGCCATTTGATTCTCGTGGACGACAACGAGGACTGTCATGATGCCGCGCGCAGCGAAAGTGTACCCGATGGAGACATCCTTTTCCAGTTCCGCGGGCCATCCGAAACGGACGGTCCAGCCAGGCTCGCCGAGCTGCGCAATCGGGCCGTTACGGCAGCTGGTGACACCTGGATGGCTTTCTTGGACGACGACAACAGGTGGGATGCCGGTCACTTGCGTTCGTTGTGGCGGGCAGTCGTCGATAACGGCGCCGACCTCGCGCACAGCCAGCGTAAGATCTACGAGGCTGACGGCAGCCCTTTCCTGCGAGAGGAGTTCCCATGGGGGCGCGACGAGCTGACACGTCGCGCCATTTATGCATACTGCCTCGTGGTCGGCGTCATGTCACCAGACTCAAACGTTATGCGTGACCAGATGGGTATGCGGTTTACCTGGATTGATCTCGGCGAGTGGTTGTTCCCGCCTGGGTTCTTGCAAGCCAATCCGTTCGGTACGACCTACGATGCCTGGGACTGGTACAACATTTCGGTCGAAGATAAAGACCTGCCGCGGGCTGTGTTCAACAGCGGAATGACGGTCGCCGCCACCGGGGAGCCGACATTGCACTACTTCATGGGTGGCTATACCAATAGCGCCGAGGATGCGAGCGTCTACTGGCGGAAGCCGCAGGAGGGCAGTCCACCTGGCCGAGTGGCACGGGCATGACTGCAAACGCGCCTGTACCCAAGGCCGTCCCGGTGATCAACGGACGAGTACACACTGAGGCGGTTGAGGTCAACGCGGTACACCACTGCAACATCAGTTGTCGCTCTTGCTCGCACGGATCGCCACTTATGCGGCCCTGGTTCGCGGATCCCGACACGGTCGAACGGGATCTCGTTGCTCTGTTGCCGTGGATGCACGTGGATCATGTGCGCATCCTCGGCGGGGAGCCCCTGCTCCACCCCAGGCTGCCTGACCTCCTGCGTGCGGTGCGGCGAACAGGTCTGGGCGACCGGCGCCGATTGCTCACCAACGGTCTGTGGCTTGCCGACCAGCCCGACGAATTTTGGGACGAGGTCGAGGAGGTGCATGTGTCGGTGTACCCGAACACTGCGGCACACCTCAGCCGCGCCCGACCGTCGATCGCGCGGATGGCCCAACGATCGGGGACGACGGTTCTGTTCAAGTACTTCGATCATTTTCGTGCCGCGTCTAGACCCGCTTGCGACCATCCAGAGCTGACTCAGGACATCTACGAGACTTGTCAGATCGCGAATCGGTGGCGGTGCATCTCGGTAGAGTCGGGCCGCCTCTACCGGTGCCCGCAGTCTATGCTTGCATCGGATGCCCGTGCGGTGGTCGAGGACGGCCTGACGATCAGCGATATCACCACTGCCGAGACGGTCCGCTCGTGGTTGCTCCGTGCCGACGCGCTGCGCAGTTGCGGCAGTTGCACGGGCAGCGTCGGCCTTTTGCACCCGCACAGGGCTCGAACCCGTGGCGACGTCAACGCCCAGTCGGACTCGCTCGATCTGGACTTTCTCTCCCGGCTACGCGTCGATGGTGACGCCGACAACGGATGCGTCTCGATCGCTGAGCCGTGTTGAGCGGCCCTGCGTTGCACGACGGTGAGGACTGGATGGTCGCCGTCCCCACTAGGGGCGACGCGGCGAGCGCCACGCGCATTAGTGAAAACATCGTCGGACGACTCGACGGCATACCGGTCATTGTGGTGCGTAATAGGTGCGTGCCTGCCGAGACAGACACAGACTGGGCCAACCTCGCACAGCGGCCGAACGTCCAGATCATTGATCGGTTCGGCGGAGGCGCGGCCCGAGCCCGCAATGCCGCTATCAGCACAGCGACGAGCCGTACCGTGGTCTTCGTGGATGACGATGTCCGCGTGTCCGAGTCGGCATTGCGAACGCTCGTAGCCCGACAGCGATCGGCCAGTGCCGCGATCGCCACCGCACGCGTCGTTGCGGCGAACACCGCGCATCACCAGCTTTTCGACGCCGACCTCGGATTCGATCGCGGCTCAGACGACGGCACTTGGATGGTCGGGCAGAGCAAGCCGCTGTCGCCGCTGAACGTGTGGCAGTTCGGTGTCGGGGCAACCTTCGCGATCGACCTCTCGCTCCTCGGCTCGAAAGGCAACGCCATTCGCTTCGACGAGCGGCTGTCCAACGGTCGGTTTTGCGGTGGCTCGGAGGACATCGACTTTTTCTATGCCGCCTATCTCAATGGCCACATAGTGTCATATGTCGCCGAGGCAGTGGTTGAGCACATTTTTCCGATATCGGCAGCGGAAGTGTCCGCCAAGTGCAGGCAGTACGCGCTGAGCGACGGCGCTTTCTACACGAAATGGGCTCAGCATGTGTCCGCAGCGGATATCCGAGGGGAGATCGCGGGCTGGTTGCGGCGATTGGGGGGAAGTATAGCCAATCGCTCTCGTGGCCGCCCTGCGGTACCCATTCTCGATCTGCTGGCAGAGCCACTGTACAAGCTTATGGGAGGTGCGACTTGGGAACTGCTCCTACGGCAGTCATGCTGACGGGATATGCCGTCGATCCCGTGCTAGTGCGGGGTGGGGCGCAGCGGGTCGCGGCCGAGATCTGCGACCGGCTCATCGAGCTCGGCTGGACACTCCACGTCGTGGAATGCGCGGCATGGCGGGAGTCGATCGGTCCTGACGACTCGTTCGTAGCCGGGATGGCTGGTCACTCCAGCACATCTCGCCAGTGGCGTGATGCGGGATCCGCGACAGTGATGGAAGCCGGGGACGTCAATGCTCTTGTTGGTGACGCTCGGCTCGTTCTGGTGCTCGACCGTGCGGTCGGTCGGCTCAGTACAGCCGCGCACCGGGTCCTCCTATTGTCGAACCTCGCGTATGACAACGAGCGCCGGGCAGCTGCTCATGGCGACCACGATGCCGTCTGGGTGCCGTCGCCGTATCTCGCTGAACTGTTCGCGGCTGTGCCGGGCCAGGCAGCGGACGCTGTACACATTGTGCCGCCCGCGCTGACCTCGTCGCGGTGTGACACACTGGCCCACGTCCCGCTCCAGGAACTGCAGGAACGGCTTACCGAGAAAGCCGTGCACCGGCACCGCCGACTGCTTTTCCCGCACCGGGCTGACCCGGGCAAGGGCTTGATGACAGCCCTAACCGTACTACAGCAACTGCTGGTGGAGGATCGCTGGGCACTCGTCGTGGTCAGCCCGGGCGCAGGTGAGGGCACCGAGGCCGCCGCTGTCCTCAATGAGGCCCGGCAGTACGCGGCGAATGCCGACATCACGGACTACGTTATGTGGGCACCGTGGCTGCCGCAGGGTGAGATGCCGTGCCTGTATGGGCTCACCGGGGTCACGCTGATACCAAGTACTTTGGACGAAGGGTTCGGCCTCGTCGCAATCGAATCAGTGACGCAAGGAGTGCCGGTGGTGGCCCGGCCGACTGGCAACCTACGTCTTCTAGCTGACATCTTCCCCTCCATCCGTCTTGCCGACTACGTCGCTGCGATGGCACGGGCGACCGCAGCCGTTTCCGGCCTTAAGATCCCTGACCTAGAGCGTCGCACCGGAAGCCGGATGTACTCCGTCGCCGCGCAGCGCGCCGCAGTGACCGCCGCACTCTACAGCGGGGCAATCCGCAGATGACACTCGGCGCGGCTGCCGAAGGCGCGGCAGGCTGGTGGACGAGGACCGCGGTGGCGGACTCGCCCGACGTTGCCGATTGCTTCACCTTCCCGCTCCTCGGCGCACCCTGGGAGCACTCCTGCAACACGCTCCGGTCAAGGATGGCGACCATCGACGTGATCGTCGCCACATGGAACTCTGCGGGGAGCCTTCGGCCCTGCCTCGACGCGATCGCGCTGTCGTCGCTCAATCGCCTCGCACCCCACCGGTTGCGTGTGCTGATCTGCGACGACGGTTCCACGGACTCTACACAGTCCGACTTGCGCGCTCGGCGCCGCGATCTTGATCTCCGCGTCATTCGTCAAGACCATCGCAGCCAGGCATTTGCCATCAACGCGGCGCTAGATCACGCAGAGGCGGACGTGCTCGTATTCTGCGACGCCGACATGATCCTCGGCTGCGGCGCGCTGGATGAAATCGCCGCTCGACACGAGCTGTGGCCAGACGTTGTATGCGCCGGCTTTCGCAGCAACATCGACAGCTCTGTGGTGCCGGGTGGCCATGCCGGTATCACTCGCCTTGTCCATCAAGAGGCGCTCACCACAGACAATCGGATCCGCTTCCACATGCCCACTCTGGTGACGAACATGATGCACGCGACCGGCTGGCTCAGCCAACTCGGCAACGGGCGCTACGTCCTAGACTGCGAGGGAACAGGCTGGTTGCGGCACCGTTACGTATTCGGCTGCTTGTTCAGTGCCGACCGCACGTTGGTCTCCGCGGCAGATGGCATGCCGGAGATCGTCCCACGCTGGGGTTATCAGGATTCGCTGTTGGTAGCTCGGCTTGAAGCCATAGGCGCTTTCGTCCTCCCCGTTACGACAGCGTGGGGCTGGCATGTTGCCCACGACATCCGCCACACCGACCAGTGGTTCCAGTACCGCCGCAACGGACTCGCCTATACGGAGATCTTGTCGCAGGATCTGGCGCGGCTGTCCTGGCGGTCGCCTGCTGACAGACCTGTGGTGCACGAAGTCTGGTCGGTCGAACAAGACGAGATCATAACGACACCTGAACTTCCGATACAAAAGACCCCCGAACTCCTTCACGCCCTTGGCCTGTGGGGTGACTGCCTCCGCCTGCTCGGCCAAATTCCCGTGTCTCCGCGCGTCGCGCTGCTAGCCGATGAGTGCAGGCTGAGGCTGGGCCAAGTGGACGAGTTGGCCGAGGCACCGGCCACGGGGTCGCTGTGGCATGCACTGGCGTTGCTCCGCGTGGGTCGGGTCGTCGAAGCCCGAGAGGTCTTTCGCCGGTGCGCGAACGGGATCGATCCAGTTGCGCACTACGCTACCTCGGCGTCCGCGCCGGAAATGCTCCATCTGGGCGCCCACTTTGCGGCACACGGCATGCCCGATACCGCTCGCCTCTACCACGACGTCGGCGTACTGCTAGATCCGATCGGGAAGGCCAAGTAGGGGACGGAAGGCCAAGTAACTGCGCAGGGAGGAAAGCAAGTGACCGAAACGGGCCGTTGGCCGCAAAGCGACACCGTTTGCGTCCTGCCATGGACTCACATTGCCGGCACGGTCGATGGCGTGTGGGGCCGCTGCTGCTTCGATGCCACAAACGACTATGACAGGTATTACGAGCAGGAGATCGAGCCCGAGTTCATTCTCGATCCGGACGCACTCGGCTGCTCGCCGATGTCACGTTATGCCCAGGCGAATCCGGGGCGGGTCATGGGACTGCACGAAGCGTTCAACAGCGCAGCCATGCGGCGGACCCGACTTCAGATGCTCGCCGGCGAGCGGCCGACTGCATGTCGTTCCTGCTTTCAGCAGGAGGACCTCGGGGTCAGCTCTCACCGAACGGCGATGAACAGTGTCCTAGCTAACGAGGTCGACCTGGCTGAGCTGATCAATGCCACCGACGAGGACGGCTGGCTCGACCGCTTCCCCATCCATCTCGATCTTCGGCTCGGGAATACCTGCAACCTCGCCTGCATCATGTGCTCGTTCCCGGTCAGCTCCCGTCTCGCCGCTGGTCGCAAACCCACGTGGACAACGGCGAACATCGACCCTTACCGCGACGACGAGGAGTTCTGGCAGGCCATCCGCGACCACGCTCACGAGATCCGCTTCCTGTACATCGCTGGTGGAGAGCCGTTCATGCAGTCCAGCCACTATCGCCTGCTTGACCTCCTGGCGGGGTCCGGTGCTTCGCGACACATTAAAATCCACTACAACTCGAACCTCACCGTGTTGCCATCGGATCTGTGGCCGCGGTTGGAACAGTTCAAGCACGTGTCGATTGCGGCGTCGTGCGATGGAGTTGGCGAAGTGTTCGAGCGCATCCGGGTCGGTGGGCGGTGGGACACGTTCGTCGCGAACCTGCGCACTGCCTGCGAGCAGGTCGAGGTCTGGCTTGACGTCACGGTGCAGCGGGACAACGTCGGCGAACTGACTGAATTGCACCACTTCGCGATCGCGGAGGACGTACGCATGCGCGCCTATAACATTCTGCAGTATCCAGACGAACTCAGCGTCCGGAGCCTGTCGTTGAAGGAACGCGAGCAGCATGCAGACGAGATTACTCGCCTCATCCTAGCGTGCGCGGGAGACGAGCCCAGTCTGGCCACCGAACTCGAACGTCTGCGCGACTACCTGATGGGCTAAAGGATCCTGCCCCGACCAGACGATAGACCTTCTTCAGCGCATCGTCGTGACACTCAACTCGGCTTGTAACTGCACGTCACTATGGCTGGGGTCTGACCTAGCAGGCCGATGCGACGGAACCCGACCGTGAGGCCATGCCGACGCAGCCGCGGCATCAGTTGTTCCTCATGGGTGGTCAGGAGTGCAGCGCCACCGCCGGACCTCAGCGTGTACGCGGTCAGCAGCGCGGTGGCGTCCAAGAGCGCTAGCACGCCGTCAACCTGAACCTGTTTGCCCCACGGCAGGTTCGCTGCCACCAGCCGTGCGGTAACGCGCTGATCTGGCCCGTTCCGAACGTCCCGGGTGAAAATCCGCCACTTTAGGTCGTCCGGAGCGAGCCCCATTCCGGCCAGCCGTTGCCGAGTGAGTTCGACGGCTTCCTCGGATCGATCCGAGGCGAATACGGCCAGGCCACGCTGGGCTGCCTCCCCCACAATGGTGCCGCTGCCGCAGAAAGGGTCATAGAAGCCGACAGCGGCGGCATCCTTACCTCCAAGGTCCACGGCTAGCCGGACGAGTGCGGCCGCCACTGTGGGCCGCAGCGCTCCCGGCCACGACGAGGCAATCTCCCGCAGACGCTTACCCACGGGCTGGTCCCACAGGTTCACCGATATGTGGCCTTGCTCCCCGTCGATCTGCACCCGGACATCAACCGGGCACCGGCTTGTCGAGTTCGGATCGGCACCGTGGAGTGCACGGGCGAAGATCGGCCCCGGATCCCATGGGGGCTTACGCCGCCAAGGCGGGTTGCGCACTGACAAGGTGACTGACCACGGCGCGGGACCAGCAGCGCCGACGAGGGCTTTTTCAATCTCTGCCGCAGCGACCGAGCAGAGATCCAGCAGATCGTTCTCGCTGCGGATGAGCGACGGGCCAGCCACCACCATGCGGACATCGTCTAGCAGTCGTGCCTGCATGCCAACCCGTTCAGCATCATAGGCAGTCAGCGCTACCACGAGAAACCGATCCTGGCGTTCGTGAACGACTGCACTTGAAACGATTTCCCTAAGCTCCGCCTCGGCCACGTCGATGAGGCCCTTCGTCAAGTACAGCGCAAAGGACCGGATGATGTTGGAGGGGACGTTGAGTGTTCGCATCGACCATACTCTATCCGACCTCAGCGGGGAGGGTTGGGCGAGCTGCCACTGGCCGACGGCCCCGACCTGCTCGCTTCGCCGTAATCCTCACCCTACGTAAGAAGAAAAGCTTAGCAGCCACGAAAAACTGCGCCGAAGCCAGTTTTCAGGATCCAGCGGCAAGAGTGTTGTGAATGCAGGGCGAGATAGGCGAAGATGAAAGAGGGGCCGTTCATGGACTCATCTAACAGTACAGCAGGGTGGGAGCGCAGTGCGGCAGTCGAGTGCGAAATCCTGTGACACCGTCATCACTGTGGCGGCTTTGACCGGACGGCGACCTCGCCTGCGCTCATGAACACGATCCGCTCGCTGATTGCACCCTGCCGCACTAGCAGTCGAACATCTCTGCCCGGATATTGGAGGCCCTAGATTGAGAATCCTGATAACTGGAGGTGCTGGCTTCCTGGGAGTCCATCTCTGCAAGGCACTCCTAAGTAGAGGGAATGAGGTTGTCGCGGTGGACAACTTCGTTACGAGCAGCAGGAACTCTATAGAACAACTGACTACTTCTCCAGATTTCACTTTCATCGAAGGCGATGTGTGCGCGAATCTGCCCATGGAGGGTGAATTCGACGCCATTGCCCACTTGGCCTGCCCGGCGTCACCTAATGATTACCTCCGATTCCCGCTCGAGACACTCGCTACGGGAAGTCATGGCAGCGAATTTGTTATCCAGGCGGCGCAGAAAAGTTCCTGCCGTGTTGTACTTGCGTCTACGAGCGAGGTCTATGGTGACCCGTTGCAGAAGCCTCAGCGCGAAGAGTACTGGGGAAACGTAAATCCAGTGGGTCCGAGGAGTGTGTACGACGAATCTAAACGTTATGCTGAAGCACTTTTTATGGCGCACCGCAGAACCGAGAAAATCAATACTGGAATAGCGCGGATTTTCAATACCTACGGTCCGGGCCTCCGGCCAGACGACGGCAGGGTAGTATCGAGATTCATCGCCCAAGCTCTCCGCGGCGAGCCACTGACCGTGTATGGGAACGGTAGCCAGACACGCAGTTTCTGCTACGTAACGGACCTCGTCGAGGGGTTTATCCGAATGCTGGAATCAAACGAGCCAGGTCCGATCAATCTCGGAAATCCTGATGAAATATCAATCATCAAGCTGGCGCGCATGATCCTTACCCTAACGGGTTCCAGTTCTCCCTTGCGATTCCTGCCTGCGCTGGAGGACGATCCGGCGATCAGAAAACCTGACATAGCTAAGGCCAAGGCTCTTCTCGACTGGGAGCCGATCGTTTCTCTGGGGGAGGGCCTTGCTCTGACAATCGCTTGGCAGCGTGATCTCTTCACACGGACCACAACAGCACAGACTAAATAATCGCTGCTGCTCGCCGTCAATCTCCGCCCGCTCGACCCAGTTGCGGAGCGTCTCGGGTTAACGCCGGGTTTCTCGTGGACGCGTGCTAGGGAACCGGCGTGATTCCCCTGCTTCCGTACGCAGGTCGAGCACCATCGCAACGGCACGTCCCGCAGCTCCGCAGGATGCTGCTTCCGACTTGACATGAGACCTAACTTTCCCAGAAGTCACAGCCTCCAAGAAACCCGGGACAGCTCACTTCTTAAGGTCGGTTGCGAACTTCTGCCATGCGTTGGCGGGGATGGTGAGCACGGTCCCGTCGCGGTCCTGGGTGTCGCGGACGGCCATGCCGCCGTCGGGCAGAAGCGCGCACTCCACGCACGCACCGTTGCCGGATGAGTAGCGGCTCTTGAACCATTCAAGCCCGCTCGTGTCGAGCCCGTTCATTCCAACCTTCCTTCCTTGACCGAGGCAATCAGGTCAGCGCTGCGAGCCGGGCTGAGAGCGCTAGCGCGCAAGTGATCGAACATCGTCCGGTACCGGCGCAGGTCGTCCTCTGACTCAAGGAACATGTCCCCGGCCTGGGCATCGACGTACACGAGCTCCGGGTCGCCCTCGTCACGGAACTCCAGGAAGATAAACGAGCCAGGCATCCCCGGGTGTGCCCCTGCGTCGAAGGGGATCACCTGCACGGTGACGTTGGGCCGTTTCATCATCGCGAGGACGTGCTCAAGCTGCGCGGCCATGACCTGACGCCCGCCGACGACGCGCCGCACCGCGGCCTCGTCCACCACGGCCCACAGTTGAAGCGGCTCAGGTCCGTCGAGCAGCTTCTGGCGTTCGATCCTGGCCTGTACCCGCTCGTCGATCTCGGGTTCTGTGGCAGCGGGGAGCACGCCCTGCGACATCGCGCGGCTGTACTCGGGGGTCTGCAGCAGGCCAGGGATGAACAGCGACTCGTAGTTGTGCTCGGCCCTGGCTTCGGCCTCGAAGCTGATGTACACGGCGTACTCGCCGGGGAGTTGCCACTGGTAGGGCCGCGACCAGCCCTGGCCGTCCGCCGACCGCGACAGCTCGATGAGATCAGCCCTCATCGGCTCGCCGACGGAGTAAAGGTCAAGCAAGGCGATCAGCGTACGACGCTGCGGGCGTGCCCGGGCGGTCTCGATCCTGTAGAGGGTGCCCTCGTTGACGCCGGTCTGCTCTGCGACCTGCTCGCGGCTAAGGCCTGCGTCGGCGCGTAGACGGCGTAGCTCGGCCGCCAAGCGCCGCAGTCTCACGGTCGGCGGCTTGGGCCGATGAGTCGCCACTTGTGATCTATCCATTCGCCTAGATGCTATCGCGGCATCCAGCCCTGGGACCGTGGCTGTCCGGCTGCCTGGTCGGCACAGGTATGGCCTTCCATCGCTCGATTTGATTGAAAACGACTACCTTGCATTCTCAAAGTAGGCGTACGTATGATAGGCAAACATACACCGGTACTGCCGCTACGCCGGGAGTAAGAATGCAGAGCCCCGACATCACCGGCCGCATGGCGAAGATCGGTGCGGAGCGCTCCAGCGTTCCGCGCTTCACCCCCGCCTACGATGACCGCATCCCCCTCGACCCGGCCGCGAGTGACCCTCAATGGCCGGACCGCTGGCCGCTGCGTTCCCATCTGCAACTAGCCCTTTGGACACCGCACCGGGCAGCGCCCGCGCCCACGTAACCGCCGTCCTGCGCGAGTGGAAAGCCAGCAGCGACACAGCGGCCGACGCCGCCACGATCGTGACCGAGCTGACCACGAACGCGGTCGAGACGACGCGGAAGCACGGCCTATACGTCCCCATCTCGCTGTGGATGCTCGGTGATCGAGCAAGTGCGGTATTCCTGGTCTGGGACGCAACCGACGCCACGCCCGTGCTCCGCGACGCCACCTCTGACGCCGAGCACGGGCGCGGTCTTCAGATGGTCAACGGCCTGTCCGAGCGGTGGGGCTTCTATCGCCCAGACGAGCACCCCTTCGGCAAAGTCGTGTGGGCCGCCATTCACAAGCCAGAGGGATGAGGCTACTGGATGTACGGCCGGGCGGTTTCGGTCACCCTCCACCTGCCGCCGACGCCCGACCGGCTGTCGTCCAGCATCCCTTGCTCCGGAGTATCCAAGGGGCCACCTCCAGTAAACCTCGGAAGATGAGCCACAACTTCCTGAACGCCCTCATTGGTGATTTTCGCTTTCCCGGCATCGATCTGCCGGACCGGCCCGCCCGCTGATTCGGGGTCGAACTCACGCCTTGAGGCAGGTCCCCAGGCACCCGTCTGCACGTCTGCCGCAGCCGTTCCCATGGTCGTGTATCCGAGGTCGTCGGCGTTGTGGTAAGCCGCAGCCCGTTCTATGCGCACGGCCGAGTCCAGGAGAACGGGGACGAGCCGGGGAGAGCGTCGCCAGCGACTGTCTCTCCCTGGTCTTTGCAAACGACGTTCGGACCGTCGGGAGCCGGCCAGGCGTAGCGGGCCGCATGGGCGTCGTCCGGCTCGTCGGCCAGGTCTGCCCGGTCGATCCGCACGCGCTCACCCACTTAATGGCGGTGGGCCAGTGTCGAATGTCCTACTTGGGAAACGGCTGGATCCCGGTTCCGGTTCACCACGGGATCGGCAGAGGGTCCTATTCAGCAGCTTTGGCGGGGAGGTACTGGCAGGGTTGCGGATTCAAGTGATGCGTATTCGCGGGCACGCATGCTGCAGCGGCCACTATCCGTGGCGCGTGGCCCAGCGCTGTGGCCAGGCCGGGGGCACGGTCGTCGCGGCATGGCAGCGATAACGAATGTGTGTTCAATACCGGCAAATCCCGCCTGAGCTGCGCTGCCGCTGCGGGTTCGCGCTGGTTTCGGGCAGACTGTGCCGGTGACCACATTCCTGTTGCCGGTCGAGGGGCTGACCATCACCTGCCCATGGGAGATAGGCCGGGTGCAACTGTACCCAGGGGCGCAGCTGAGATCCTTGCTGGGCGACAACGCGCAGGCGATGCTCGGCCACAAAGTGATCGGTGCTGTCACCACCAAATTCGTCGAGGAACTGGAGCAAGGCACGGTCGCACGGGTCGAGGCGACTGACATCGACGCAGCCCTTGACCTCCTGGCGCTGGCGACCGACCTCCTGCGCGTCTTCCTGAAGAAGGGAGCGCGGTTCCGGACGACGATGTTCGGCTTGCCGGGCCAGATGTAGCACCGCCGCCGACAAGCAGCGCGAACTCGTGCGGGCGGTGGCCGAACTGCGGGGCCCGGGCATCGTCTACGCGGCCACGCACGCCAGCGCGCAGGCGGCGCATGACGCGCTCGCGTCGGCAGGCGAGCAGGTCACCGTCTTCCACGCCGGGCTGCCCGCCCGCGTCCGGCACGAGGCGATGACGGCGTTCCTGGACGGACCGGCCCGCGTCATCGCGGCCACGGTCGCGTTCGGCATGGGGATCGACAAGCCTGACGTGCGCTGGATCGTGCACGTCGACCCGCCCCCTTCGCTCGACTCGTACTACCAGGAGTTCGGGCGGGCCGGCCGCGACGGCGGGCCGGCGCAGGCGCGGCTGCTTTACCGGTACGAGGACTTCCAGACGGCACGCCACCTGACCGCGCGCGGCGTTTCCGGCGCGGTGGTGGAGCAGGCCGCGGCCGCGCTCGTGGCCGGGGAGCCGATCGGGGCAGGCCCGCGGGCCGGGGCGGTCCCGGTCCCCGGCGCGCGGCAGCAGACGGCCGCGCTCGTCCGGCTGGCCGATCTCGGCGCGGCGGCATGGCAGGCGGACGGCGGGGTCAGCTGGACCGGGGCGATGAACGTCGCCGCGGTCTTCAGGGCGTCAGAGGCGGCAACCGAACGCGAGGATGAGGTGGAGCGCTCGCGGCTGACGATGATGCGCCGCTACGCCGAGCACGCCGGCTGCCGGCGCTCGTTCCTGCTCACGTACTTCGGGCAGGACTATCCGGGCCCCTGCGGGAACTGCGACAACGACCTCGCGCCGCCGCAGCCCGCGCCGGCCGCGGTCCCGTTCGCCGTGGGCTCGCGGGTGGTGAGCGGGCGCTGGGGTGAGGGCACGGTGCAGCGATACGACGGCGACCAGGTCACGGTGCTGTTCGACGAGCACGGCTACCGCGAGCTGTCCGTGCCGGTCGTGCTTGACCGCGGCCTGCTGCACCCCGCGCCCGCCGCCTGAGGCGCAGCACCCCTCGGCGCATCTCATGAGCCGTCGGGGGGCAGGCCGAACGCCGACGGGTGCAGCCACTTGGCTATCGCGACTACCGCTTCGGCGTTGCGCGGGCTCGGGGTGACCTCGTCGTAGCTCAGCGGCAGGAAGCAGCGGTTCTTGACGGCGGGCAGGTTCTTGCTGGCAGCGAAGGTCTCCAGGAACTTCTCTTTCTGGGCGACTGTCGGGGTGCCGTAGTTGTTGATGATGATGCACTGAGGCTGCGCCGCGACCACCTGCTCCCAGGACACCGACGTCCAGCTCTGCTTGAGTGAGGCGAACACGTTCGTCCCGCCGGCCAGGCTGATCAAGGCGGTCGGCATGGCCAGCCCCGGCCCGGTGAACGGGGCGGCCTCGCCGCTGTCATAGTCGAAGACCTTGATCGGCTTAAGGTCGGCTACCTTGGCCCGGACGGCAGCCACCTGAGCCTGCATGCTGGCGATCAGCTGCTGCGCGCGGCTCTCGACGCCGAAAATCTCGCCGAGGTTGCGCAGGTCCTGATAGGTGTCGCTGATGCTGACGGAGGCCGTGCCCGGCTGGACCCAGGCGCAGGACTCGGTGAGCACCAGGGTCTTGATCCCGAACCTGGCGAGGTAGCTTGGCGTGAGGTTGGTACCGACCTGCAGGCCGTAGTTCCAGCCCGCGAACAGGAAGTCGGGCCGCAGCGCGACCAGCTCTTCCAGCGTGAAGTAGTTGTCGGGATCCACGTCGCGGACCTTGTTGAACCCGGCCTGGTACTGGGGCGGTATCGGCTGGCCGACCGGGCCGTCGCCGACCGCGCCGAAAGTCCCGGCCATGTGCGACTCCAGCCCGAGCGCGAGCATGTCCTCTGTGGTGTTGATGTCGTTGGCCACGGCCCGCTGCGGCGCGCGGTCGTAAGTCACCGGCACACCGCAGCTCGTGACCGTGACCGGATAATCGCTGCCTGACTTGGCTGACGCGGTGGCGGTGGCGGTCGGGGTACCGCTACTGCAGGCCGCCAGGCCGAGGAGGGCGAGCAGCGCCGTGAACGCGGTCAGGTTGCGGCTGGCCCGCTGCCGGGCGGTGTGCCGGGAACCGTGGTTGTGATGCACTGGGATCCTTTCGGGTGGCGGGCTGAACGCGGCGCGGGATCAGGTGCGGCGTCCCTGTGTCGGGATGCTCGATGACCAGGACATCGGCGCCGTAGGCCGCGCGGATCGTCTCGGGCGTGAGCACGGCGCCGGGCGGGCCGCTCGTCACCACCCGGCCGGCGTGCAGCACATGGATGCTGCGGCAGAACAACGCGGCGAGGCTCAGGTCATGCAGGGCCGCCAGCACGGTGACGCCGAGTCCGGCGACGAGTTCGAGGATCTCCACTTGATGGTGGATGTCGAGCTGGTTGGTGGGCTCGTCCAGGATCAGGTGGTCGGCCTCCTGGGCCAGCGCACGGGCGATGAGGACGAGCTGCTTCTCGCCGCCGGACAGGTCGTTGAAGCGGCGGTAGGCCAGCCGCTCGCAGCCGACGCGCTCGATCGCCTGGTCGACGATGCCGCGGTCGGCGGCGGTGTCGCCGTCGAAGGACCGCTTGTGCGGCGTGCGGCCGATCATCACGATCTCCCTGACGGTGAAATCGAACTCGCTGGTCGACTCCTGCGCGACCACCGCGATGCGCCGCGCCGCCTCCTTCGGGCGCAGCGACAGCAGGTCTGTTCCGTCAAGCAGCACCCGCCCGGCGGACGGCCGGTGCACCCGGTAAATCGCCTTGAGGATCGTGGACTTACCGCTCCCGTTCGGCCCCACCAGGCCGGCGAATTCGTGGTCGCGGACGGCCAGGTCGACTCCGGTGACGATCCTGCGCCCGGATATGTCGACCGCCAGGCCTTCCAGCTGCAGGCTCATTGGGTCGCGCCGTACAGGTAGGGGCGGCGGCGGATGAGCACGATGAGCGTGGGCGCGCCGATGAACGCCGTGATGACCCCGATCGGCATCTCCTGCGGGGCGACGATCGTGCGGGCCAGCAGGTCGCCGAGGACCATGAAGGAGGCGCCGAACAGCACGCCGGCCGGCAGGACCCGGCGATGGTCGGATCCGACGACGAGGCGGACGATGTGCGGCACGACCAGGCCGACAAATCCGATCACCCCGCTCACCGCGACCGCGACCCCGGCGATCAGCGAGGTCACGAGGAACAAGTTCCGGCGCAGCCGCCGCACGTCCACACCCAGCGACGCGGCCGGCTCGGCGCCCATGGCCAGCGCGTTCAGTGTCCGGCCGTGCGCTAGCAGGTAGACCATCGCCGCCGCGAGCGTTACCAGCGGGATCGGCAGCTGGTCCCAGCTGGCCAGCCCGAACGAGCCGAGCAGCCAGAACAGCACCGACTGTGTCGCCTGCGGGTTCCCGCGGAAGATCAGGAAGCTGGTCACCGATTCGAACAGCGCGGAGAGCACGACCCCGCACAGGATGAGCTGCGTGGGAGACAGCCCAGAGCCGGACCTGGAGACCAGGAACACCGCCGCCATCGCGGCCAGCGCGCCAAGCACGCTGCCGACCGAGATCGCCCACACGCCGAGCGAGGCGAACGCGCCAAGCAGCAGCACGGCGGTAGCGCCGACGCTGGCACCCGACGACACGCCCAGCAGGAAGGGATCCGCCAGCGCGTTGCGGACCAGCACCTGCACGACCGAGCCCGCGGTGGTGAGCGCCGCGCCGACGACGGCCGCCAACAGCACCCGGGGCAGCCGGATCTGCCAGACGATGATCCCGGCGACCGTGTTCTCCTGATGGCCGGCCAGGCCGCCAGCCACCACGTCCCAGACCGCCACCGGGCTGAGCGGGACCGACCCGATGCCCACACCGAGCGTCATCGTCACCACGAGCAGCACCGCGCAGGCGGCGAGGACGACCGCTAGCGGCACGCGTTCCCGCCGCCGGCTCGCCGGCCCCGCGGGCCGGAAAGCGGGCCGGGCCAGGCCGGTCCGCTCATGGTGCCGGGTGAACATCGCGGCGAGCCGGGCTCAGTCGCCGGACGACACCGCGGAGCCGTTGGCGCGCAACGGGGAGCCGGCAGCCGAGTGTGTCATGAATCATCCTCCTGATGAGGCGGAGGACGAAGAGAGTCTCTGCGAAAGTCCGGCGACCGGGCCTCGCAGCGAACCGCCCTTCCTCCGAGGACTCCTGTTCGCGTGACAGGCCAGGCCAGGCGACCGGACTCGTCCCCTGACAGGGGCTTCACCGTTGCGGGACAGTGCCGGATTCGCACCGGACTTCGCTGGGCTGGCTGTCCCCCCGGGCCGTTCCCGGGGACATGGGCACCGTATAAAACGGACCGCATGCCGTCAAGTTCTCACAGCGCTGGTGCCGTGCCGCCGTGCCGCCGTGCCGCCCGCCGCGCCCTGGCGGCTCGCTACCTGTCTTCGAGGTCGCCCTCGGTCTCCAGGTAGACCTGGCGGAGCGCGGCGAGGGTCTGCGGGTCCGGGGTGTCCCATAGCTTGCGGTCGGCGGCCTCAAGCAGCCGTTCGGCGATGCCGTGCAGCGCCCACGGGTTGGACGCGGCGAAGAACTCCCGCATCGACTCGTCAAGCACGTAGGCCTGGGTGAGCTTGTCGTACATCCAGTCCTCGACCACGCCTGCCGTGGCGTCGTAGCCGAACAGGTAGTCCACGGTGGCGGCGAGCTCGAACGCGCCCTTGTAGCCGTGCCGTTTCATCGCCTCGACCCAGCGCGGGTTGACGACCCGGGCGCGGAACACGCGGGCGGTCTCCTCCGACAGCGACCGGGTGCGGACGGTATCGGGGCGGGTGGAGTCGCCGATGTAGGCGCGGGGGGAGTGGCCGGTCAGCGCCCGGACGGTCGCGATCATGCCGCCGTGGTACTGGAAGTAGTCGTCGGAGTCGGCGATGTCGTGCTCGAGGGTGTCGGTGTTGTGCGCGGCGACCGCGATCCGCCGGTAGGACGTCTCCATGTCCGCGCGGGCCTCGCGGCCGTGCAGGTCGCGGCCGTAGGCGAAGCCGCCCCAGGCCGCGTAGACCTCGGCCAGGTCGGCGTCGTCGCGCCAGTTCCGCGCGTCGATCAGCGGCAGCAGCCCGGCGCCGTACGCGCCGGGCCTTGAGCCGAAGATCCGGGTGGTCGCCCGGCGCTCGTCGCCGTGGACGGCGAGGTCCGCGCGCGCGTGGGCGCGGACGTAGTTCGCCTCGTCGGGCTCGTCAAGCCCGGCGACGAGCCGGACGGCGTCGTCGAGCATCGTGACCACGTGCGGGAAGGCGTCGCGGAAGAAGCCGCTGATCCGGACGGTGACGTCGATTCGCGGCCTGCCGAGCTCGGCGAGCGGCACCGGGTCGAGCCCGTTGACGCGGCGGGACGCCTCGTCCCAGGCCGGCCGGACGCCGAGCAGCGCGAGCACCTCGGCGACGTCGTCGCCGGAGGTCCGCATCGCGGCGGTGCCCCACACCGACAGGCCCACCGACTCCGGGTACGTCCCGGTGTCGGCCAGGTACCGCTGGAGCAGGGAGTCGGCCATCGCCTGGCCGGTCTCGCAGGCCAGCCGGGACGGGACGGCGCGGGGGTCGACGGAGTAGAAGTTCCGGCCGGTCGGGAGCACGTTCACCAGGCCGCGCAGCGGTGAGCCGCTCGGGCCGGCCGGGACGAACCCGCCGTCGAGCGCGTGCAGCGTGCTGGTGATCTCTTCGCGCGTCCGGGCGAGCCTGGGCACGACCTCGGTGGCGGCGAACGCGAGCACGTCCGCGACCGCCGCGGGCGCGTCCCCGGCGATGCCGCCAATCGCGGCAGGATCCCAGCCCGCGGCCTCCATCGCCTCGACGAGCGCCCGGGCCCGGGCTTCGGCCGCGTCGGCCGCCTCGCGGTCGCCCGAGCGCTCGGCGTAGCCGAGCGCCTCGCGCAGGCCGGGCAGGGCTTGCGCCCGGCCGCCCCACATCTGCCTGGCGCGCAGGATGGCGAGCACCAGGTTCACGCGGTCCGCTCCTTCCGGCGCGGACCCAAGGACGTGCAGCCCGTCGCGGATCTGGGCGTCCTTGATCTCGCACAGCCAGCCGTCGACGTGCAGCAGGAAGTCGGCGAATTCCGCGTCGTGCGGCCGCTCGTCCAGTCCCAGGTCATGGTCGAGCCTGGCGGCCTGGATCAGCGTCCAGATCTGGGCGCGGATCGCGGGCAGCTTCGCCGGGTCCATCGCGGCGATCTGCGCGTGCTCGTCCATCAGCTGCTCAAGACGGGCGATGTCGCCGTAGCTTTCCGCGCGCGCCATCGGCGGCACCAGGTGCCCGATCAGGGTGGCGTGCGCGCGGCGCTTGGCCTGCGTGCCCTCGCCGGGGTCGTTGACCAGGAACGGGTAGATCAGCGGGATGTCGCCGATCGCCGCGTCCGCGCCGCAGGCGGCCGACATCCCGGCGGTCTTGCCTGGCAGCCACTCCAGGTTGCCGTGCTTGCCGACGTGCACGACCGCGTGCGCGCCGAACTCCTCGCGCAGCCAGCGATAGGCGGCCAGGTAGTGGTGGCTCGGCGGCAGGTCGGGGTCGTGGTAGATCGAGACCGGGTTCGCGCCGAACCCGCGCGGCGGCTGCACCAGCACCGCGACGTTGCCCGCGCGCAGCGCGGCAAGCACGATCTCACCGTCCGGGTCCCGGCTGCGGTCGGTGAACAGCTCGCCCGGCGGCTCGCCCCAGTGCCCGGTGACGGCCTCGCGCAGGCGCGGGTCGAGGGTGGCGAACCACGCTCGGTAGTCCGCCGCGCGGATCCGGACCGGGTTGCCCTGAAGCTGCCCGGCGGTGAGCCAGTCCTCATCCTGGCCACCGGCGGCGATGATCGCGTGGATGAGCGCGTCGCCGTTCCGGTCGGCCACCCCAGGGAGTTCGCCGCCGCCCGCGCCGGAAGACACCGTGTAGCCCGCGTCCCGCATCGCGGCCAGCAGGGCGACGACCGAGGCCGGGGTGTCAAGGCCGACCGCGTTGCCGATGCGGGCGTGCTTGGTCGGGTAGGCCGAGAGCATCAGCGCGACCCGCCGCTCCGCCGCCGGGACGTGCCGCAGGGCCGCGTGCTTGACGGCGATGCCGGCCACCCGGGCGGTGCGCTCGGGATCGGGGACGTAGCTGGTGAGGCCGTCCGGGCCGACTTCCTTGAAGGAGAACGGGACCGTGATGAGGCGGCCGTCGAATTCGGGGATCGCGATCTGCGTGGCGGCATCCAGGGGCGTCAGTCCCTCGTCGCTGCCGGCCCACTGGGCGCGGGAGGTGGTCAGGCACAGGCCTTGCAGGATCGGCACGTCGAGGCTGGCCAGCGCCCCGGTGTCCCACTGCTCGTCGGCACCGCCCGCGCCGGCCTCGGCCGGCACGAGGCCACCGGCCGCGAGCACGGTCACGACGATCGCGTCCGCGGCCCGCAGGGCGTCGATCAGCGCCGGCTCGGCGGTGCGCAGCGACGAGCAGAACACCGCAACGGCCTGCCCGCCTGCCGCCTCCACGGCGTCGGCGAGCGCGTGCACGAAGCCGGTGTTTCCCGCGACATGGTGGGCGCGGTAGTACAGGATCGCGATGACCGGGCACGGCCGACCGCCGCGTGCGGTTTCCCTGGCGGGCCGGGCGCCCCGGGCGCCTCGGGCGCCCCGGTCGAGCACTCCCCACGAGGGCATCGGCGCCGGCGGGTCGAAGCCCTCGCCGGTCAGCGCGATCGCGTCCGACAGGAACCGCGCGAGCTGCCGCAGATTCTCCGGGCCGCCGTGGGCCAGGTAGGCGTGCGCCTCCGCGACGATGCCGGTCGCCACCGTCGACAGCTCCATGAGCTCGGCGTCCGGCGCCTGCTCGCCGCCGAGCACCACCGCGGGCACCCCGGAGGCCAGGACCGCGTCCACGCCGTCCGCCCAGGCCCTGCGCCCGCCGAGGATGCGGACGACGGCCACGGTCGCCCCGTCGAGCAGCGCGGGCAGATCGTCGGCCGCGAGGCGGGCCGGGTTGCCGAGCCGGTAGCCCGCGCCGCTCGCGCGGGCCGACAGCAGGTCGGTGTCCGAGGTGGACAGCAGAACGATCACGATACCTGGAGCCTCCCGGCTTCCCACCAGCTTCCTGGCGCCGTCACGCAGTGTGGACGGTAGCCGGGTGCCTCGCGGCTCGTCAACCGGCCACCGCGCGGCAGACGGGCCGCCGGACGCCGGCGTAGAATCCGGGCGTGCCCGTGACCAGCCCTTTCCCCAGCCGCTCAGCGACGGACCGCTGCCCTGGCGTGGTCCGGCTCGGCGAGGCCGCGGACGGGTTGCTGGCGCGGGTCCGGCTGCCCGGAGGGCTGATCTCCGCTGATCAGCTGCGCGTGCTCGCCCGGCTCGCGACCGCGCTCGGCGACGGGCGGGTCGAGCTGACTTCCCGCGGCAACCTCCAGCTGCGCGGGCTCGCGGCGGCCGCCGCAAGCCCGCTGACCAGCGAGCTCACCGCGGCGGGGCTGCTCCCGTCGCTTCCCCACGACCGGGTGCGGAACGTGCTCGCCTCACCGCTCGCCGGCCTGGACGCCGGAGCGGACCTGACCGAAGTCGTCCGGTGCCTGGACGCCGCGCTGTGCGCGCGGCCGCCCCTCGCGGGGCTGTCCGGGCGGTTCCTGTTCGCGGTCGACGACGGGCGCGGCGACGTGGCAGGACTCGGAGCCGACGTCGTCGCGACGGTCCGGCCGGACGGTGCCGTCGTCAACGGTCTTCGCGTCCCTTGCCCCGCCCCTGCGGGGGAGGCTCCCGGCGGTGGCGTCCCTGACGGCCTGCGGGATCGTGCCGTGGCCGCCATGCTCGCCTGCGCCGAGGCGTTCCTCGACCTGCGGGCGGAACTCGGGGGCACCGCCTGGCGGATCGCCGACCTGCCGGGCGGCCCCGGCCGGGTCCGTGCCGCGGTGGCGGCCCGCCTCGGGCTGGCCACCGCCAGGGAAGAATCCCGGGCCGCGGCCGCCAGGCCCGTCGGCCTCGTCGCAGGCGAGGCGGCGGCGGGGGGCGGTGCGAAGTCTGTCGTACTGCTCGCTCCGCTCGGCAGGCTGACCTCAGCCCAGCTGACCTGGGTCGCGGACCGGCTCACGGGCCGGGCGGCGCGGGTCACCCCGTGGCGCAGCGTGGTGCTGCCGCACCCGCGCGACGCGTCAGGGGTGCTCTCGGACGCGGCCGGCCTCGGGTTCGGCACGGACGAGGCGTCGCCGTGGCTGCGGGTGACGGCGTGCGCCGGGCGGCCAGGCTGCGCGAGCGCGCTGGCCGACGTGCAGGCCGACGCGGCAGGGTTCGCCGCGCGCTGGCCGGAGCGGATCGTGCACGTCAGCGGTTGCGCCCGGCACTGCGGCCGGCCCGCCGCCACCCAGGTCGACGTGACCGCCACCAGCGAGGGATACCAGGTTGCCGGAATTTGACTACGTCCGCGACGGTGCCGAGATCTACCGCCGCTCCTTCGCCACGATCAGGGCCGAGGCGGACCTGTCCGGTTTCCCGGCCGACGTGGCGCAGGTCGTCGTCCGCATGATCCACTCCTGCGGCATGACCGACCTCCCGCGCGACATCGCCTACAGCGCCGGCCTGGTCCGGCGGGCGCGGGCCGCGCTGCGGGACGGCGCGCCGATCCTGTGCGACGCGCACATGGTCGCCGCCGGGATCACCCGGTCGCGGCTGCCCGCCGGCAACGAGGTGGTCTGCACGCTGCGCGACCCGGCCGCGGTCGCGCTCGCCACGGAGCTGGGGACGACGCGGTCGGCCGCCGCGGTCGACCTCTGGGCCGAACGCCTGGCCGGAGCCGTCGTGGTCATCGGCAACGCCCCGACCGCGCTGTTCCGCCTGCTGGAGATCACCGGGCCGCCAAGCACGGGCCTGCCCGGGCCGCGGCCGGCGGCGGTGATCGGCATCCCGGTCGGCTTCGTCGGAGCCGCGGAGTCGAAGCGGGCGCTGGCGGCATCCGGCCTTGATTACCTCGTGGTGCACGGGCGCCGCGGCGGCAGCGCGATGGCCGTCGCCGCCGTCAACGCGATCGCGAGCGAGGCCGAGTGAACACGAAAGCCGGGGTGCTGTACGGCGTCGGGCTCGGCCCCGGCGACCCCGAGCTGGTCACGGTGAAGGCGGCGCGCCTGATCG